>CAZRLK010000250.1:0-6129 GCA_964600555.1 uncultured Bradymonadales bacterium
TCCAGGACTACGCCCTCCGGCTGCTCGAGGCGACCCACCCCGACTCCGAGGAGACCCCCGAGGTGACTCGCCAGTACGTCCGCTACGGCTCCTCGCCGCGCGGCGCCCAGGCGATGCTTCTGAGCGCCAAGGTCCGCGCGCTGATGGACGGCCGCTACAACGTCTCGTGCGCCGACATCCGCCACTCGGCCGCCCCGGCACTGCGCCATCGGATCATCCTCAACTTCGAGGGCGAGGCCGAGGGCGTCGACCCCGACGAGATTCTCGACGAGATCACCGACGCCGTGCCGGAGCGCACCGAATGAGCGGCCGAGGCGGCGGCCCGGACGCACGGCGCCCCTCGACCGCGCCGCGTCCTCTCCCCCCGCCGGTCGGTGCCGGCCTCGATTTCACCCAGGCCCATCGGAGTCGACTCGTGGCTGACAGCCAGGACCAATTCGACGAGGAGTTCCTCCAGCGCCTCGAATACCTGTACATCCTGTCGCAAAAGGCCGCCCGCCAGCAGCAGGCCCGCCGCGAGACCGAGATCGTCGGCAGCGGCATCGAATTCGCCGAACACCGCCAGTACTCCCGCGGCGACGCTTTCCGCAACATCGACTGGAACCTGTACGCCCGCACCGAAGAGCTGTTTTTGAAGCTGTTCGAGGAGGAAAAGGATCTGTACATCTACTTCCTGCTCGACAGCAGCAAGTCGATGCAGCTCGGCACCCCCAACAAGTGGGACTACGCCAAACGCCTGGTCGCCGCCCTCGGCTACATCGGGCTCAGCAACCTCGATCGCGTCAGCATCGTCCCCTTCTCGAGCCGACTCGACGAGCGCCTCCCGCCGACGCGCGGCCGCAACCAGATCTTCAAGATCTTCGAGTTTCTCCGGGGCGTCGAGCCCGGCGAGCGGACGAAACTCGAGGAGGCCTTCGAGACGTTCGTCAACCAACACGACCGCCGCGGGATGGCCGTCGTCGTCAGCGACTTTTACGACCCCGAGGGCTTCGAGGAGGCCCTCAACTACCTGCGCTACCACCGCTTCGACCCGGTCGTCGTCCAACTGTTCGACCAGCGGGAACTCGACCCGGAGCTGGTTGGCGAAGTCGAGGTCGTCGACTGCGAAACCGGCGACGTCCGCCAGGTGACCGTCACCCCGGAGCTTCTGGAAGCCTACCGGGAGACCTTCGAGTCGTTCAGCACCGAACTCGAAGAATACTGCAGCCGCAACGAACTTTTGTATTTTCGCGCCCCGACCCAGCAGCCGTTCGACGAACTCGTCCTGCAGGTGTTTCGAGCGGGTGGATTTGTCGACTGACTGTGGCCCGGCCACGAGTGTGACCGATGCAACTGACCGGATTCGCCCTACAGAACGTCCTGATCGGCGCCGGCATCGCCGCCGCGCTGGTGACGCTTCTGTACGTGCTGAAACTCCGCAAGCGCCGCATCCAGGTGCCGTTTTCCGGTCTGTGGGCCCGGGTGATCGAGGAGCAGAGCCGCCAGTCGAACCTCTGGCGGCGCTTCCGGCGACTGCTCTCGTGGCTGATCCACATCCTGGTCGTCGCGCTGCTCGCCTTCGGGCTGCTCGACCCGCACTCCGAACACGAAGTCGTCGAGGGACGCCACATGGTCGTGTTGGTCGACAATTCAGCGAGCATGGCCGCCACCGACGTCGCCGGCGGGGCCGACCGGCTGGACGTCGGCAAACAGCGCGCCCTCGAGCTTCTGGAGACCGTCGGGCCCGAGGACCGGATCATGCTCGCTTCGTTCAACAGCCAGGTCCACCCCCAGAGCCCGTTCGTCAGCGAACCGACCGTCCTCGAGCAGCCGCTTCGCGACCTCGAGGTCACCGGCACCGGCACCTCGTATCGCGACGCGCTGAGCTTCGCCGCCGACTCGCTTCGCGACCGGGAGCGCGGCGAGCTGGTCGTCGTCAGCGACGGCGCCGGGTTCGACGACGAGCAACTCGACGACCTCCAGCTCGGCGACGAGACCACCGTCCGCCACATCCAGGTCGGCGAAGGCGGGGGCAACGTCGGGATCACCGGCTTCAACGTCCGCCGCTATGTCGCCAACAAACTCGACTACGAGCTGTTCGTCTCCGTGCAAAACTACTTCGAGCGGTCGATCCGCGCGGAGCTCCAGATCCACGCCGACGGCCGGCTGGTCGACACCAAACCCCTGCAGCTCGAACCCGGCGAGACGCGCCAGCGGTTTTACCCGAGCCAGGCGGTCGCCGGCGAGAAACTCGAGGCGCGCCTGAAGCTGACATCCCGCGACGCTCGCGACATCTTTCCCCTCGACGACCGGGCGTTCGCCCTGCTGCCGGATCTGGAGGAGGTCGACGTCCAGCTCGTCAGCGACGAGAACCTGTATCTCGAGGGGACGCTGATCTTGAACCCGAACGTCGAGGTCGACCGCATCCCTCCCGACCAGTACGACCCGGCCTCGAGCACCGACTACGACGTCACGATCTTCGATCGCTTCACCCCGCCCGCCCCCGAGGCGGGCAACTTCTTGTACATCGACCCCTCGGGCGAGGACTCGCCCTGGCCGGTCGTCGGCGAACTCGACGATCCGATCCTGACCTCCGTACAGGAGAGCCATCCGCTGATGCGTTGGCTGACCTTCAAGGATCTCAACATCGGCAGCGCCCGGGAGCTGAGCCTCGAGCGCGACGACCACCGCATCGCCTCGTCGTTCGGCTCGCCGCTGCTCGTCGCCCGGCCCGGCCCGGACCGCAACCTCGTCGCCATCGCCTTCGACATCCGCAACAGCGACCTGCCGCTCCGGGTCGCCTTCCCGATGCTGATGTTCAACCTCGTCGACTACTTCGAGCTCGACGACGACAGCTACATCCCGAACTACGTGACCGGACGCACCTGGGCGATCGACCTGCCGGACGGAGCCGAGGAGGCGACGGTCGTCCCGCCGGACGGGGAGCGCTCGACGGTCCCGATCTTCGAGGGCGAGGCCGTCTTTCGGGGCATGCACCCGGGCTTTTACACCGTCGAGACGCCCGCCGGCGATAGACGCCTGGCGGCCAACCTCGCCGACCCCGTCGAATCCGCGCCGACCCCGACGCAGATCGAACTCGAGGGCCGCGCGGCCACCGGCGACGCCGAGGGCCTGTTTTTCGACCGCCGCCAGCTCTGGATCTGGGCCGTGCTGGCGG
The DNA here is from genome assembly GCA_964600555.1 of uncultured Bradymonadales bacterium. Classification (GTDB taxonomy): domain Bacteria; phylum Myxococcota_A; class Bradymonadia; order Bradymonadales; family Bradymonadaceae; genus CAJXPB01. The sequence continues at coordinate 3,158 of CAZRLK010000250.1, forward strand.
CCGGATTGCTGCTGCTCGTCGAGTGGGTCACCTACAATCGCCGATGGACCGTCTGAGCGACCGCTGGAGCTGACGACACCGGAGACGAGACCGTGGACGACTGGCGAGACAATCTCGGGGAGGTGGCCTTCTGGACGCTGCTGGTCGGCGCCTGGCTGGTCGGCGGCTGGGCGTTTTTCGAGTACGTCGTCGCCCCCGGCCGCCAGACGATCGTCGTCGAGTGGGGCGGCCGGACGCTCGAGATCCTGGAGCCGCTGTTTCTGGGCGGCCTGCTGTTGTTGCCGGTCCTGTGGCTCGTCCAGCGCTGGACGCTCTCGGATCTGCCCCGCCTGCAGCGCTGGCTGAACGTCGCCCTGCGGGCCGCCGTCCTGGCGGCGCTGGTCGGCGCTCTGATCCAGGTCGTCGTCACGACCTTCGAGTCGCGCGTGACGACGGTCTTTTTGGTCGACACCTCTGCCTCCGTCCCCGACGAGGTCCTCGACCGGGCCGCCGAGCGCATCGACGAGGCCCGCGAGGCGAAGGAACCGTACGACGAGGTCCGGGTCGTCGGCTTCGCCGCCCATCCGTACCGCGTTTCCCTCCCCGACGAGCAGCCGCTCGAGACGATCCCCCGGTCCGACGAACAAGACGCCCGGCTGTATACCGACATCGCCGCCGCGCTGCGGATGAGCTACGGACTGTTCCCCCAGAACCACCTCAAGCGCGTCGTCCTCGTCTCCGACGGCAACCAGACCCGCGGCGAATTCCTCGCCGAGGCCCACCGCGCCGAGAGTTTCGGCATCCGGATGTACAACCGCGAGATCGAGTTCGAACCGAAACCCGAAGTCCTGATCCAGAAGATCGACGCCCCGGAGGAACTCGAGGTCGGCTCCCCGTTCCACCTCTCCGCCCGGATCTTCTCGACGCATGCCACCGAAGCGAGCTTCACGCTGTGGCAAAACGACTACAAGAGCGCCACGAAGACCGTCGATCTCGAGGAGGGCGCCAACGACATCCAGTTCAAGACCGAGATCTTCGAGCCCGGCTTCCGGCGATTCCAGCTCGAGATGGACGTCGCCGGCGAGGATACCGTCGAGGCGAACAACGAGTACGTCTACAGCGCCGACGTCCGCGGCAAGCCCCGGGTGCTGTACGTCGAGGGCGAGATGCGCGCCCGCCACTATCTGCAGCGGGCCCTGCGCAACGAAAATTTCGTCGTCGAGACCCGCGGCAAAAACGGCTTCCCGACCAGCCTCGAGGAGTTCGACAAGTTCGACTGCATCGTCCTGTCGGACGTCTCGGCGGTCGACATCACCGACCGGCAGATGCAGCTGCTCGACGAGTACGTCAAGGAACTGGGCGGCGGGTTCATCATGGCCGGCGGCGAGAATTCGTTCGGCCCCGGCGGCTGGCACGACACCGAGGTCGAGCAGCTTCTGCCGGTCGACTTCCAGCCGAAAGCCCAGCGCGAGACGCCGAGCCTGGCGTTGATGCTGATCGTCGACAAGTCCGGCTCGATGAACGGCGAGCGCATCGAGCTGGCGAAGGAGGCCTCGAAGGCCACCGTCGAGATCCTGCAGAAAAACGACAAGGTCGGCGTCACCGCCTTCGACGATTCGGTCCAGTCGATCGTGCGCATGCAGTCGGCCGTCAACCGGGTGCGCATCCTCGACGACATCAGCCGGCTGCAGGCCAGCGGCGGCACCGACATCGCCGCCGGCCTCTCGTACGGCTTCGAGAAGCTGGCGATGACACCGGCCAAGCTCAAACACGTCATCTTGCTGTCGGACGGCCACTCCGATTCGGCCAACATCTTCGACGAGCTGCTGCCGGCGATGCGCATCGAAAACATCACCGTCTCGACGGTCGCCATCGGCTCCGAGGCGGCGACGACGCTGCTGAGGCGCGTCGCCGAGGGGGGCGGCGGGCGGTATTACTTCACCTCCGACCCGTACAACATCCCGCGAATTTTCATGAAGGAGACCTCGACGGTCTCCCGCTCGTCGATGGTCGAGGAGCCGTTCCGCCCGAACGTCGCCAAACAGGCCCAGGTGCTCGAGGGCATCCCGTGGGAGAAGGCCCCGTATCTTCTGGGCTACGTCTCGACGCAGGCCGAAGACCAGGCCGAGGTGCTTTTGAGCTCGGAGTACGGCGAGCCGATCCTGGCGCGCTGGCGGCGGGGGCTGGGCAAGGCCGTCGCCTTCACCTCGGACCTCAAAAACCGCTGGGGCGTCGAGTGGGTCCAGTGGTCGGGCTACTCGAAATTCTGGGCGCAGGTGATCCGCAACACGATGCGCACCGACGAGCGCCGCCGGCTCGGCATGCGCGCCGAGGTCTCGCAGGGCGAAGCCCACATCGTCGTCGACGCCATCGGACGCAACGACCAGTTCATCAACGGCCTCGACTCCTCGGTCGTCGTCACCGGGCCCGACGGCGACAAGGAGACCGTCGATTTGCGCCAGACCGCCGCCGGACGCTACGAGGCTCGCCACCCGCTCGACGCCTACGGCTCCTACCAGCTCGAGGCCAACCACCGCGCCGGCCCGGAGACCGACCGCGAGAACTTCTCGGCCGTCAGCTTCGGCTCCCTGTCGTATCCGTACCCCCGGGAACACCTCTTTCTGGAGCCGAACCGCGAGCTCGGACGCCAGGCCGCCGAGATCACCGGCGGCGAGACCGACCCCGAGGCCGAGACCCTGTTCGACCCGATGGGCGAAGAGGTCAAGTACCGCCGCGAGCTGTGGCCGTACTTCCTGATCGCCGCGCTCGCGCTGCTGGTACTCGACCTCGCGTCGCGCCGCATCCGGATGGGCGGCGAGACGGAGATCTCCTGGGAGGAGCTGGTCTGAGAGCAGCCGCGGAGCCTGCCTCATGGAATCGCACGACCCATATCTCGGCGTCTGGCTGCTGCTGGTGTTGATCGCGGGCCTGGCGATGGCGCGGCCGACGCTCCGATTCGACCTGTTCACCCGGGCATACGCCCGCCTGCTCGG
>CAZRLK010000251.1:0-6104 GCA_964600555.1 uncultured Bradymonadales bacterium
GGATCGGCGCCGACGCCACACCGACGCCTGGGCGATCGCCATTCTGCGCGACGGCTTCCGCACCCGCCCCGGCGACCCCGCCGGACGCCCCGACGACGCGACCGGCGCGGAAGCCAACGAGGCCGCCCCCTGGCGAGGCGCCGCTCCCGACGGCGAAAAGACCCACACCGCCTTCGTCGACGGCGTCGAGTCATTGACCGACCCTGGCCTCTGGCACCGCGATCCCCCCCGTCTCCGCGCCCGCACCGCCTTCCAACTGCTCGATGTCGCGCGCTTCGGCCCCGTCGACCGCTCCGAGATCGCCGCCGTCCTGCGCGCCCACCGCCTCGTGTTTTCCGCCGGTCCCGAGCCTTCAGCCACCGCCCCCGCCGGCCGCACCCCGCTTCCCGGCACCGCCTGGCCCGCCTTCCATCGCCTGCTCGTCGACATCTTCCAGATCGAGGAGGCCCCCCGGGATTTCCCCCTCGAGACCGAGCACGTCCAGTCGATGCGCTCGGCCCGCATGCTCCTCGAGCTCGTCCCCGCCCACCGCCCCGCCGAATTCCTGGATTTGATCGCCGACGCCGTCGAAGATCACCTGCGCCGCCGGCTCGCCAGCGACCCCGATTTCGCGCTCCGGGCCTTCTTGTTTCGGCTGATGGCCCGCAAGCCCCACCGCTCGCTCCCGAAACTTCTGGCCGATCGCACCGCCGGCCGCAGCTATCCCGGCGTCGACGACCTCGAGACCCGCGTCCGGGCGCTCGAAGACGAGTTCGCCACCGCCGACGAGGCCCTCGACGCCTCCCCCGCCGCCGGCGCCGACCGGTGGCATGTGCCCCTGGCCGCCACCCGCCGGCGCCTGACCGACCTGCAGCGCGAGGGATTCGTCTTCAGCTCCGTCGCCGACCTCGCGGACTTCCTCGACCCGGACGTCGTCGGCGACACCGCCGCCCGCCGCGGCTACCTGCAGTTCGTCGCCGAAGCGACCCCCGCCGGCGAATCGATCCTCGTCGACACCTCCCGCGAGGTCGATCCCCTCGCCGCCGACGACCTCGTCGCCGACTTCGAGCGCCTCGCCGACCGCCTGCGCACCGACCTGGCGGAACTCGACCCCTCTGCCGCCTTCGACCTCGAGCAGATGCGCGAGGCCGGCCGCCACACCTCCACCGCCCTCGCTGACCTCACCGACCGTCTCGCCGGCGCCCTGCCCGAGCACGACCGCCGGCTGCTGGAGGCGACGACCGACGCGATCGACCGCCGGCTGCGCCACTGGCTGACGCGCGTCGACCAGATCGCCTCGGCCGCCTTCGAGGCCACCGGTGAGCGGGGCCCCGACACCGACCCGGCCGACAGCGACCCGGCCGGGGTGTTCACCGCCCTCGAGACACGCGACGACGAGACCGACGAGCCGGCCGAACTCGAGGAGCTGCTCGAGGCCGCCTACTGGATCGCCGCCGCCCCCTCGCGCGCCGACGACCTCCCCGGCCACGAGCCGACCGACGAGGCGGCCGACTCGCGGGCCCGACGCACCTGGCTTCGGGAGGTCGACGTCCTGGAGACCGCCTGCGAGCACGCCCCCGCCGGGCGCCTCGACGAGCAAGGCCGCCGCCAGTGGCAGGCGTTCCTCCGGATCCGCTGGGAGACGCTCCTCGACGACGCCCTCCAGGGAGGCTACGGCCCCGACGTCGAACGCATCGCCCTCGATTCCTCGCTTCTCGCCCTCGTCGACCCCGACTCGCAGGCCGCCGCCCTCCGCGACGCCCGCGACTGGTTCCTCGACCGCTACCACTTCCGCAACGTCCTGCCGCTCGAGCGCCTCCGCACCGACTCCGGCCCCGCCGGCGCCTTCGCCGCCACCACCGCCCGGTTTCTCGGCCACTACCTCGAGGTCTGGATGGCCCTGGCGGTCGGCGCCCTGCTCTTGCTCGATTTCGGCGACGCCTGGATCGAGATGGCCGGCAACCGCGACTACACCGGCATCGCCATTACCTTCGGCGCCGGCCTGCTCGGCACCTACCTGTACCTCGCTTCCGACCTGGCCTCCAAGACCACCTCCCCGCACGAGCCCGCCCCGCGGCGCTACCGCCTCGGACGCCTGCGCCGCACCCTCGGGTTTCTGATCCTTTGCCTCGCCTTCGCCGCCGGCGTCACCGGCAGCCTGTGGTGGCTGTTCAGCGGCACCGACGCCGTCCTGCACGGCTCGCGCGCCCCCCTCCAGATTCTCGTCTGGACCGGTTTTTCACTGTTCGTCGGCGTCTTCTTCGGGCTCGTCACCAAAGAGGTGTGAGACCGGCATCGATCACGCCTCGAATCCTCTCGGAAATTCGACCGTAAACGTCGACCCCTCACCCGGCGCCGAGTCGACCGAAATCGACCCGTCGAGCGCCTCGGTGAGCATGTGGCTGATGGCGAGTCCGAGCCCGACGCTCTCGTCGGGAGAGTCGGCCGAGCCGGTCTCGAAGCGCTCGAAGATCGCCTCCTGCTCGTCGGCGGGAACGCCAGGGCCGGTATCGACCACGTCGATGCGGACCCGCTCGTCGGTTTCGCTCAACGCGACGACGACTTCGCCCTCGTCGGTGTACTTGACGGCGTTGTCGACGAGGTTGCTCAAAATCTGGGTCAAAAACCGCGAGTCGAGTCGAACCTCGACCGGTGAGTCGGGACCCTCGTAGCCGAGCTCGAGATCCCGCTCCCCGGCCAGAGGCTCGTGCAACTCGAGGACGTCCTCGATCGTCTCGACCAGGTCGAAGCGCTCCAGCGAGGCGAACGTCTCGCCGCTCTCGAGTTTGGCCATCCGCAGGATCGAATCGAGGATCTTGCGCAACTTCTCGGTCGAGCGCTGGATGCGGTCGACCATCTCGCGGTCCTCCTCGTCCATCTTGCGGCGCAGGATCCCGACCATCGTCATGATCGCCGTCAGCGGCGAGCGGACGTCGTGGCTGAGCGTCGACAGAAACATCGACCGCAGCTCGGCCAGCTCCTCGGCGCGCTCCTTCGACTCGACCAGCGCCCGCTCGTAGCGTTTCCGATCGGAGATGTCGCGGACGACCTCGACGACCATGCTCCCTTCGGCGACCTGCATGCGTTTGGCCTGGATCTCGCAGGGGATCGGCTCGCCGTCCGCGGGGCGCAACCTCGCTTCGGTCTGGTTTTCGCCGTCGCGCTCGAGCGCCCGGAGATGAGCCTCCAGATCGAAGCTGTCGGCGACGAAAAGCTCGTCGACGGTCGTCTCGGCGAGCCGCTCGCGGGGGAGGCCGGTCTTTTCGACCGCCAGGCCGTTGACCTCGGTGAACGGCCGGGGGCGGCCCTCCCGGTCGACCTGGTAGATGAACATCGGATCGGCGGCACTCTCGAAGACCGTCCGAAACTTCTTTTCGTTGGCCGCCAGCTGCTCGCGGATGCGCTTGCGCTCGGTGATCTCGACGAAGGTCAACACCACCCCGTCGACGCGGTCGTCGACGGTCAGATACGGCAGCGCCCGGACCAGAAAATGCCGCCCGCCCTCGCAGGCGACCTCCCGCTCGATCGTCGTCAGCTCCTCGAGCACCCGCCGGGCATCCTCCTCCAGACGGTCGGTGTCGAGCGAGTGGGTCACGTGCGAGAAGGGCCGCCCCTCGTCGGTGTGGATGAGGTTGAAATACGCCGTGACCGGCTCGGTGAAGCGCTTGATGGTCAGATCGCGGTCCAGAAAGATCGTGCCGATGTCGGTCGAGCGCATCAGGTTGCGCAGGTCGCTGTTGACACTGTCGAGCTGCTCGATCTTGTCGTTGAGCTCGTCGTTGACCGTCTGCAGCTCCTCGTTCATCGACTGCAGCTCTTCCTTGCTCGTCTCCAGCTCCTCGGTCGTCGACTGCAGCTCCTCGTTCATCGACATCAGCTCTTCGTTCGAGGCCCGCAGCTTTTCGTTCGAGGCCTCGTACTCCTCGACCGTCGACTCGAGGCGCTCGTGGGTACGCTGCAACTGGTGTTCGAGTTCGGCCACCAGCTTCTGCGAGTCGTCGGCGTCTTCGGCGCGCTCGGAGACCGACGGCGAGGCGAGGCGGGGGGCCCGGCGAAACGACAGCTCGACGACCGGCTCGTCGACCTCGGGAGGCTGGAAAGCGAGCGCCTGCAGTTGCAGATCGTCCTCCTCGCGTCCAATCCGGCGACGCACCGGCTCGCCGGAATGGCTCGACGCCTCGTACAACAGGGTGCGCACCCGGGGGCGGAGCTCGTCGGAGACCATCTGGAGGATGTCGGCGCTCGGGTGGCCGGGCGGTATCGACAGATACGGGTCGACATCGCCGCTGACGTGCAAAAGCTGGTGGTCGGCGTCGAGCAGAACACTCGGCGGCGCGTACTGATCGAGCAGCGTCCGGCGGTGGATCTCGCCGAGGTCGGCCTCCGGCTCCGGAACCCGCGGCTCGTCCGGAAAGCTCTCGTCGTGCTCGTAGCCGAACGCCCGGCGCGGGACGTGGATGTTCGCACGGGATTCGGGCACCCGGCGATACAGGTGGTTGGCCTTGTCGATGGTCTCGTACAGCCCGTCGGCCTGCGTGGTCGTCTCGGAGGAGCCGAGCATCAAATATCCGTGGGCGTCGAGCCCGTAGTGCAACACCTCGAGGAGCTGTTTTTGGGCGTCGGGCTCGAGATAGATCAGAAAGTTGCGGCAGGTGACGAGATCGAGGTTCGAAAACGGCGGATCAGCCAGGGCGTTTTGGACGGCGAACAGCACGCGGTTGCGCAGCCGCTTGTCGACGCAATACTCCTCGTCGTCGCGGTGGAAGAACCGATCGAGCAGGCCGGTCGGGATGTCGGAGGCGATCGCCGAGGGGTAGCACGCCCGCCGGGCGAAGGTGATCGCCTCGGCGTCGATGTCGGTGGCAAAGACCTTCAGCTCCGGCGGATCCTCGAGCCTCTCGGCGTAGCGACTGAGCAGAATGCCGACCGTGTAGGCCTCCTCGCCGGTCGCACAGCCCGGCACCCACACGCGGACCGAATCCTTCCCGCTCTTCCCCTCGAACACCTGCGGGATCACCTGCTCGTCGAGCGCCTCCCAGGCCTCGCGGTCGCGAAAAAAGCGAGTCACCCCGATCAACAACTCCTCGAACAGCCGCTCGACCTCCTCCGGATCCTCCTCGAGGTACTGCAGATACGCCTCCAGCGTGTCGACCTGCCGGACCTGCATGCGCCGCCCGATCCGGCGCAGGACCGTCGGGCGCTTGTAATCCGACAGGTCGTTGCCGGTGCGCTCGTACAGCAAATTCATCACCCGCCCGACCCGCTTGCGCGCCTCTTCGCCGAGCTCCTCGGGGGGATCGAGGATCTCGAAGCGGCGGTTCGAGGTGGTGACCGCCACCAGCCGCCCGGGGATCTCGGCGACCGGGAGGACGAAATCGACGACGTCCTCATCGATCGCGTGGCGGGGCATCGTCGCCACCCCCGCCTCGGCCGGATCCTGTGCGATCGTCAGGCCGCCGTGCTCGCGGATGGTTCGCAGGCCGGCGGTGCCGTCGGTGCCGGCGCCGGACAGCAGCACCCCGGCGGCGCGGTGCTCGCGGGCCTCGGCGAGTGCACGGAAGAAAAAGTCGATCGTGTGGCGGCCGCGGTGCAGGTCCGGGATGCGCTGGGTCTGGAGGGTGCCGTCGCGGATGCCGAGCTGCTTGCCGGGCGGGATGACATACACGTGGTCCGGGGCGATCTCGGTGCCGTCGTCGCCGAGTTCGACGGGGAGGTCGGAGGAGGATTGAAGCAGCTCGGCGAGGCTGCTTTCGTGATCGGGCGCGAGGTGCTGGACGACGATGAAGACCATGCCGGTCTCGTCGGGGACCGCGCCGAAAAACCCCTTGAGCGCGCGGAGGCCATCGGCGGAGGCGCCGATGCCGACGACGAACGGCACCTCGTCGGGTCCGTTTTCGTGGCGGCGGGAGGGGGCCGAACGCTCGTCGTCGCGGGGCGCGGACTCGTCACGTCGCTGGTTCACGAGGGGCTCGTCTCCGAGATGGGAAGTGAGCACGCGAGATCTGGTCCCGCCCCGACCACAACCGGGTCTGCCCGGCGGCCGGTGCACGAATGCCCGGGGCGTGCGAGATGCAATTTGAGTTTGATCCATTTACCACTGAACAGAGGAAAACCCAACGCATTCC
>CAZRLK010000252.1:0-5985 GCA_964600555.1 uncultured Bradymonadales bacterium
CTTGAAGGCGTTGAAGGCGATGACGGCGGGAATCGCCACCAAAAGCCCGACCCCGGTTGCCACGAGGGCCTCCGAGATCGAGTGCATCATCGCCTGGGTCGCCTCCTGGCTGGCCCCCTGCCCCGCCATCGCGATATTGGCGAAGGCCCCGATGATTCCGATGACCGTCCCGAACAGTCCGATAAACGGTGCGTTGTTACCGACTGTTCCGAGAAACCCCAGAAACCGCCCGTAGCGTTGCTTCTCGGTGGCGAGCGCCCCGGTCATCCGGTCTTCGACCGCTTCCGGGCCGCGCTCGCGGTCGCGCAATCCGAACAGCACGACTCGGGCCTCCATCGCCTCGCGGTCGTCGAGCAGATCGGTGGCGGCCTCGAAATCCTCGGCCTCGAGGGCCTCCTCGAGCTCGAGGCGGAGGGCGTCGACCTCGACGCTGTGATTGGCGAAGAAGACGAACCGCTCGAGGACGATGAAGATCGTCGCCACGCTCAATCCGACCAGCACCCACAGGACCCACTCCGCCCCGAAATTCGCGATGTCGAGCAGAAACTCGGTGAGCATCGTCCAGGCCTCCCGCAGCCACAGAGACACGCGCTTCGATCAGCGTTCCAAAAGCGGCTCGTCGGCCGCGACGAACAGCCGATGATGCGACTCCAACTGAAGATCATTGCTCGGGTTGACCACGATCGGATGGCCCGCCGTCGGATCGCGAGTGTCGACCGCCAGAAGCGTCGCGTCGTAGTCGCGCTTCAACACGATCATCGCCTCGGCGACCGGTTTGCCGACCAACTCCGGCGGGACTTCCGATTTGAAAAACTGGTGGCCCCATTGAGAGGTCAGGAGTTCGTCGAGCATCGCGACGATGCCTTCGTTTTTGGTCACCGTCGCCATGATGTTGCCGACGTATTTGTCGCTGACGATGATCTCCTCGACGCCGATCTCGCGGAGGCTGCTCTGGTTGTCCTTGTTGAGGAGCTGGACGGTCGTATGGATCTGCTCGTTGAGTTTCTCGGTCAGCATCGCCGCCAGAACCGTCCGGGCGTCGCGGTCCTGGGCGGAGCGTTCGTCGACGCTGTCGTCGGCCAGCAAAATAGCGTGACTTGCGTCGGCGAGGCCGGCGCGTTCCAAGACGTCGAGCCGAGTGTAGTCCCCTTCTACGGTGAAGATCTCACTGGGATGCGCCTGTACGATGGCGTGCTCGTCCATATTCGGCCGTTCGGTCACGAGCACGATGTGTTCGAAGCGCCGATCGTTGAGCAACTCCTCGACGATCAGCGATCCGGCCTCGTTCCAGCCGCAGACGACGACGTGGTTTTCGAGATCTTCGAGAGCCATCGGACGCAACTTCAACTGGCGGAACGTATCGATCATGACCGCCGAGACCGTCCCCGTCAGGACGGCAAAGACCGTCAGCCCGCCGAGGGTCAAAACCACCGTGACCAGATGTCCCAGCGGGGTCGACGGCGAGGCGCCGATCGGCTCGGCGGCCACAAGCGTCATCAACGAAAACCAAAACGCCTGGCCGAGCGTCTCGACGCCCGGTTCGGCATACCGCATCGACAGCCCCCCAATCAACACGGCGGTCAGGGCGACGAAGGTGATGATGACGTATTCGACGCGCACGTACCGAAACAGCCGGGAGATGCGCGAGAGGCGGCGGGTGGCGATGACGCCGACCCGAAACAGCCGGAGCAGACGGAGGACCCGCAGGAATCTCGCCACCCGAAACAGTGGCAAGATCGCGATGATGTCGTACCAGTATCGCCGGAAAAAGTGGCGTTTGCGCTTCTCGCCGTAAAACCGCAGAGAGAGTTCGACGACGAAGATCGCGGTGATCACGTAGTTGGTCGTCGCGACGGTCTCGAACCAGGGCGATTCCGGGGTCAGCGCGGCTTCGACGATGACCAGCGCGACCGAGACGACGATCAAGATGGCGACGACCACCTCGGTCACCCAGTGATTCATCAATCGGCGAATCTTGCGTTGCATCGGTACGTCTCTCTTCGTGACGACCCTCGACTGCTTGTCGCGTGCGGTCCTTCCGGTTAGACTCGCCTTCGAGGTGTTCATCTGTAGCATACGGCCCGGCCGAGAATGAACCGCTGGTTCGGCGCCGACGGAGGTACTCATGTACGACCGTGATCGCAGTTCGAGGCCTCCAGGCCTCGGGCCCGGCCTGCTGGCGGGCGCCGCCGCGTCGATCGCGGTGGCGGGCGCGTTTTTCTGGTGGATGCTGTTCGGCGGCCTGTCGGGCGGCTCCGAGCACCCGCTCGAGTTTGCCCCCATCGAGGTCGACCGTGCCAGGCTCGACGCCGAGCGCGCCGACAAATACGAGGAGGCCCGCAAGGCGCTCGAGCAGTCGCCTCCGTCGGAATTTCTCGACCTCGTGCGCACCGTCAACAATCAGCAGTTCATCGACGACGCCGACAAGCGCCGCGAGACCGCCAGGAAGCTGTCGTTCAAAGCCAACGACGTGATCACGAAAACCGACTACGATGCCTTCGTCGCCGCCGGTCAGCCCCTGTTCGAGAAGTGCCGAGCCGGACTCGAGGTGCTGCTCGAGGCGGTTCGCACCGGGTCGGTCGACCTGGAGACGGCCGGCTCCGAGCCCGACCCGGAGACCTTTGCCACCTACCGCACCAACTGTGGAAAGCTTTTGCCGACGTTGCGGGAGCGTGGGCTGATCGATTCCGAGGGTTACTGGACGGAACCGACGGCTCTCTCGAAGGCGATCTTCGGGATTCTGCAACGGCTGCGATGGGCGAACATCATCAACACTCGGCGCCCTCCACTGATGCAGTTGACCGCCTACGAGCGCACTCTGCTGACACGCTGGCGCATCGAAGACCCGGACGCCTACGACCGCGACAAACGCGAGGCGTTTTTGACGCGGGTCGAGCGCAATCCCGATCCCTTCCCCGAGTACGACGTTCGGATGGCACGTGCCAGGATCGCGTTTCAGTCCGGGGATCTGTCGGGGGCGGCAGAGGTCCTCAAGTCGGCGATCCGCGAGGGCGACGGCGAGACCGATAAATACGGCCGAGCGCTGAAGTGGCTCGAGCGCCGGATCCAGGACGACCCCGAGGGGGCCGAAACGAAGGGCTCCACCGAGCGCCCCGGGGGATGAATCTCCCCGGGCTCGTGATTATCTTCGTGCTTGACAGCCGATCGAGCGACCGTATATAAGATGCCGCCGCGCCGGGCCTGCGCCGGCGTTTCGGGGCCGTAGCTCAGTCGGGAGAGCGCGTGGCTGGCAGCCACGAGGTCAGCGGTTCGAGCCCGCTCGGCTCCACTTTTCACGTCCGTCTCGCCATCTGTCTACCGCGCCCCCGCGCCGGAGCCCTCAGGCATGGCCAACTTTCTGAAACTCACCTCCCAGGTCGAAACCCGTCTCGGCGAATATGCGACGCGCCTTCTGCGCGTCGAGGCCCACGTCCGCCAGGGTGATCTGCGGGCGGCGACCCATCGCCTCGAGGGGTTCGTCCAGGAGCTCGAGGAGTTCGAGCGGGACCTCGAGTTTCCCTTCGAGATGGTGTTGGTCGGCACGCAACTCGGCTTTCTCGCCGGCAAGGGCTCGTGGCTGCGCGGCCGCCTCCCGGCCGCCCTGATCGGCGGAGCCGCCGGCTGGCTGTTCGGTCAGTCGACGGCCCACACCTACAAGCAGACCATCGAGGAACTGAAGCTCCGCGCCCAGGCGATTGCGCTGCAGCTCGAGGAGGCGACGGCGCCGCCGCCCGACGAGCAGCCCGGCGACGACGCCCCGGCGGCCGGAGAAGAGACCGCCGCCGACGAACAGCCCGGCGAAGCGACGGCCGAATGACGGCCGCGGCGCGCGCCCTCCCCTCGTTCCCGGCGCCCCGGCCTTCGTCTCGACAAATTGCTTGCCACATGCGCCTCGAGATTGAATTGTGGGGAGGCACTCTGGCGTTCGACCTCCGGACTCGGGGCGGAGCGCCGGTTTGTTCAGATTGTCTGAGAACGTGAGTGATCCGACCCCTCGAGAGGGCTTCCCACCGATATGCGACGCGCCAAAATCGTCTGTACGCTCGGGCCGGCATCGAGTTCGAGAGAGGTCATCCGCAAGATGGTCGAGGCAGGGATGGACGTCGCCCGGCTGAACTTCTCGCACGGAAGCCACGACGATCATCGCGAAATCTATGAGACGGTGCGCGAGGTCTCCCGCGAGATCGGCCGCTCGGTCGCCATTCTCCAGGACCTGCAGGGCCCGAAAATCCGTGTCGGAACCTTCGACGAGGGGCCGATTCAGCTCGAGGAGGGCGCCGAATTCACGATCACCTCCCGGGAGGTGCCCGGCGACGAGGAGATCGTCTCGACGACGTATCGGGATCTCCCCAGCGACGTCGAGCCCGGCGACATTCTGCTGGTCGACGACGGGCTGATTCGCCTCGAGGTGTTGTCGGTCGACGAGACCGATGTCGAGACGGTGGTGCTGGTCGGCGGAAAGCTCGGCGACAACAAGGGGATCAACCTGCCGACCTCTTCGATCTCGGCGCCGAGTCTCACCGACAAGGACAAGCGCGACCTCGAGTACGGCATCGAACTCGGCGTCGACTTCGTCGCGTTGAGTTTCGTCCGCTCCGCGCTCGACATCCACCAGCTCAAGGCGCTCCTGCCCGACGACGTAGACCACCCGATCAAAGTCATCTCCAAGATTGAAAAGCCCCAGGCGGTCACGGAGCTCGAGGACATCATTTCGGTGTCGGACGGCATCATGATCGCCCGCGGCGACCTGGGCGTCGAATTGCCGCCCCAGAAAGTCCCGATCATTCAGAAGCGGGCGATTCGCCAGGCAAATTCGCTCGGGCGCATCTCGATCACGGCGACCCAGATGCTCGAGTCGATGACGGGGAATCCGCGCCCGACGCGTGCCGAGGCTTCGGATGTCGCCAACGCCGTGCTCGACGGGACCGACGCGGTCATGCTGTCCGGCGAGACGGCGATGGGGGATTACCCGGTCGAATCGGTGCGGATGATGGCGAACATCGTCGAGGAGGTCGAGCGCAGTCAGACCTTCCAGGATCTCCCGCCCCCGGAGTTCATCGAGCACCTGAAGACCTTCCCGAACGCCGCCGCCAAAGCCGCCACCACCGCCGCCGACGAACTCAACGTCAACGGCATCGTCGCTCTCACCCAGTCCGGCTCCACGGCCCGGCTAGTGATGACCTATCGGCCGGGCAAGCCGATCTTTGCCTGCACCCCCAACGAGCGCGTCTACCACCAGATGGCCCTGTTCTGGGGCGTCGCTCCCCACATGATCGAACTGTACGACGACACCGACCGGATTCTCGAGCGGGTCGAAAAGCTGATGAGGACTCAGCGCGGGGCGAGTGCCGGGGACGAGGTGATCGTGGTGATGGGCTCGCCTCCCGGCGAGAAATCGGAGACGAACCTCATCAAATTCCACCGCATTCCGTGAGCGGGTGTGGGACCTGCAGGAAGGAGAGCGCGACGGGGACGCGAACGCTCAGCTTTGCACGCGGTTTCTACCGGCGTTCTTCGCCGCGTACAGCCGGTCGTCGGCGAGCTGGATGAAGGCGAAGCAGTTGATCTCCTGGGACTGTTTTTTCGGGTCGTCAGGGGCCTCCTGGGCCAGGTATTCGGCGAGGTCCGCCACGCCGAGCGAGATGGTGACCGGGATCGTGAAATCGTCGAAGACGAACCGCCGCGAGTCGACCAGTTGCCGCAACTTCTCGGCGATCTTGACCGCCTCGTCCTTGGCCACTTCCGGCAGCAAGACCGTGAATTCCTCGCCGCCGTACCGGGCGAAGATGTCGTCGCGGCGGATGTGCTCCTGCATCAACTGGGCGATCTGCTTGAGCACGTAGTCGCCGGCCAGATGCCCATAGTTGTCGTTGGTCTCCTTGAAGTGATCGATGTCGCACATGATCAGCGACAGATCTCGATCATAGCGGATCGACCGGCTCATCTCCCGCTCCATCTCTTTGATGAAGTAGCGCTTGTTGTAGG
>CAZRLK010000253.1:0-5970 GCA_964600555.1 uncultured Bradymonadales bacterium
TAGTGTTCGCTGGCGAGTCGGTCGAGCGTCACCTCCCAGGCACGGGTTCGAGACAGCTCGCAACCGGCGGACCGGAGTGCGTCGGCGCGCTGTTCGTCGATCGGCTTCGGCGCCCCTACCAGAATTTTCGCGTCCCGGACCGACGCCCACGGCTGATCCGTGGTCGGTCCCGTCCTCGTGTCGGTGTCTCGGTCGTCTTCCATACTCGGACCGTGACTGGAGGAGAGGAAACGCAAATAGAGGCTATGATGGGAGTATGAGGACTAAAGCTGGTGAGCGCAAGGTTGGCGTTCATCAGTGCACCGACGAGGGGTGGGAGCCGCGGGTAAATTTTGCAGTCGAGCGATGCCGGCGGTCCGAGTCGTGCAATTTGTGCACCAATCGAGTGCGGCCGTTCGGTGGAGGGGATTCGGCACCTTTGTTGCATACGATAATAGATACATCCGTCGCCTCTCCGCAGTCGGTCTGCGCGGTGCGCAGGGTGTCGTCCGGGCGGGTATCTGCACCCGAATACCGGGAAGTAACCTGGAAACTACCACGGGACGAGCGACCCATGAAGTGCGACGTGCTGATTGTCGATGACGAAAAGCAGATTCGATACGCGTTTGGCCGGATACTCGAGACACGGGGAGTCGAGGTGCGGGGGGCCTCCACGGCGTTCGAGGCGCTCGACCAGCTCGAAAAACACGAACCGCCGTCACTGATCTTGCTCGATTTGATGATGCCGGAACTGGACGGATGGGCGTTTCGCAAGCGTCAGCTCCATCACGGGTTGGCCCCCGATGTTCCGATCGTGGTCGTCTCGGCGGTCGACAGTGGATTGGACGCAAAATCCCGGGGGTTGGGCGCGAGGGAGGCGCTCGCCAAACCGGTGGAGCCGCAACGTTTGCTCGAGACCGTCGGGAAATACCTCGAAGTGCCGGCGTGACCGGGCGAGGGAGGGCGGCCGGTCGGGGGTCAGGCCGGGAAGGTGCGTCGGTACAGGCGCGGGGGATCGTAGACGAGCAGTTCCTTGGTCTCGTAGTCGCTGCCGTTGGCGGCGAAGGTGATGCCGTGCTCGACGGCGCGGCGGGCGAGGTGGATGTGGCCGCAGACGACCAGGTCGATGCGGCGGGCGAATTCGGCGAAAAGCTCGGCGAAGCGCTGGCTGCCGAGGAAGGTGTTGAGCACGAGCCATTTGTGGGGGACGAACAGCCGGCGGGGCATGAAGTCCGGGAGGATCTCGGGGCGGAGGAGGCGTTCGGTCGGGACGTGGTGCAGGGCGCCGACGATCTCGGGGGCGTCGGCAAGGTGTTCGAGCTGGCGGCGCAGGCGGTCGAGCTGCCAGTCGGCGACCTCCGGGTCGGAGGCCTCCCAGTTGGCGTAGTAGGCGTCCTTCCAGACCGGCTGCGCGGAGTCCGGGAGGCGCTTGTCGCGGTAGACCTCCTCGTCGATCCCGAGCTCGGGGACGCGAAACGAGTAGTCGTACCAGCCGAGGGCGCCGACGAAGCCGACGTCGCCGACGCGGATCGGCTCGTCTTCGAGCGGATGGAAGCCGGCCTGCTCGAACAGCTCGGGCAGCCGGTGGTACCGGTCCCACGAGGAGGCCTCGCGGTCGACCCAGACGTCGTGGTTGCCGGCGATGGCGAGGCGCGTGCCCGGAAACGGCTCGAACAGGGCGAGGCACTCGGCGATCGTCTCCTCGTCGTTGCCGTAGTCACCGCCGAGAATCAGGACGTCCGCCTCGTCGGCCTCGTCGACCAGCCACCGGGCCATCGCCTCGGTCGACGCCCGCCCCCGCCGGGCGTCGTAGTGGAGGTCATTGGCAAAAAAGATGCGCATGGCGGGGGTCGAGTCGGATACGGAACACGGAGCGCTCCGTGATTAGCGATTCCGTTTCCGATAGTCCGGCGCCTCGATCTCGACGAATTCGGTCATCTCGTGCAGCCTGGAGAAGATCCGCTCGCCGATGCGCTCGCGCAGCGTCTCGCGGGTCGCCTGTTCGGTGAACGAGGTGCCGGACTGGTGCGGGGAGGGGCCGGAGGCGTCGTCGAGGGGGTAGTTCGTGGTGCAGAGGGTCGTCAGCCCGCGGTTGTAGCGCTTGGAGACGATCTGGTCGATGATCGAGAGCTGCCAGGAGGTGTTCTGGCCCTTGCCCAGCTCGTCGACGGCCAGGACCGGAACCTGCGAGAGTGGCTCGAGGATGCCGGCCTCGGAGCGGCCCTCGTCGAATTGCTCGCGCAGCTTGCTCAACAGGTGGGTGAACTCGACGAACCGCGACGAGATGCCCTTCTCGAGGGTGAGATGGCGGACGATGCCGGCCAGAAGGTGGGTCTTGCCGGTGCCGACCTTGCCGTGCAGCAAAAAGCCCCGGTCGCCGGGCTCGAAGCCGCGCACCCAGCGAAACAGCTTCATCTTGATTTGCGGGAGGTTGCCGATCGGCTGGTCGGTCTCCGGGTCGTGGGTCTCGAACAGCTCGAGCGAAGCGCGGCGGCGGGCGTGGTAGCGGGCCGGGATGTGGGCGTCGTTGAACGCCTGGATGCGCTCGCGGAGCGTCCCGCAGACGGGACACTGTTTGGCGTAGCGGTAGCCGCGCTCGTCGCGGACGTACCGGTAGCGTTCGCCGTCGCAGGCGGGGCAGGTCTCGAAGCACGACTCGCAGATCTTCGCCCTTGCGGCGTCACCGTCCGGGTACAGCACGTAGCGATTTCGGTCGCACTCCGAGCAGTGGGTGGTGTAGTCGTCGAGGGAATCGATGTCGGTCATCGGGCGTCGGGCGTCGGGGGGCGGGTTACGGACAGCTCGTGGAGCCGGGGGCGGTTCCGTAGTCGCTCGCGGTGAAGCTGTGCGAGGTGTAGTAGTCGGTCACATCGAACGGATCCTGGCCGGTGTAGGGCGTCAGATTGCAGCGGCGCAGCGTCTGGTCGGCCCAGGTGCCGCCGGAGGGACGATTGTCGACCTCGCCGAGCTGGTCCATGACCGTGTCGTCGGCGGGATCGTAGCTGCCATTTTGGTTCGTATCCTCGAAGATCACCAGCCGGTCGTCGCCGTTGAAGTTCATGGCGCTCGATTCCTCGGCGCAATTCTGGGCGATGCCGGAGACCGGGTCGTCGGTGCTCCCGCTCGTCGAGCGGCACACCGTGTGGACTTCTTGGGGCGCCAGCGAGACTTGGTCCATCGTGGTCGTCGTCGAGCAGCTCGTGTTGTCGTTGGAGACGAGGCAGACGCCGAAGTTTTCGAGGTCGAAGGTCGTGCCGCCGCAGTTGTACAGCTCGATCGCCTTGTTGTTGCTGCCCGATCCCTCGAGGTACTCGGAGATGACCAGGCAGTCGCCGACCGGGCCCTGCTGGACGGTGATGTCGGCGGAGGCGGAGTCGTCGCCGGTGCTCACCGACAGGGTCTTGGTGCCCTCGTCGCTGCCGGCGCCGACCGAGAAGGTCGTCGAAAACTCGTCGTCGGCGACGACCGGGTCCGAGGAGGGAAGCGACAGGTCCGATCCGGAGGAGGTGACGTCGAGTGAGGTGCCGTTCGAGGCGGCGGGAATCTCGAGGTCGACGGTGACCTGGAAGGTCCCGTCGGTGCTGACGATCTGGGGCTGGGTCGAGACGTCGGCGATCGGGCGAGGGAGCTGGTCGTCGTAGACCAGAACGTCGGCCGCCGCCGGCTCGCCCGCACTTCCGGCGACGGCCGCTTCAACCTGGGCGTAATCGTCCAGGGCCGTCGAGGCGGTCTTACCCTCGAGCGCCGGGGAGGCGCGGGTCTGGCCGCTCGGGATGGTGACCGTCGAGGGACCCTCGAGCATCGTCGGCGTCGGGTAGTCCAGCGCAATGGTCGTCTCCGAGGAGGACGGGTGGGCGAGCTGGATCTCGAAGTTCGGCAGCGGGACGTCGCTCGCTCCGGATTCGAGATACATCATCGACGGCTCGATCGAGGACATCTCGGTCTCCCCGAGCTGGACGTCGTCCTCGTCGCGGGGCACGAGTTTGGTGTTGTCGAACGAGTGGTGCAGCGGCCCGACGATCTCGAGGAATTCCCAGTCTTCCTGCGGGTCGGGCGTCACCTCGTACATCAAATCGTCGACGCGCAGGCCGGGGCGATCGGTGCACTCCTCGACGGCGAATTCGCCGAAGTCGTCGCCCGGGCCGTCGGGATTGGCGTCGGTGACGACGACCTCCTCGACGCGCACCAGCACGCCGCGAAGCGACTCGGCCTTGTCGCCGCCGGTTGCGATCTCGCACGCCGAGACCGTCTCCGGCTCCGGCATCGCCAGCTCGGTCTCGGCGGCCTCGAGGTTCGAGACCCCGGAGATCTGGGTGAGCCCGAAGTAGTCGGTTACCCGGCCGTCGAGGCTGACGACGTCGCCGCGCTCGGGCAGATCCGTGTCGCCGAGGTGCACGTAGATGCCGCTGCCCTCGGCGCCGTCCCACTCGTCGGCGTCCGGAGAGACCTGCACGAAGATCCCGGCGCTGCTGCCGGCCTCGTTGACGGCGGTGACGACCAGCTCGTCGAGCTGGATCGCCTCGCCGGTCTCGTGGGCGCCGTTTTCGATCGCGTAGGGGGTCGTCGAGTTGTCGCAGGCATCCCCGACGCCGTCGTCGTCGCCGTCGGCCTGCGAGCGGTTCGGCTCGAACGGACAGTTGTCCTCGTCGTCGGGCACGCCGTCGCCGTCGAAGTCGTTCGGGTCGCACTCGTCGTCGGCGCTGGTCGGGCACGGATCGCAGACGTCGCCCTGGCCGTCGTCGTCGGCGTTGGGCTGGCCGTCGCCGAGCGGGCGGTCCGGGTTGAAGACGTCCGGGCAGTTGTCCTCGCTGTTGGGGATCCCGTCGCCGTCGCGATCTTCGGAGGTCGACATCCCGTCGTATTCGCCGCCGCGCGAGGGGACGCAGGTCGGTTCGAAATGCTCGGAGGGCTCACAGGCGAACAGGGGATACGAGTCGCTGGAGCCTCGATCGAGCAGTTGCTGGTAGTCGACGGCGCCAGCCTCGTCGTCCTGCGTGTCGCGCTCGACGCAGACGTGGCGGTCCTGGCCGCAGACATCGACCTGGCTGCACCCGTCGGTCCCCGCCTCGCCGGCGAGGCCGTCGACGATCGACTGGTCGCCATACAGCGCCTCGCCGCCGCGCATCACGAGATGCACCTGCGAGGCGTTGCCGTCGAGGACGGCGCGGTACGGCTCGTCGTCGCGGCCGTCGAAGATCGCGATGTCGGGGACGTAGCCCTCGCGCAGGGCGCCGAGCTGGTCGCCGACGCCGAGTGCCTGCGCGCCGTGGATCGTCGCCATCCGCCACAGGTCGCGCGCCGAGAGCATCTGGTCGTAGTGGTTGCGGTTGAGGTAGTCGGCGCAGACCAGCTCGCGGCGCATGTTCATCGAGCCGCTGACCGACCAGTCCGTCCCGAGCGCGATCGGGACGTCGTAGTGGCGGTAGGTCGCGATCTCGGCGGTCTGGCCGTACAGCGAGATGTTGGTGCGGGGCGACCAGACGAGCTGGCCGCCGTTGGCCGCCAGCTCGCGGATGTCGCCGGCGGTCATCCCGATGCCGTGGATGACCGAGGTGTTGTCCGCGATCAGATCGCGGCTCTCGGAGCCGGGTTGCGACATACAGCTGTATTCGTTGCGGGCCGCCTCGTCGATACCTTCGGCGATGTGGGGCAGATAGATGTCGTTGCGCAGCACGTCGTAGCGGTCCATCGAGTTCGACGACGGGTCGTCGTTGTAATCGCAGGTGTCGGTTTTGAGCGTTCCGCCGGTGTCGCGCAGCGGGAAGGTCGAGTATTCGACCGAGACGTCGATCCCCTCGGTCGCCTCGGTGTTGTCGGCGTTGCGCAGAAGGCCCTGGGCTTCGGTGCCGCTGGTGGAGCCGGCGATGGTCGTCGCGCCGCCGAACAGATGCCGAAGCTCACCGCGCAGAATCGAGGCGCGCGAGTAGTCGCCACCGGGCGTCGAGATCTCGGGTTTGCCCCGGGCGCCGGTCCGCCACTCGTGGCGGTGGT
>CAZRLK010000254.1:0-5836 GCA_964600555.1 uncultured Bradymonadales bacterium
CTCGCCGGTCGCCTTCGGAATCTCGTCGAGGATGTAGCGAAGCACGCCCGCCTCGTAGGCCCCCCGGGCGCCGCCGCCCGACAGGACGAGTGCTCGTGTCGGTCCCGATTCGCCCACTCGACTCACTCCTCGCTCGATCGCGGATCGTCCAGCACGTTGCCCTCGGAGGCCGGCCGCCGGTGGAGGCGCAGCCGGTTGTCGACCGCCCGGACCCCCTCGTGCGACCGGGCGAGCAATTCGACGCGGTCCCGGGCGCGAGGCGACCGGGCGACGCCGCGCACGAGGACCCGCTGGTCGTCGACCTCGAGGGTCAGCTCGGAGACCGGTATCTCGGCCTCGGCGAAGCGCCGGGCGAGGTCGAGTCGGATCTTGCTGTCGGGGATCGTCGGCGTCTGCGCCGAGGGGGTCGGGTCGGTCTCGGCAAAGGCCGGCTTCGAGGCCTCACCGCCCGACTCGTGGTGCAGAAGCGTCAGGGGGCCGGCCTGGCGGAAAAACCGGCCGGCGGAGTCGGGCGAGGTCGTTCCGGAGCGTGCGCAACCGACGCCGGCGAGCGCCCCCGCCCCGAGGACCACCGCGGCGACGATCGCCACTCGCTTCGCGACTCGGCCCGTCGAACCCGAGAAGGGCGGGTCGGAACGCTCGGCGTCGGCGAAGGGCAACATCGACCTGCAATGGGGTGAAAGTCAGCCTCGTCCCCGGTCGGCACCGGGGCCCGCGTTGATAACCCGCACCGCCCCCCGTGTAAACAATTTCCTCGCCGGTCGAGCCTGCCAGGACCATCGCCCGGCGAAACCTTCTCGCCACGACGATCCTCCTCGACACCGACGACACCACCTCGTACGGCCCCGGCCTTTACCGACGCGCGCCCGATGTCGTAGGCTCGTAGTCGTGAGTGAGAATGAGCGCGACGACGTAGCAAAACTCCGGGCGCACGGCTGGAGGCGGAGGCGAGCAGGATGCTTGAACGGACCCAGTTTTCGTACGCACCCGATTCGGGCCGCCTGGCCCTGGTGACGGGGGCGGAGACGATCGCGGTATGGGCGCTCGAGGGCGACGATCCGTCGTTCGTCCTCGAAACCTCCCGAAGCCGGCTCGAGGGAGTCGCCTTCGTCGGGCCGAACCGGCTGTTGACGGTCCACCAGCTCGGCGAGTGCGCCGTCTGGGGGCTTCCGCCGGTCGGCGAGGTCCCGGCCCGCAGCGACGACGTCCCGCAAAAGACCGGCGAGCCGAGCGAGACTTCGGCCCGCACTCTCGAGGGCGAGGCGGCGCCGAGCGAGGTCTGGACCGGCGAGATCACACTCGACGTCTGCTGCTTTGCCGCCAAAACCGGCGCCAGAGGCTACGCCCGCTCGGTCGCCGCCGGCGGGCGAGAGGGCGGCATCGTGCTGTTCGACTTGAGCGGCGACGAGCCGACCCTCGCCCGCGCCGAGGCCCACCGCAACAACGTCACCCGCCTGGCCTTCGACCCGCACGGCTACCGCCTCGCTTCCGGCGGCCGCGACCGCCGCGTCGTCCTCTGGTCGACCGACCGGGAGACCTTCGAGCCGCGCCGGGCCTCCGAGCCGACCGAAAGCTCCGGGACCGACGCCGACGACGCGCCCGCCTCGCAGACCACCGACCCGCTCGCCGAATACACCCTCCGCCGGCTGAACGTCCTCGAGGGCTCGCACGGCTGGCCGCTCGCCATCGCCTTCTCCCACGACGAGACCCGGATTGCGACCACCTCGCTCGACAACGGCCTGTACCTGTGGGACCCGGCCGCCGACGAGCCGCTTCTGGGCGTCGTCAACCGCCACGACAACTGGGTCACCGAACTCGCTTTCTCCCCCGACGACTCCTGCCTGGCGACCGGAAGCTGGGATACGACCTCGCACGTCTTCGAGACGCACTCGCTGGCGCCCCGGTTCCGCTTCGACCGCCACGACGATTTCATCTCGGCGGTCGCCTTCGTCCCCGAGACCGACCTTTTGGTGACGACCGGCTACGACGGCCGGATGTGTGTCTGGAACTGGCGAGAGGGGAGTCTGGTGCACGAGATCGAGGCGCATCCGGACTGGATCGAGGGCCTGGTCGTCCTGGAGGGGGCGCGCGGGCTGACCCTCTCGAGCCGGGAGGTCGTCCGGCTGTGGGATCTGGAGAGTGGCGAGCTGTCGGCCGAGATCGGCGATACCGGCGTCGAGGGCTTCGAGCTCGGGCGCGAGGTCGACTTTTCGAGCTACGTCGAGGTGCCGGAGCTGTCGAGCGACGAGCTGGCGGAGGCGCGCGAGCCGGTCCCGAACTTCCAGGCCGTCGAGCGCCTCGAGGGGACGGGCGGGACGACGGCCAGCTCGCCGGGCGAGACGGCGGTCGGACTGCTCGAAGATGCGATCGACGAGCCCGAGAGTCTCTCGATGAATCGCCTCGAGGAGGGCGAAGGCGGAGAGGGGCCGAGCGGCACGGCGATGCTCGAATCCCAGATCGACGAGCGCACCGGCGAGGCCGGGCGGGGCGGATCGGTCGAGCCGTCGGAGGCGGCCGACCGCGAGATCCCCGACGACCCGGAGCAAGTCGACGTCGCCTTCGCCGAGATCTCCGATGCTGACTCCGGGGACGCCGCCGAGCGGGCTCCGGACGAGGGGAGCGGAGAGGAGCAGACGGGCGGGGACGAGGCGAACCTGCTCGACGACGAGGACTTTCAGTCGAGTATCGACAACGTCGGCGAAGCGATCGACAAGAAGGTCAACGACGAGGAGTTCGACGTCTCGGCGGATCTCGACGAGCCCTCCGAGTCGGCCTCCGACGAGCCGGATCTCAGTGCGGAGCCCGACGAGGCCGACGCCGGCGACGGTGCCGACTCGGAGGATCCGGAGGCGGCCCTCGGCGCCGGGGCCTCTCCGACGATGGGCTCGCCGGTCGCCGACTCCTCCGAGCCCGCCTCGCCGGCCGACGAGGCCGCGCCGGGCTCACCCGAGGCCGATTCGACGATCGAGGGGCGGCCCGAGTTCGCCCCCGCCGACGACGACGGCGACGAGGAGGTCGATCCCAACTCCACGCTCGCCGGCACGCCCCAGACACACACCTCCGAGATGGCGCTCGACAGCGAGGAGTCCCCGTCGAGCTCCGCCGCCGAGACCCACACCGGCACCGGCCACCGCCTGTCGGCGCCCGAGGAACTCTCCGGCATCGGCGGGGCCGACCCCGACGATCTCCCCGACCCGGAGGCCGACGGCGGGGCCGAGAATCGCTCGCTCGGCGTCGACGAGTCCGGCTCGTCGACCGAGCAGGGCAAGCCGGGCCTGGAGACGCCGATCGCCGGCAACGACAGCGTCGACCCCGAGGCCGCCTCCCCCGACGGCGCCGACGCCGGGAGCGACAGCGAGTCGGCCGCCAACGCAAGTTCGCTGGCCGACGAGCCGACCGCCGACCTCGAGGCGATCGATCCCGACGGCGAGGCATCCGAGGCGTCGGCCGACGAGCGCTCCGACGACGAGAGCCCGGCCGCCGAGACCGACACGTCGAGCTCGCCGGCGGGCCTGAAGGACAAGCTCGAGAAGCTGAGAGAAAAGAAACAGTCCGGCGACACCCACGCCGCGGCCGCCGAGGGCCTCGAGGTCGGCGTCCCCAACATCTGGGAGGCCCGCCCCTCGCTGCCGAGCGACCGCACCGACACCGCCCCCCTCGAGGCGGCCGACGAGTCGACGGCCTCCTCGGACTTCCAGCTCCGGGGGGCCTTCGGGACCGACCACCGGCGGGTCGCCGGCATCGCGCCGCATCCGCACAGCGACCTGCTGGCCACCTGCGGCGGCGACACCGCCTCGGTCTGGACGTTCGACGGCCAGCTCCGCCTCGAGCTGTCGGTCGACGACGAGCTGACCGACCTGACGGTCACGCCCGACGGGCGGCTCCTGGTCGCCGGCACCACCGGCGGCGACGTCTACCTGTGGCTCCTGCCGACGCCCCTCCAGCCCCCCGACAGCGCCGTCCCGTACGCCCTGCTCGAGAAGCACGAGGCGGCGGTGCGCGGCCTCGACGTCGACCCGACCGGCAAGTTTCTGGTGACCGGCAGCGACGACGCGGCGGCCCGCATCTGGAGCCTGGTCGACGGGGCGTGCATGGCCGAGCTGAAGGGGCACACCGGCGCCGTACGCGACGCCAGCTGGGGCCAGTTTCCGGTCACCGGCGGCGGCGACGGCACGGTGCGCTACTGGGACCAGGAGGGGCGCATGATCAACGAGTCCGGCGGGTTCGACGCCGTCGCCTCGGTCGCCACCCTCGGCACCCGGACCGGCTGGGCGACCGACGCCGGCGACGTCTACCTGCAGACCGGCTCGCAGCCGGCCAGGCTCGAATCCTCCGGCGACACCGCCCGCGCGGTCGCCTTCGGCGTCGAAAAGACCCTCGCCGTCGCCGGCGAGCAGGGCCAGATCGAACTGTTCCCCGACGGCGCCGACGCCCCCGCCCGGATCCTCGAGTGCGAGACCGCCCTCGCTTCGGTGTTCATGCGCCGCAACGTCATCGGCGCCGGCGGCGACGACGGCCGGGTGTACCTGTACAGCCGCGGGTGACGGGGGGACGACCCGCCCTACATGAAACTAAACCCCACCATCGCCACTCCCCACAACACCAGATTCGCGATAAACGGCCAGTCCTCGAGGATCATGTCGGTCGGGCTGTGCGCCGAGTCGGTGTTGGCGAGCTGGTAGAAGCGCGTGATGCCGAAGACGGTAAACAGGATCGTCGTCGGCAGGTACGGCGTCGCAAACGGCGTCGGCCGCGCCCTCAACGGCTGGAAGGTCATCGCCTGCGTCAACTCCGGCAGCGCCGCCGTCAGCGTGTAGATCGTGTACGCCGCGATCGTCAGCCCCGCCGTAAACAAAAAGGCGAAATCGAGATACTCCGGGTGGTACCGGTCCAGCACCTTGCGCGATTTTTCGTGCTCGCCGGCCCGGTACATCCGCAGCTCGTGGACCCGCTTGCCGAGCCCCAGATACAGCGCCAACAAAAACGTACACCCGATCAGCCACTCGGAGAGATACACGCCGACGGCGTACTTGCCGGCCAGGATGCGCAAGACGAACCCCGTCGCGATGATCGAGACGTCGACAAACGCGACGTGTTTGAGAAACGACGAGTACGCCAGATTCATCACCACGTACCCGCCGACGACCACGCTCAACATCGGGTCGATCAACGCACAGGCGGCGACCGTCCCGACCGACAGCACCACCGCCGCCACCCGCGCGACCGGAATCGGCAACTCGCCACTCGGGATCGGGCGCTTGCATTTGACCGGGTGTTTTTTGTCCTTCTCGACGTCGAAGATGTCGTTGATCAGATACACGCTCCCGGCGCCCAGACAGAACAACCCGGCGGCCGCCAGGCCGAGACTCAACGTCTCGGGGTGCAGGAACTCCTTCGAGAAAAACAGCGGCGCCAGCACGAACAGGTTTTTGATCCACTGGTGGGGCCGCAGCGTCTTGAACAGCCCGACCGTCATCGTCCCCACCCCGGGCTCGCTCGGACTTCCCTCCTGTTCGGCGGCTGTCGTCTCCGAATCCGACATCTCGTCGATGACCTGCTGGGTTGCTGACAAAAAACGACACCTGTGCGTTCGGCGCCGATCGACCTACCAACTTTTCGCCCCCAAGTCGAACATTGAGTGCGCTCACGACCTCTCGCTCCCCCATGGGTCTGATCGGAACCGGTGGGACGTCCTTCGCGATCCCGTCGGCCCGGGATCCGTTACGCCAAGCTCGCCAAGATCGCCAGGATCGCCAGGGCGCGCTCGTGCTCCCGGCGCACAGCGCTCGATCGAGGCACCGGCCCGGGAGACGGCGTCTCCCGGGAGGTCGCCGCA
>CAZRLK010000255.1:0-2166 GCA_964600555.1 uncultured Bradymonadales bacterium
AGCCCCGACGGCTCGTCGGTCTGGGTGGGTACGGGCGACGAGCAGGGTCCGAGCTTTCACGGCTTCGATACCGAGAGCTGGAGCGAGCTGGAGACCAGCCCGGTCGAACTCGAAGGGCCGGCGACGCCGACCGGCTGCGCCTTCCTCGACAAGTAGGCTGGTCAGCGCCACCGGCGCCCGGGGGCAGCGCGACGTCCGCCGCAGGCTCATCCCGTGAGCCCGGCGGGCGCCGCCCTGGATGCACCACCGGGCAGTTTGAACTTCCCCACCCCCGGCGCTATCGTGATCCGCGGTCACGAATCGACGGCAGATGGTGACGAGGTGTGCGATGACGGCAGATACGAGACGGATCGTCTGGGCGACGGTTGCCCTGGGGGCGGCGCTTGCACTGACCTCGTGCGGCAAGACATCGCTCTCGCACGAGTGTCGGCTCGACGACGATTGTCCGGTCGGGGCCCGATGTGTCGCCGGGGGCTGTGTGTGGAACACCTCCTGTGAGGGGGGCGAGTGCCCGTCGGATGTCGAGCCCGACACGCCCGATACCTCGCCCGACGTCTCGCCGGACATCTCGCCGGATACGACGCCCGACGGGGGCGGGCGCGGCCCGTGTTGCCTCGACGGCACCTGCCAGCCGCTCACGGCATCGAATTGTCGGGAGCTCGGAGGAACCGTCTCGGCGGCCGACTCGTGTGGGCAAGCCGACTGCGAGACGACGAATCAGGAGGCGTGTTGTCTCAGAGGGACGTGTCAGTTGATGCTTCCCACGGAGTGTCAGGAGGCGGGCGGGGCCCCGATCGGCTCCGACTCGTGTGAATCGGTCGACTGCGAGGGCCCGAACACCCCGTGTTGTCTGCCGGAACTGGGCTGTGCGGAGATGCCCGACGCCCAGACCTGCGAGCAGGAGGGAGGAGAGCCGAACGAGGCGCCGTCGTGTCGTTCGGTGGACTGCCCGCCGCCGGTCGATCGGGCGGCGTGTTGCCGCCAGGGCGCCTGCGGGATGACCACGCCGGAGTCGTGCCAGCGTGTCGGCGGTCAGCCGCACCCGGGCCAGCGATGCGTCGACGTCGATTGCGGGGACGATCCCGAGCGGGGCGCCTGCTGTGCGCAGGGTTTTTGCGCCCAGGCCGACCAGGAGACCTGCGAGAGTGCTCGGGGGCAGCACTTTCCCGGCCAGGCCTGCTCGGAGGTCGACTGCGGAGGGGGCGATCAGTCGGCGTGTTGTGTCGACGGGCAGTGCGCGGAGGCGACCCCGGAGGCCTGCTCGAGAGTCGGAGGAGACCTCCATCCCGGCCAGTCGTGTCCGGAGGTCGAATGCGGGAGCTCGGACCAGCAGGCCTGCTGTCTGCCGGCCGGCACCTGCCAGCGGCTGCCGGAACAGGAGTGCCTCGACCGAGGCGGCCAGCCCCAGCAGGCCGACTCGTGCCGGAATGTGGCGTGTACGACGAGAGACAATGCGTGTTGTTTCGCCGACGGCAGCTGCTCGGAGACGACCGTCCAGCAGTGCCAGCAGCAGGGTGGGGATCCCCGGGTCGGCCAGAGCTGCGCCGAGGCGAATTGCGGCATGCCCCGGCAGGGAGCGTGTTGTCAGTCGGACGGAAGCTGCCAGCAGACCACCTCCCAGGAGTGCAGCCAGCTCGGTGGAACGTTCCACGCCGGCCAGAGCTGCTCGCAGGTCGACTGCGGCTCGCCGACCAGTGCCTGCTGTTTGACGATCGGCGGGCAGGGCGGGCAGTGCGCCGAGATCGAACAGCAGCGCTGCCAGAACCTCGGCGGGACGTTCCACGAGGGCGAGTCGTGCGGATCGGTGGGGTGTGGGACGGATCCGACCGGAGCCTGCTGTAGCAGCCAGGCACCGGACGGGTGCACCCAGGCCTCCGAGAGCCTCTGCAACTCGGTCGGCGGCGACTTCCACGATGGTCAGAGTTGCTCGCAGGTGCCCTGCGGCGGGCCGACGACCGCAGCCTGCTGTCTGAACGGCCAGTGCAGCGAATTGACCGAAACGCAGTGCAACCAGCAGGGAGGCGACTTCAACGACGGGGCGTCGTGCGGGGAAGTGATCTGTCCCGACCCGCTCCAGGGAGCGTGTTGCGTCAACGGGCAGTGCTCGCAGACGACCGAGAGCGACTGCAACCAGCAGGGAGGCGATTTCACCGCCGGCGAGTCGTG
>CAZRLK010000255.1:2266-5821 GCA_964600555.1 uncultured Bradymonadales bacterium
CGACCGAGAGCGACTGCAACCAGCAGGGAGGCGATTTCACCGCCGGCGAGTCGTGTTCGCAGGTGCCCTGCGGGACGCCGACGACCGGTGCGTGCTGTGAGAACGGCCAGTGCTCGCAGGTGACTGAATCGGAGTGCCAGAATCGCGGCGGGACGTTCACGGCGGATACGCCCTGCTCGCAGGTCGACTGCTCGGTTCAGCAGCACGCCTGTTGCGTCAACGACAGCTGCGCCGAACTGGAGGCCTCTCAGTGCCAGCAGCTTGGAGGCACCCTGCACCGCGGGCAGGACTGCTCGCAGGTTCAATGCCAGATCCAGCAGGATGCCTGTTGTGTGTTCGGTCAGTGTCGCGAGTTGTCGACGCAGGCGTGCAACGAAGTCGACGGGACGCCCCACCAGGGCCAGTCGTGCTCCCAGGTCGACTGCGCGCCGAACAACTGGGATGCGTGCTGCCTGTTCGGAAGCTGCTTCAACGCCCCGCAGCAAACCTGCGGGCAGGTCGGTGGAACGCCGAAACCCGGCCAGACCTGCAGTCAGACGAGCTGTCCCTGAGCGCTCCGGGCGTTACTCGCGGCGCACGCCGAGGCCGGTATAGGCGGTGCCCTCCGGAAAATTCTCCAGGGTGGGAAAGTCGTCGGGGGGACCGTAGCTCGAGGAGGTCTGCAGGTCGATTCCGGTTGAGTCCACCGCCTGTTCGACGAGGCTCGCCAGATTGTCGGACAGCGAGTTGGGAGGGGCGAAAAACAGACCGTGCCCGCCGGCCTCCAGGTGCTCGAGGCACGAGGCGATGATTTCGACTGACGAGCGGCGGTCGAATTCGCGCAGAAGCTGCGGGTTGCAGACAATCCCCTCGAAGCGCTCGGCCTCGTCGTCCAGACGGTCCAGTGCCCGGGGAAGGCGGACGGGCTCGAGTGCATCGGTATCGTAGCCGTTGAGAACGATCGATTCGTCCAGGGCGGTCGAGGTGTCGGGGTCGGCGGGAAACCAGACGCGCTCGATCCCCCGGGTCGCCAGCGTGACCGGCGAGGCGGAGTCGGGAGAGGCCAGCACCAGCCAGCGGTCTCCGGGCTCGGCGGCCTCGAGCAGCCGCCGGCGGGTGGGCCGGTGGACCGGAGCGACGGGCAGCGAGGTCTGCCAGGGATTGCACAGAAACCGCACGCCATGCTCGCGGACGATGACGTCGCGATCGCGGCCGATGTATCGGGCCCCGGCTCTCGCCTCCCGGGCCGTCAGTGACGCTTCGGAGGTGGGCTCGAGGGGGCGCTCCAGCTCCAGGATCATCGCCTGGTCGTCGAAGCCGACCAGCAGATCGTAGACGCGCTCTTTGAACGGAAACGCACACGCTCCGTCGAGTACCGCCCGCAAGACGGGGCCGACCCGGTCGACGATCAGTCCCGGGAGGCCGTCAGCTTCGCCGTGGACGAGTCGAAACAGATCGAGGTCGGCGGCCTCCCGAAAATACGCGGTGCGCCGAGCCAGGGCTTCGTCGAGGCGAATTTCGACGGCCTCGTCGCGATAGACCGCATCGAGCGGATCGCGGCTCCAGACTCGGGCGGCGACGTCGGGGCGTCCGTCGGTCAGGGCGATCGGGCCGTAGACGTCGTTGGTGCCCTGCAGGCGCACGAGCGTCCCCGGTTCGATCGAGGGGCGTCCGGCGACCTCGTTGCGCCGAATCCACGGGTGGGCCGACTTGACGACCAGTCGGTCGAGGGTCTCGGCCGTGATCGGAAAGGTCGGAAGATTCAGGTCGGCGATCGATTCCGGGAGATCCTCGTCGGGTTCCGGCTCGGCCCCCGGCGGGACGACCGGATCGGCGGGCCACCAGTCGTCGGGGGGCTGCCAACTGTGCTGCAGATCGGTTTCGGAGTCGAACAGGGCGGCCAGGCGCAGGCGCAGACCGCCCGGCGACAGGTAGCCGCCGCGCCGCCGGTCACCGACGACGGGGGTCCCCTCTTCGGCGAGGGCCTCCAGGACGACCGCCGCGATGTCGACCTGATCGGGAGGGATCTCGCCGGACCATTCCGGCGTCAGTTGCATCTCGCAGAGACCGTTGCGCATCGCGGTCGCACTGTACTGGATGCGGTGGTCGTCGGGGGTATACAAGGTGCCCTGCGCTATTGCCGGCCGGGGCGTGATCGCCACCCAGGTCGTCATCAAATCGCTCCCGGCCCACCGCTCGCGAAGCTCTTCGGCGGCCCGGGAGGTCAGCCCGAAAAGCCACGGCCCGCCGGCGGTCGTCGGCATCGGCCAGACCGGCGTGAAGGTGCTGCGATCGAGGCCGAGACTGTCGGCCAAAAACGCCGTCGGATCCATCGGGTCGTCCGAGCGAGGTGTGCCGGGCATCCCGGCCGGTTTGTCGACGACCACCCACTCCCCGCCGCGCGCCAGGGCGGCGGTCTCGGGCATGCCGTACTCGCCGTGCTCCGGGGAGACCTGGACGAGGACGCGGGCATCGGCTCCGGGCTCAACGTCGAGGGCGTGAACCGGGCGCTGATCGACCTGCACTTGCCCGGCGGTGAGCGCCTCCTCGCGTCGTTGTCGATTGCTCTCGGGCCAGGCGCGAGCCAGCAGCTCTCCGAGATCGGGAGGCCGGTGTTCGAAGGGGACGCGAAACAGAAGATGATCAGACATCGGCAGTGGACTCGATCATGGCGAGGCAGAAGGCTCGAGGCGGGTCGACTCGCGCCGTAGCGAGAGGGCAGACCAAAGCATAGGGGCGGGCAACGCCCCCGACAACCCGGAACCCGCCTCCCGTCGGCGGGGCTGCCGTCCGCCGCGTTGCTTGCGTTCGGACATGATTGAATTTTCATTCAGTGCGGTTACACTGCAGACGAGTTGTGTTTTTCCTGAGGCGACCGGGGACGACCGATGGCCGACGACGAGATCACGCAGCCGGGACATCGCGACGGACGCGCCGCCCTCGAGGCATGGGACGAGGCGAAGCCGTCGAATGCCTACGAGGCCGACGCCCATTTTCAGCGGGTGGTCGAGGTGTATCGCCGGCCCGACAAACACGCCGACCTCGAGGCGTCGCTGCGGGCGTTCGGCGAGAAGGTCGCCGGCGAGATCGACGAGCTGGCCCGCGAGAACGACCGACGGGGCAATCACCCCGAGACGAGTCGCTACACCGATTACGGACGCCGGGTCGAACAGATCGAGCACCATCCGAGCTATCACCGGGCGGGTCGCCACATTTACGGCTCCGGGATCATCGGGGCGTACGCCCGGGCGCCGAACAATTTCGGGGCGCTGTGTCGGATGTATCTCTCGTCGTACAACTCCGAGGCGGGTCACAACTGCCCGGCTGCCTGCACGGCCGGGGTCGTGCGGGTCCTCCAGCAACTCGCCGGCGACGAGCTGCGCGAGCGTTACCTGCCTGGATTTTTGAGCGAGGAGTACGACGAGCACCTCGAGGGGGCGCAGTTCATGACCGAAATTCAGGGGGGCAGCGACGTCGGCAAAAACGCCACCCGGGCTGAGCCCGCCGACGACGGCACCTACCGCATCTTCGGCGAAAAGTGGTTTTGCTCGAACATCGACGCCGATGTCTTTTTTA
>CAZRLK010000256.1:0-5813 GCA_964600555.1 uncultured Bradymonadales bacterium
TCGACCCCCGGGGGCATCCGCCTCGGAGCGGCGCCCCCCGGAGGTGGGGGTGGGGGCGGAGGTCGGCCGGCTCGCGCCGGGGCTCGCTAAAAGCCTCGTTTCGCCAGGTCGAAGGCGAGGTTTCGGTAGAAGCGAACGTGGTTGAATCCGGTGTGCTCGTTCGTCCCCTCGTCGGCGATCTGGCCGACCTGGTCGAGGTGATCGGCCGGGATACAGCCCCGGAACTCGCCCCATTTCGCGCTCGAGACGCGGGCCATGCCGTCGTTGATCGCCAGGTCGGTTCCGCCGGCCACGATCGTCGCCACGCCCCACAGCACCGAGCTCATCTTGTCGACCGCGCCGTCGTGCATCGTCAGTTTGCCTTCGCAGGCCTCGTCGATGCCGTCGACCTCGACGCCCAGGATGCTGCTGACGCCGGCCCACGACTGGTAGTGCACCTTCTCGGGGTTCGGGTGGCGTTGGTTGAACCGCTCGAGGCCCTCGGTCGACAGGTCCCGCATCGCGGCGCGGATGTCGGCGTTGTCGCCGACGTCGCTGAACTGCTCGCCGACCAGTTCGGCCAGGGCGTCGACGGCGTCGTCGGTGTGTTCGGGGGCCAGTTCGAGGTAGGCGTCGGCGATGCGCGTCCCGCGGTGGGGGCTCGAGATGGTCGTCACGGAGGCGACCCGGTCGGCGTAGTCGAGCCCGGAGACGAGATATCGGGCGTCGAGGCCGCCCATCGAGTGGGCGACGATGTTGACCTCCCGGGCGCCCGTCTCGGCGAGGAGCGAGTCGACCTGGTCGGCGAGCTGGCGGGCGCGGGTTCGAACCGAGTGGAAGGGGGCGACCTCCGATTCCATCACGGTGTGGCCGTCGGCGCGGAGGGCCTCGGCGACGCCGTTGTACGACCAGATGTTCGAGTCGCTGCCCATGAAGCCGTGGTGCAGCACGATCGGCGAGCGGGTCGGGGTCCCGGAGGGAGTCGGGCCGAGCGGCGAGAGCTGGCAGGCGGGATCCTGGCCGGGGCAAAACCAGTCGCAGTCGTCGTCCTCGTACCAACCGTTCGCCTCGCAGACGTCGGCGCTCCAGTCGGCCTTGCCGCGGGCGGTCGCGTCGGCGGCCTCGCGTTTGCTCATCGCCAGGCGGTCGTCGTCCGACGACTCGGTCGAGGCCTCGCTCGAGGTTCCGTCGTCGGAGGGGGCATCGGCGACGGCGCAGCCGGCGGTCGCGGCAGCGAGGAGGGCGACGGTGGCGAGCAGGGCGGCGTATCGGCGTCGGGCTCGGGGTCGTTCGGGCATGGCCTCGTCTCCGAGTGAGGATTCATTCAGTGCGCACTCGAAAGAAGATGCAAGTGGCGATCCAGTCCGGGGTCCCCGGGGAACGAGGCCTCCGAGTGGCGCCGGGTGCCAACGCGAGTGTCCGATCGTGGGGGCGGGGCGGCAACTTCAGTTGGCAGGGGGCGGGGGAAGCTCGGGGACGGGCGCCGGCCGTGCCGTTCGCCGTTTTTGTCGTCACCGCCACCTCTCGGATCTCCGAACTCCGAACTCCGAGCTCCGATCTCAGATCGGCGGTAACGCTCCACGATCGCCGGTCACTGCCCCGACGACAACTGCAGCAACACGACGCCGACGGCCACCAGCGCGATCCCGGCGAGTCGCCGGGGCGTCATCGACTCGCCGAAGACCCAGAACCCGATCGAGGCGCCGGCGACCGTCCCGACTCCCGCCCAGATGGCGTAGGCGACGCTGAGGTCGATCTTCTCGATCGAGAGGGTCAAAAAGCCGAGGCTCGCGGCGTACCCGACCACCATCACCACCGCCCAGCTCGGCCGCGAGAACCCCTCCGAGAGTTTCATCGAGGTCGTCCCCAGCGCCTCCGACAAGATCGCCGACATCAGATAAATCCAGTGCATCGTTCCTCGTGTTCGTCAGTCACCCCGATCGCGCTCGCGATCGTCGGCGCACTGTGGACTGCCAGCACAAGAGCCGCCGACGCTCCAAATAAGGGGATGGGGTGGCCGGCCGCGGACGCTCGCGGCCACCATGCCAGAGGGGCCGCGGGTCGGAAAGTGCGCGGGTGGTTCGAAGGCCGGCTCGCCTCGGGATGGGGTTCGCGTCGATGTCGCTCCAAATCGGTGGGTGGCGTGGCGGGCCGCCGCCGGCCCGGGGTCGATCGGCGGTCGTCCACCGACCGTCGGTGCCGCCTCCGCCGCGCCCCCCGCGAGTCGTTCCGTGGTCTCTTCTGCGCCCGCAGCGACCTCCGCGTTCGCCCCTTCCGCGACCTCCGCGCTCCCGTCCTTCCGCGACCTCCGCGACCCCCGCGCTTCCGTGCCTCCGCGATCCGTCACCGCCACCTCTCGGATCTCCGAACTCCGACCTCCGAACTCCGACCTCAGATCGCTCCGTTCCGCCCATAGCGATTCGCCCGCGTGCCGGTATCTGCTACAATCGGCGCCGAGTCGACGAGCAGTTTCGTGCAGCGGAGAGGCAGCGATGGACGATCAGTCGAGCGAGTGGGTCGAGCGGGTCGGGCAGGTGGTGTGTCGGCCGGCGTTCGTCGGGGCGGTGGCCGTGCTGCTGGTCAACGACCATCTTCTCAAGGGCGCGGGGGTGTTGCCCGGCTGGGTGACCGGCAAGCTGAGCGACGTGGCGGGGCTGTTCTTTTTCCCGGTGCTGCTGGCGGTCGTCGCGGTGGCCGTGGTGCGGCCGCGACATTTTCGGACGGTACGGCGGCTGGCGGCGGGGGCGGCGGGGGCGACGATGGTCGGGTTCGCGGCGGTCAACCTGTCGCCGGCGCTGGCCGGGGCGCTCGCCGAGGTGTGGGGCGTGCTGACGGTCGACCCGACGGACCTGGCGTGTCTGCCGTTCGCGGCGCTCGGCTACGCGTGGTTCGTGCGGGCCGTCGCCGAGGCACGGCCACGGGTCGGGCGGCGGTGGGCGCAGGCGACGATGGTGCTGGTGGCGGCGGCCGGGAGCTGGGCGACCTCGAAGCCGGAGCCGGTCGCCGACGGCAAGATCCGGAACGAGACCGACCATTCGCTCGAGTTCGTCGAAAGCGACGCCGAAATTCTGTACTGGAGGACGGTCGACGACACGCAAAACCGGATCGCGATCGACGGCGACGGCGACCAGGTGATCGCGCCGGAGGGCTACGAGTTGCGGTCGGTCGCGCGGGATGGCCGCACGGCGGTGCTGGTCGACGAGGAGACGGGGGGTGTGTACGCGTACCGCGAGGAGCAGGCCGAGCCGATCGAGCTGGCGGCGCCGGAGGCGGGGCTCGAGGAGGCGGTGGTGACGCCGGACGGGGAGTTCGTGGCAATGACCCACCGGGCCGGCGAGACGACGGTGCGGCTGGCGGAGCTGGCGACCGGCGAGGTGCGTGTGATCGACGAGGGCCTCCAGGCGAAGACCGAGCAGCTCGGCTGGGACGCCGAGAGCGAGGCGCTGTACCTGCAGTTGCAGGCGGACTCGACGCCGACCCGGCGGTTTTCGCTGGAGTCCGGGGAGTGGACGGAGCTCGAGCCGGGTTTCGTCTGGTCGGGGATGAAAGTCGAGCGGGAGTACATGACGGCGGCGACGCGGTGTGAGGACGACTCGGGCGTGTATCAGCTGCGAGACAGCAGTCCGACCCACGGCGAGACGTACCCGGGCCTGGAGATGGTCGCCGAGGACGGCGAGGGGGAGGCGGAGCTGCTGGTCGACATCGAGATCACCGAAAAGCTCGAGGAGGACGTCCGCTACCGCACGCCGATCGGGGAGTACACGTTTGTCGGCGGATGCGAGTACGTGGCGTTTTCGATGAACCCCGACAACAAGGTGCGGGTGGTGGGGGTGGAGTCGAAGACGGTCGGGGTGATCAGCGAGGGGGCGCAGGCGCGGCCGGTGCCGCGGGATCGACCGGTGGTCGAGTGAAATATGCGGGGGGAGTTGGAAGGGCAGGATGCCCTTCCAACGAGCAAGGGCAAGATGCCCTTGCAACAGAGAGTTAGCGGTCGGTATTCCGGACGGCGACGTGGACGCCATCGTCGTCGCCGTCGATCTCGAAGTCGACGGGGAGGAACTCGGGGATCAGCTCGGCCTGGGTGCGCAGGTGGTCGGTCGCCCGGGTGACGCGCATCTCGCCGCCGCCGGCGATGGCGAGCGGGAGCAGAAGCTGGTCGGCGAGGTAGGGGCCGACGGGGGCGGTGGAAGCGAGGTAGTCGCGCAGGACGTCGGCGCAGCGCCCGGCGACGGTCTCGGCGGGCAGGCCCTTTTCGCCGACCGCGCAGAAGACCTCGGTGATGTGCTCGGCGTCGACCTCGACGAACAGGGCGTTGCCGGGCGATTCGGCCTCGGGCATCTCGAGGGTGCGCGAGGCGATCTCGACGGGGGTCGGGCCGGCGTGCTCGCGGAGGGTCGCCAGCTCGCGTTCGGCGATCTCGCGGGGGAGATGCGCCAGGATGGCGGTGGCGGCGATGCGCTCGACGAGGCCGCGCTCGAGCAGTTCGACGGGCGCAAGGCGCTGGCAGCCGGTGTGGATGTCGGCGGTGATGCGGCCGCCGCCCTCGGGGAAAAAGCCGGGGCGCAGAAGGCAGACGTCGAAATCGGCGCCCATCTGCTCGAGGACGGGGACGTAGGCGTGGTTGAGGAACTCGAACAGCGGGGCGTGGCGGGCGTGGGTGCCGCCCTCGACGACGATCTCGGAGGGGGCGTCCAGGCAGGCCATCGTCGGCAGGAGCGTCTGCAGGACGAGCACGGCGGAGCCGGCGGTGCCGACGTCGAAGCGATAGGCGCCGGGCCGCAGCTCGCCGGGGGTGAACTCGAGGGTGCGCGAGCCGACCTCGGCGCCGGCCAGCTCGCCGTCGCTGACGACGGCGCACGCCTCGGCGGCGGTCATGTGCTGGTAGCGCAGGCCGGGCTTCGAGCGGTTGTCGCGGATATTGCGGATCCGGACCGGCGTGCGGGTGTAAAGCGCCAGCGACAGGGCGTTGCGGAGGACCTGGCCGCCGCCTTCGCCCCGGGAACCGTCGATGTCGTGAAAGTCGGACATGGTGGGACTCCGGGGGCCGCGCAACAGTTCGACGTCAATGTTGCTCACACGGCGACGGTCAGTCCAACGGGTCGGAGGATTCGTGCAGGTCGCCGTCCGGCGGATCTTCGAGCTTGTCGAGCACGCCGCTTTCGCGAAAGTCGCGGGTCAGGCGGCTCATCTCGCCGAACGCCTCGCCGAGGCCGTCGCTGGAGGCCTCGACGCGGCTGACGCGATCGGAGTCGATGTGCAGGCTGCCGGCGACCTCGTCGGCGTCGATGTCCGCCCCCCAGAAGACGAACTCCCAGTCGCGCTCTTCCTCGCGCCGGTCGATCATCTCGGCGACCTCCGCCTGGCGGAACCGACTCGAGGCGTTTTCCCGACCGTCGGTCAGAATCAACACGATCACCTGGCCGGGGGCCTGGTCGCGTTGGTCGAACTTCTCGCTGAGCCGCTCGAGGGTCGTGCCGACGGCATCCATCAGAGCGGTCATCCCGCCGGGCCGGTACGTCTCCATGTCGAGCGGGCCGGCCTGCTCGATCGGCACCGACTCGCAAACGACCTCGATCTCGTGGTTGAACAAGGTCAACGTCACCGTCGCCTCGCCCGGGATCGAGGCCTGCTCGTCGAGAAACTGGTTGAAGCCTCCGACGGCATCCTCTTTGACCCGGTACATCGACCCGGACTGGTCGACAATACATACAATTTCAGTCAACTCGTCGCGCATTCGCTGCGCCCCGCGATGTGTTGTCCCTCGCGCCGCCCCATCATAGGGGGCAGGCCTCGCTCGTGACAAACTCTGTGGGGGTACTCGGGGGTACTGCGGG
>CAZRLK010000257.1:0-5692 GCA_964600555.1 uncultured Bradymonadales bacterium
CGTCGTCGCCGCGGCGCACCGGGACGTGCTTCCAGACCGGGTCGTCGGCGATCACGACCCCGGCGGCGTGGATGCCCGCCTGGCGATTCATGTTCTCGACCGACTGGGCGATGTCGAACAGGGCCTCGACCCGCTCGTCGCGATCGATCATCTTGCGGAGCTTCGGCTCCTGAGCGAGCGCCTCGTCGAGGCTGATCCCCGGCTCGTCCGGGATCAGATTCGCGATCTTGTCGGTCTCCCCGTACGAAAAGTTCAGTGTCCGCCCGACATCCCGGATCGTCCCCTTGGCCTTGAGCTTCCCGTAGGTGATGATCTGGCCGACATTCGTGTCGCCGTACTTGTCGGTGACGTACTTGATGACGTCGCCGCGCTGGTCCTTGCAAAAGTCGATGTCGAAGTCCGGCATCGAGACCCGCTCGGGGTTCAAGAACCGCTCGAACAGCAAGTCGTAGGGCATCGGATCGAGCCCCGTGATCCGCATCGCGTAGGCGACTAGACTCCCCGCCCCCGAACCCCGCCCCGGCCCGACCGGAATCTCCCGGTCTTTCGCCCACTGGATGAAATCGGCGACGATCAGAAAATACCCCGGGTACTCCATGCCCCGGATGATGCCGATCTCCTCCTCGAGCCGCTCGAGGTATACCTCCCGGTCGTAGTCTTTTCCCTGCTCGTCGAACTCCTCGAAGCGCTCCTCGAGGCCCTGGCGGGCGGCGTACTCGAAGTACTCGTGCTCGAGGGTCTTCTCGTCGGCCTCCTCGAGCCCCTCCTGCTCGATGAACTCCTCGGGGATGTCGCAGGCCGGAAAATGCAGGTGGCCGAGCGGCACGATATCCTCGTCGCACATCTCGACGATCTTCAACGTGTTGCCGCACGCCTCCGGTACCTGCGAGAACTCCTCGCGCATCTGCTCGCTCGACTTCAGATGCAGATCGTCGACCCCGTGGTCCATCAGACTGTCGAGCTCGACCGTCTTGCCGAGATCAATACAAACAAGGATCGCCTGCGCACGCGCCTCCTCCGGCTCCAGGTAATGGCAGTCGTTGGTCGCCACCAGCGGGATGTCCAGATCCCGGCCGATCTCGATCAACGCCTCCGTACACTGTTGCTGTTCGGGAAAAGCGTTGTGCATCAACTCCAGGTAGTAGTGATCCTCCGGGAATGCCTCCCGGTAGCGTCTCGCGACCCGCCGCGCCTCCTCGAGGTCGTCCTGCAGGATCGCCTGGTTGATCTGGGAGCCGAGATCCCCCGACAGACAGATCAGCTCGTCGTTGTGCTCGGCGAGGAACTCGAAGTTGATGCGCGGCGTCTCGGTGCGCTCGTGGTAGCCGTGCATCCAGGCCATCGAGTTGAGATACGCCAGGTTGCGGTACCCCTCGGTGTTTTTGGCCAGCA
The DNA here is from genome assembly GCA_964600555.1 of uncultured Bradymonadales bacterium. Taxonomy (GTDB): domain Bacteria; phylum Myxococcota_A; class Bradymonadia; order Bradymonadales; family Bradymonadaceae; genus CAJXPB01. The sequence continues at coordinate 1,393 of CAZRLK010000257.1, forward strand.
GTGTCAGGTGGTAGCTCTGCGGGTCGCGCGCCTCGGTGAAATCCTCCTCGACGGTCATCGACATCTCGCAGCCGATGATCGGCTTGAGGTCGCGCTCGCGCGCCTCCTTTTGAAAGTCGACCGCCCCGTACATGTTGTCGTGGTCGGTCATCGCCACCGCCGGCATCTCGTGCTCGGCGACCCGATCCATCAGGTCCGGAATCTTGATGGCGCCGTCGAGGAGGCTGTACTGGGTGTGGACGTGCAGGTGGGCAAAATCACTCATATGGATCCGAAAGGCCGGCGTCGCGGGTGAGGCGTCGAACACCGGCGAGATTAGTGGGAAGGTGGGGATCTGGCAACGGAGGTTCGAGCCCCGGCTCGTTGCACCAAAAACAGCGGCTCATACGTAACAAGTAACCGGGCCGTCGCGTCTTTGTTACTGGCTTTCTTTCAAAGGGGAATAGCCCATGGGTAAACATGTCTGTAGCGTCATCGTGGCTACGGTGTTGAGTCTGACGGTTGCCGATCTGCAGGCGGCGACCGGTGATTCCGAGCCGGATCGGGCCGCCGCCGGTACTCCCAGTCTGACAGCGACTCTCTCGACGCTGAATCTGACCAGACCTCTCCGATCGTCAGGGGAGGTGACCTACAGTCCCGAGTTCCAGATGCTCGCCGAGTTCAATATCACTGATCGGTTCGGAGTGGCGGGTCTGGTCAGCTACGGGCGTACGACCCTCGAAGCTCGCGATACCGATGCGCGAGCCGCCGCCGACGAGTTCGCCGTCGGCGTTCAGGGGTTGTTGTACCCGTTTGGCGCCTTCGGGCACGGCATGCAACTCGGTCTACAGTTCCGGCACCCCTGGACGACGATGCACACCCTCGCGGGTGATCCGGACTGGAAATCGCGGACGACGCTCGTCGACGGCATGGGACTGGTCGGCTACAAGATTGCCACCCCGATCGGTTTCACCTTCAACGCGCAGTTGGGAGCCGGGGCGGAAATGACTTCTATCTCGGAGAACGATCCATGGACCCTCGAGCCCGTCAGTATGTTCAACCTCAACGTCGGCTGGTCGTTTTGACCACCGGCGGGACATACGCCTCGGCGAGTCACGATCAGAGGTCCTGCAACGTCTCCGTCGACTCGACCCGCCCGGGCCACTCCGCCCCCTCGATGGCGTCGGCGAGCCGGTCGGGCAGCCGGTAGCGCAAAAGCAGGTTCGTCGCCCCGCGCTGCTCCCGCCACTTCTCGCGCACGTCGCGCCCCAGAAACACCTTGCGGGCCGCTGCCAGCCGCCGCGCCTCGTGGGCCGGCGAGCCGGGCGGGGCGTTTTGCTCGACGTTGGTGACGTACACCGACAGGTAGCCGTCCCCGTCGTACACCAGCTCGAGCAGGCGCGTCTGCATCGGGTAGTCGACCGTCGAGGCGCACATCAGCTCCCAGTAGCCCCGCTCCCCGTCCGGCGAGACGACCCGCGCGGCGTTGTGGTGGCTGTGGCCGACCAGATACAACACGACGTTCTCGTGGCTCGCCAGAAGGTCCTCGACCTCCCCGCCGCCGACCGGACTCAGCCGGGCGAAATCGTTGGTCCGGTGATGGCCCCCGACGATCACCAGCTCGTCGTGCGCCTCCGCCCGGTTCAGTTGCGACTCCAGCCACTCGAATTGCTTCTCGTCGATCGCCCCCGACGGGTAGGCCGGTGAGTCCATCAGCGTCTCCAGCACGATCAACCGGATCGGTTTGTCCGGCAGCGGCCGAACGCTGTAGTAGCCGATCCCGTCCAGCGCGTCGGTCATCTCCAGGCCGTGGCCGACCGGCTCGCCGCCGGCCGTCTGGATCATCTCGAGCAGCCTCGGCAGCCGCAAGATCTGCCGGTCGCGGTCCGCCGGCGTCGTCCCCTCGGTCACCACCTCCCCGGTTGGCGTCGAGGCGTCCCGGAAGCCGTTTTGCAGCCCCTCGACGTCGCCGACGCCCGGAATCTCGCCGGTGAACTCGTAGACCTCCTCGCCGACCGCCGCCTCGCGCACCGCCTCGTCGGCCTCGATCACCCCCATGTACAGCGTCTCGTGGTTGCCGATCGCCATGTACCACGGCACCTCGATCCCCCGCGAGTAAAACGGGTCGGCGAAGTCGTTGCCCGGCCCCTCGACCGGGTTGTCGTCGGCCCCCGAGTCGGGATCGATCACGCCGCCGTTGAGGATCTCGATCGCCCACTGTATCTCGTTTTTCTGCCCGCCGTCGGTCATGTCCCCCGAGACGAAGGCGAAATCGAGCGGGCGGCCACTCTCCTCGGAGAGCCGCCGCACGGTGCGCACCTGCGACTCGAACACCTGCGTGGTCAGATGCCCCTGCGGGCGATACGTGCTCCCCATCGGCGCCCGGGTCACCCCCTCGAAGCGGATCGGCGACTCCTCGTCGATCAGTTGCGGGTCGGCCGACTGCCAGAAATACAGCAGGCTCTCGCGCTCCCCGCTCGCCGCCTCCCGGTAGTTCGGCGCCAGTTCGTCGCGTTCGACCCACGGCTGCCCCTCGACCGCCTCGACGCCCAGCCCGTATTCCTCGTAGCTGTCGATGTCGGTGATCTCGAGCTCGTCGCCGGCGATCGCCTCCTCGGCCCGCTCCGACGGGGAGGTCGGCGCCCAGAGTTGCTGCAGCGTGGTGTACGGCTCGTCGGTCAGCGGATACGCCGGTGCGGGCGCCTCGCTCCCGCCCGAATCGGTCGACCTCGTCGGCGCCGTGTCGTCGTTTGCACGCCGGGGCGGCTCGTCGTCCGAACTCCCGCCCGAGTTCCCGTCGACGCAGCCGGCCGCCGCCACTATGACGGCGAGCGTTGCGGCGGCCAGCGCAGACGAGATTGGCGGGCGATGGAACGACCCGGAGACCATGCCGGCACCGTGCGAGGCGGGAGACATCGAGGCGTCAGTGCACGAGACGACGACATAAAATAAAGGATCTACGCGCGATCCACCACTGCCGTCGTTGCATCGCTCTCCCGGATTTCGTATGGCTAACGCCCGTGAATACCACGCTCGAGCAAGGGAGCGCCCGTGACCGAGACATCGCCATCGGAGGACCGACGCGAGGGCTCGTGGTCGCGCGTCATCGGCCTGTATTTCGGGGCCCTCGGCGCGTTGCTGGTCGTCAGCCTCGTCTTCAGCCGGATCTTGCCCCAGCACGAGGGACTGATCGTCACCCAGTTCGTCGGCGTCCTCGGCGCCGCGCTCGGCTACAGCGCCCTGGAGGGCGAGCGCCGCGCCCCCTGGCCCGATGTCGACCGCCTCGGGATGGGACCGCTCGCCGTCGCCCTGATGGTCGTCGGCACCGTCACCCTGGGGTTGGCCGCCAACGCGACGATGGGCCTGACCGTCGAGCTGGTCCCCGACTTCGAGCAGATGGCCGAGCAGTACCGCCAGACGCTCAACTCGCTGATCCTGAAGGCCGAGGGCTGGGACCGCATCCTCGGCGTCATCGCCATCTGCGTCGTCGCGCCCCTGTGCGAGGAGACGTTGTTTCGCGGCACGCTCCTGCCCGAGCAACGCCGCGTCTCGGGCGCGGTCGGGGCCGTCGCCGCCAACGGGCTGTTCTTTTCGCTGTTCCACCTCAACCCGATCTCGGTCCTCCCGCTGGCGTTCGTCGGCGCCTTTCTCGCGCACCTGATCGTGCTGACCGGGTCGCTCTGGTCGGCCATCCTGGCGCACGCCGTCTTCAATACCTTCAACGCCGTCGTCCTCCCCGAGATCCTGCCGGACGTCGAGACGACCGACGTCCCGCCGGTCGAGCTGTTCGACGGGGCGATGGTGCTCGGTCCCGTCCCGCAGTTTCTCGGCGCGATCCTCGTGTTCGGGGGCATCGGCACGGCCTGCTGGTGGGGGCTGACGAAAGTTCAACGGTGAATCGTCCCGGCGATCGTTCCCCGGTGCTGTAGTCTCTTTGCCTGTTCGGATGTCGACGTTGTTACGCCGTTCCATGCTCAGCCGCGTCGCTGCTCAGTCGCTCGGCCGCCTTCTCGTCGGGTGCGCCGCCGCCGTCCTTGTCGGCGGGTCGCTGTCGTGTGGCGAGCCGTTCGACCCGTACTGGCGGCTCGACGGCTACCGCGTGCTCGGGATCAAGTCCGATCCGGTCACCCTCGAGCCCGGCGGGGCGGCCGAGGTGTCGGTCCTCGATCACGTGCCGGCCGGCGAGTCGGTCACCTACGAGTGGTCGTGGTGTCCGGTCGCTCCCTCCGCCCAGGAGCGGTTCGACTGCCCGCTCGACGACCTCGCCGGCCAGACCCCCGACGCCGACTCGCCCGACGCCGGTGCCGCTCCCGACGTCGGT
>CAZRLK010000258.1:0-4797 GCA_964600555.1 uncultured Bradymonadales bacterium
CCATGTGGCCGTGCATCGAGGTGATGTGGGTGCCGTGGGTCCACTGGTTGACCGACGGCCAGGTGTGGGCGAGGCCGAGCACGCCGGCGCCGATCGCCGAGAAGACGGCACTGCCGATCGTCCAGTGCGTCGCCAGCCGGTTCGGATGCGACAGGCCCGCCCGGCGAGTCGCGTAGTAGGCGTACATCGCCATCGCCAGAAACGCGAACGGCTCGAGGGCGCTGAAGATGCCGCCGATCGGCAGCCAGTAGCCCGGCACGCCGACCCAGTAATAATGGTGGGCGGTCCCGAGGATGCCGCTGACGAAGGTCAGGCCCACGATCACGTACAGCCACTTTTCCATCACCTCGCGATCCGCCCCGGAGAGGCGAATCAACAAAAAGGCCAGCAGCGCCGCCTGGATCATCTCCCAGACGCCCTCGACCCACAGATGGATCGTCCACCACCGATAAAAGATCGTGACCGTGTAGTTTTCGTACGGCACCAGCGCCGGCAGATACAACAGCGCCGCCAGCGCCAGGCCGAGCACCAACACCACTTCGGTCGTCGTCCACCGGTCGGCCTGCCAGATCGTCATCAAAACGTTGTACAGAAACGTCAGCATCACCCCGACGATGCCGAGTTTGATGACGAACGGCTGCTCGAGAAACTTGTTGCCCGCCGTCCAGCCAAACGCGTAGCCGACGATCGCGACCGTCCCCAGGCCGCTCCAGACGATCAACTGCCAGTAGGCGATCTTCGGACTGTAGATCTCGGTGCGCGACTCCTCGGGCACCAGATAGTACGTCGCCCCCATGAACCCGGTCAAAACCCAGACGATCAGCAGGTTGGTGTGCATCGCCTTCGTCTGATTGAACGGGAGGACATCCCGCATCGGATCCGGCCCCAGATACTTGGCCGCCGAGACGATTCCGAAGACCATCTGCAGGCCGTACAACAGCAGCGCGATGACGAAATACCAGTAGGCGATCTTCTGGGATCGGTATTTCACGTCGTGGTCCTTGCGGTCGGGTTATTCGAGCGTCATCAAGTAGGCGACCAGGTGATCGAGCTGTTGGTCGGAGAGGCGCTCGCTGTAGTCGGCCGGCATCATCGAGGTGCCGTCGGAGGCGAAGTTTTTCCCCTCGACGATGTGAGCGTTCGGCTCGAGGATCGACTCGCGGATGTACGCCTCCGCCGAGTCGGCCTCCCCGTCGTATCGTCCCTCCTCGATGGTCTCGGCGGCGCGCGTCGCCAGCCCCGCCATCGACGGCCCCGCCAGCGTCTCGCCGGCTTCGGTCGAGTGACACGAGTTGCAGGCCGCCTCGGGGCCGTTGAAGATCGCGCGGCCCTTGGCCGCCGGATCGTCGGCCGGCGACTCGGCCGCCGGCGAACGCTCCAGCGACCCGCCGGTCACCCGGATCGGACGCGGCGGCCAGCCCTGTTTGTCGATCTCGGCGACCCACTCCAAAAACGCGATCAGCTCGTCGATCTCCTCGTCGGTGACGTCGGGATCGGGCATCACCCGGGCGTAGTCGTCTTCGGAGTAAAACTCGCTCGGGTTCTTCAAAAACGCCTTCAGATACTCGTCGCCGCGCTGTTTGGTGATCTCGGTCAGATCCGGGGCGTAATAGGCTCCCTCCCCCATCAGCGTGTGGCAGTTGATGCAGTTTTCATCGTGCCACACCTCCATGCCCCGATGGACTTCGGGCGTCAGATTCTCGGTGTTGGTCAGCTCCGGGAACCGCATGTGTGAGTGGACGGTCATCCCGAGAAAGGCCACCGCACAGATCCCGGTGCCGAAGACGGCGAACAACCACGTTTCTCGTTTGGTCATCGTCTCCACTCGCGTCGGAGATGCGCCAATCGGTTCGCCGGATGGCCGGCCGAACGGCTCACACCTCGACCGTCCCCCAGTAGCGGACGACGGTCCACAGCCCGTAGGCCATCGCCAGCCCCATCAGCGTGAAGACCACCAGCGCGAAGATCCGCTCGGCGGTCGTCGACGCAAAGGGCCCCTCGTCGGGCAACCCGAAGGCTCCCTCGGCTTCGGGGGAGGCATCCGGAGGCGGACTGTCGGCCGATTCGTCGAGCTCGTCGGTTTCCGGCGCCATCTCGGATCCGTAGACTGGAGTCGAGGTCGGCTCGCGTGGAATCGACCGCCCCGATGTGCGGACGGGATTCGAACCGTCGCGCAGGGGCCACCGGGCCGTCTTCCACGCTCGACAATGTTCGCGAAGCGTGCTGAAATAATGTCGTCAGAAAACGTAACAAAGAAACGGGAAGTCGGACAATGGACAGGTCGTCCCGCCCGTCGCATGCCCGGTGAGAAACGACGACAGGAGGCAGACGGTGACCGACGAGTCGATGGAAGTGACGGTCCGGTATTTCGCGGCGGTTCGCGAGAAAATCGGCCGTGAATCGGAGGCGATCGAGCTCGAAGCAGGAGCGAGCCTCGAGGATCTGTGGGGAGTGCTCGTCGAGCGGCATCCCGACCTCGCGGGACTGCGAACGCACCTGCGGTTCGCCGTCGACCGGGAGTTCGCCGAGCCGGAGTGTCGGCTCGAGGAGGGCGCCGAGGTGGCGCTGATCCCGCCGGTCGCCGGCGGCTCGGGGGGAGGGGCGGGCGGCGGGCAGACTCGACGCTGCGGCGACGGACGGTTCGCGATCGGGCCCGATCCCCTGCAGCCACGCCACGTGCGCCACCTGGTCGCCCGCCCGGAGGCCGGCGCGATCGTCACCTTCGAGGGCGTCGTCCGCAACCACACTGGCGACCGACCGGTCGAGGCCCTGGAGTACGAGTACTACGCCGAGATGGCCCTCGAGAAACTCGTCGAGACCGGCGAGCTGGCCGAAACCCGGGGAGACGATCTGCGCATCGCCATCCACCACCGGTACGGCCGCCTCGAGGTCGGCGATATCGCGGTCGCCATCGCCTGCTCGAGCCCCCACCGCGTTGCCGCCTTCGAGGCGTGTCGGTTTGCGATCGACCGGCTCAAGGAGGTCGTCCCGATCTGGAAAAAGGAGATCGGCCCCGACGGCGAACGCTGGGTGGGATTCGGCCCCTGAATGGGCGTCCGATCACCGCTCGACCGCAGCGCTTCGTATACGATCCCCCCGAAGCTCGAGGATTGAACTTCGTGGCGAATCCCGCGACAATACCTGGAGAATACACAGGCTCGACGGGACCCGGGGGAGCAGAGGCCGGCCGGGGGGCGGGACCCCTCCGGGCGAAATGGATGATGCAGGAACGGAGTCGAATGATGATACGCTCGAAATCGACGGTCGGTCTACTGGGCCTGCTTTTCGCCCTGTTCCTCGCGCCCGGTGCAGCGAGTGCCGCACCTGATTATTTCGGGGCCGGGGACGGCAGCGACGGCGACGCCACGATTTCGTCGAGCGACCAGGTCGTCAACGAGTACACCGGCCTCGACGCCGACGCCTCGGCCGGCGACACGAGCCTGGAGGTCGACGACTCGTCGGATTACGCCGTCGGCGACCTGGTGATGATCTGGCAGACCAGCGGTCTGGCCGCCCCCGACGCCAGCAATCCGCAGGATAGCGTCGACCTGAGCGGCAGCGACGTCGGCCACTACGAATTCGCCCGGATCGACGCCCTCCCCGACAGCGAGACGATCGATCTGGAGGTCGGACTCGTCGACGACTACGACGCCTCCGGCGCCCAGGTCGTCTCCACCCCCGAGTACGCCAACCTCACCGTCCAGGCAGGAGCGAGCATCACCGCCGAGGACTGGGACGGCGACAGCGGCGGGATCGTCGTCGTCTTCGCCTCCGGCACGCTCACCAACGACGGCACGATCGAGGCGACCGGGGCGGGCTATCGCGGCGGCGAGTTCGACAACGACACGCTCGGACCCAACGGATGCACCGGCGAGGAGGTCTCGTCGCCGCAGGGCCAGGAAAGTGGCGAGGGCGTCTCGCTCGACGCCTGGGGGCGGACCGGCCGGGGCAACGAGGCGAACGGCGGCGGGGGAGGGATCTGCCACAACTCCGGCGGCGGGGGCGGGGGCGACGGCGGCCCGGGCGGCGAGGGCGGCTTCACCTGGGACGGCGACGGATCCAGGGACGTCGGCGGACGGGGCGGCGCCTGGCTCGACTATTCGCTGACGAACCGGACGACGCCGGGCGGCGGCGGGGGCGCCGGGCACGGCAACGACGACGTGAGCAGCGACGGAGCGCCGGGGGGCGGCGTGGTGCTGGTGCGCGCCGACACCCTGGCCGGCGCCGGTGACGTCGTCGCCGACGGAGCCACCGGCTCGGCGCCGACTGCTGACGCGAACGACGCACAGGCCGGCGGCGGCGCCGGCGGGAGCATCACGATCCGCGTCGCCGACAGCGCCTCGTGCGGCACGATCCGCGCGGCCGGCGGCGACGGCATCGACGTCCCGGTCGAGACGCACGGGCCCGGCGGCGGGGGTGGCGGCGGGCGCATCATGCTGCAGTCCGATTCCGGCAGTTGCACGACCGACGTCTCGGCCGGCGAGGCGGGCGTCCAGACCGACACGAACGCGACCGGCGGCGCCCATTACGGTGCGACCCCCGACTCCTCGAGCAGTTCCAACCACGCCGGCGAGGTCGAGTCGGCCCCCTCCGGCGGCCTGGTCGTCGACTCCGACGGCGACGGCCTGCTCGACGTCGAGGAGGGCCTCGAGGATACCGACGGCGACGGAACGCCCAACTACCAGGATCCGGACGACGACGGCGACGGCATCGACACGAGCCAGGAGATCGCGATGAGCGATCCCTCGAACTCGGATGCCGACGGCGACGGCGATCCGAACTGGTACGACTCGGATG
>CAZRLK010000258.1:4807-5649 GCA_964600555.1 uncultured Bradymonadales bacterium
CACCGAATCCCAGGCCCCCGGCCACGCCGTCGCCCACGCCAGCGACACCGGCTACGCGACGGCGAACCCCTCTCAGACCGACACCGACGGCGACGGCGACGGCGACGCCTGCGACCCCGACGATGACGGCGACGGCGTCGACGACGGCAGCGACAACTGCCCGCAAACCGCCAATCCGAACCAGACCGACACCGACGGCGATGGCGTCGGCGACGCCTGCGTCGACTCCGACGACGACGGGTACAACGACGAGAACGACAACTGCCCGATGGTCGCCAACCCCGACCAGGACGACCAGGACGGCGACGGGGTCGGGGATGCCTGCGATTCCGACATCGACGGCGACGGCGTCGACAACGACGACGACAACTGCCCCGAGACCGCGAACCCCTACCAGGAGGACTCCGACGGCGACGGCACCGGGGACGCCTGCTCCGAGGACTCCGACGGCGACGGTATCCCGGACCCCGACGACAATTGCCCGATGGTCGCCAACCCCGACCAGGACGACCGGGACGGCGACGGGGTCGGGGATGCCTGCGATTCCGACATCGACGGCGACGGCGTCGACAACGCCGACGACAACTGCCCCGAGACCGCGAACCCCGACCAGCGCGACGCCGACGGGGACGGCCTCGGCGACGCCTGCGACGACGATCGCGACGGCGACGGCGTCGACAACGCCGACGACAACTGCCCGGATGCCGCCAATCCCGACCAGACCGACACCGACGACGACGGGGTCGGCGACGCCTGCGATTCCGGCGACGATACCGACGGCGACGGCGTCGACGACGCCAACGACAACTGCCCGCTGACCGACAACCCCGACCAGGAGGACC
>CAZRLK010000259.1:0-5599 GCA_964600555.1 uncultured Bradymonadales bacterium
TACGAGATCGTTTGAGAACTCGAACGACCGGATCTCACGCCCGGGAATCCGCTCTGGGGAAGACACACGACTCGTCAAAACACCGCTTGATGGCGGGGTCTCGTCCTTTTTCGGATGCCATCAACTTAGCTCGCGCTCACTGTACCGTGACGTCGAGGCTGTACCCGTCGTAGCTCGAACCCGGCGGACTCGAACTCGTGTACGACTCGTGGTCGATCACGATGTAGACCGTCTCCGGGCTGCTTCCCGCCTGGTGGGTAATGGTTCCGTCCCCGTCGTCCGCGCCGAGACACGTCGTCGTGTCGCTGCAATCGGACAGCAGATAAAAGACCCCGAAGCTCGAATCCGAGCTGGCGTCGGCGGTCAACTGCTCGTTCGCCGCCAGATCGACCGCGTACACGACGTCCCCGCCGGCCGTCTCCTCGGGAAACGTACAGCTTCCCGTCTGCCCCGTCCCCTCCGGATCGAGGTCGTTCGTCAGATCGGAGTAAGCTCCATTGTCGGTCTCACCGTCGGCCAGGGTCAGCGGGTTCGAGCAACTCCCGGCGCAGCCGCCCCCGCTGCACCCCTCGCACGGTTCCTCCCGCCACACCTCGTACTGGTCGCTGCAGTACCGGCGCGTCGACGAATCCGCGCAGGTCGCCGAATCATTCTGCGGGCTGCACTGCTGGGTGTTGACCCGCGCCCGAAACGTCCCCTCCCGGTAGTCCGTCGACGCTTCATCGACGTCGGCAAACAGATAGTACGTCCCGTCGGAGGTGACCTCGTATTCGAAGCCGACCTCCTCGGCCGAGCTCGACTCGACGCCCGCCTCGCAGGCGCTCCCGATGCCGCTGCAACTCGAGCTCAGATACAGGCTCGGATCGTCGTGGTCCCAGGTCACCTCGATCAGGTCCCCGGCCGAGGCGTCGACGCTGAAGACCGCTTCCGGCCCCGGCGAGTCGTCGTAGGTGCCCGGCATGCAACTCGCCTGGTCGATGTCGTGCTGGTCGTCGTAGGCCTCGTCGGGATTGAAGGTGTACTCGTGCCAGGAGTCGTCGGCCGGAATCGAGACGGCGTCACTGCAGGTGTTGCCGTCGCAACTTCCCGAACTGCACGGACACGGCTGGTCGGCGTAGCGGCCGTACGAATCGCACACCTGCAGCGTCTCGCTGTCGGCACAGACCGGCGAGTAGCTGCTCGGGTCGCACTGCTCCGGCGAGGCCTTGATCGAGAGGCTTCCTTCCCGGTAGTCCGTCGACGCCTCGTCGACGTCGGCCACCAGGTAATACGTTCCGGCCCCGTCGGCCTTGTGCGTCAGCCCGACCTCCTCGTCCGAGGCCGACTCCACGCCGGCGACGCACGAGTTTTGCAGATCCGAGCAATCTTCGACGAGATACATGCTCGGATCGTCGTGGTCCCAGGTCGCTTCGATGATGTCTCCGTCGTCGGCATCGATGCTGAAGACCGCGTCCGGCCCGTCCGAGTCGTCGGAGCTGCTCGACATACAGCTCGCCCCGTCGATGTCGTACTCGTCGCTGTAGGAGTCGCCGGGATTGAACGTGTAGTCGTGCCACTGTCCGTCGGTCGGCACCGAGACGGCGTCCCCGCAGGTGTCGCCGTCACATCCGTTCGAGCTGCACGGACACGGCTGCTCGGCGTAGCGGCCGTACGAGTCACACACCTGGCTCGTCTCGCTGTCGACGCAGATCGGCGAGTAGGTACTCGGCTCGCAGTCGGGCGCGGTCGCCGAGATCGTGACCGTTCCCTCCCGATAGTTCGTCGCCGACTCGTCGACGTCCGCCATCAGGTAGTACGGCCCCGGGCCGCTGACCGCCTCGATGAACCCGACCTCCTCGTCGGTGCTCGACTCGACGCCGGCGACGCACGATCCCTGCAGGTCGCTGCAGTTTTCCACCAGATACATGCTCGGATCGTCGTGCTCCCAGCTCGCTTCGATGATGTCCCCGTCGTCGGCGCCGATCCGGAAGACCGCCTCCGGCCCGGTCGAGTCGTCGTAGCTGCTCGACATGCAGCTCGCTCCGTCGATGTCGTACTCCCCGCTGTAGGCTTCGGGGTTGAGCTGGAAGGTGTGGTCGCTCCCGTCGACCGGCACGTCGATCGCATCCGCGCAGGTGTTTCCGGCACAGCTGCCCGAGGCACACTGCACGCACGAACGCGTCGCTCCCCAGTCCCCCGCCCAGGTGCAGCTCTCGATCCCGTCGGTCCCGTCGCACCGGCCCGTCGCCCCGTGCGGATTGCAGGTGGCGGGAGCGACGCGGACGGTCGCCGTCCCGGTGCCGTAGCTGGTCGAAAATGCATCGTCGACATCCGCCATCACGTAGTAGGTGCCGGCCTGGGGGGCGACGTAGCTGGCTTCGACCTGCTGGCGGGTCGCCGCCTCCATGCCGTGCCCGCAGCTTCCCCCGACGTCGCTGCAGTCGGAGACGATGTACAGGCTCGGATCGTCGTGATCCCAGGTCGCCTCGATCAGGTCGCCGGCCTGCGCCTGCACCTCGAAGACCGCCTCGGGGCCGTCGGAGTTGTCGACATCCCCGGTCGGCCCGCAGCTCGCATAGCTGATGTCGTAGTGGTTGGTGTAGGCGTCGCTGCTCGTATCGAAGCTGTAGGTGTGGGTGTTGCCGTCGGCGGGGACGACGACCGGGTCGTCACAACTGTCGCCCAGACACGAGGCGTCGGCGCAGCCGAGCCCGCACTCCTCGCGCACCTCCCAGCCTCGCCCGTACTCGCCGCACTGCTGGGCATCCTCCGCACCACCGCCGCCCGGGGCGTGGCACCGTTCCGCCCCCGGCGAGCAGACGACATCCTCGTAGGTCACCTCCAGCTCCGCCGTCGACGGCGAGGTGCCGGCCGGCGTATCGACCACCAGATACATCGTGTCGGTGTTGTCCGTCTCGTCACTCTCCTCGCTGAGGTTCGGATGCACGAGCTGCTCCCGGGACTCCTGATCGCGCGTATCGTGCGCCCCTCGCCGACAAGTGCCGCCCGGATCGCCGCACTCGTCGATCAGGTACATCGACCCGTCGACGCCGTCGGCAAACTCGACCTCCGCGCTCATCACCGTCTTCGGGGGCACTTCGACCCGGTAAGTCTGGTCGGGCCCCGCCGTGTCGATCTCCGGCGCGACGCCGCGCTCGGTCAGGCAGTCGGTCGGCTCCAGCCGGTAGGCGTCGTCGAGCTGATTGAGATGGATCGTGCGCGCCCCGGCCTCTCCCGGCTCGATGCTCGGCGCCGACCAGCACCGGTTGCCCTCCGGGGGACGACACCGGCCGGTCGCTCGATTGCAGCTTTTCGTGCACGTCAGCTCCTCGAAGCTGTCGCCGCCGTCGCCGCAGACGTTCGCCCGGCCCCCTTCGTTGCAGTAGGCGTCCCCGGGGGCGCAGACGGTGTAGGTCCGATCGATCGATAGCGAAAAGCCCCCTTCGCCCGCCTGGGATGCGTCCGCCGGCGCCTGCACGATCACATAATGGGTCCCCTCCTCGAGCAGCACCGTCAACTCTTCGCTCTCACCGGCGGCCGCGCCGTTGGCGCACGCCCGCTCGCTGGAGGCCATCGCACAGTCGCTCCGCAGGCTCATCGTCAGATTCCCCTCGTCCGACAGCGGCTCGAGCTCGAGGTCGACCTCCTGGGACTGGTCGACCTCCAGAGCGAAAACCTGCTCCGGCGCGGGGTTGCGCGGCTCGGTACACGACGAGCCGAGCCCCGTCGATTCTCCATCCTCGACCGCCCCCGTCACCGACGAATCGTCGATCGATATCTCGGTCGCCTCGCCGCACGCCTCGAGCCCGTCGTCGGCGACGATCTCGGCCGACAGATCGTAGTGGACGCCCGGCGCACGCACGTCGCCGGCGGCCTCCACCTCGAGGCGATACTCCCCGTAATCCGGAATGCCGATCTGGCGGGTCACCTCCGCGCGGCCCCCGTGGCCGAGCGCCCCGGTCTCCGCCGTGCCGACCTCCGAGCCGTCGGGGCCGACCACCCGCAGCTTCACCGCCCCCAGCCCCCGGTCCGCCGCCGGCACGTCGGCCCGCACGATCAACGTCCCCGTCTCACCGGGCTCGATCAGCTCCGTCGCCTGGATCGTGTACTGGTCGACGTCCGACTGACAGACCCTCGCCGCGACGACCTTCCCGCCGGTTACCTCGTGAAAGTCCGTCGCCCGGTCCGGATCGTCGTTCGGCTCGAACCGATCCGGCGTACAGGCCCGCGGATCGAGGCACTCGTTGCCCGCACACCGCCCGTCGTCCTGGCAGTCGAAGGTCGTCTCGCAGGTGTCCGGTTCCTGACAGCTCGCCGTCAACTCCTGGGCGTCGTACTCGCAGGTCTGGTTGCCCGGGCACCCTCCGTCGCCGTCGGCGTCCCCGCACGCCGAGGTGGCGAGCCGGCAGGTCCCCTCGACACACAGGTGTTTCGGGTCGTTGAGGCAGTCGTCGTTCGACTCGCACGTCTCGGCATTCTCACACTCGCCCGAGGTCCGGTCGCAGATCCCGCGCCGCCCGCAATCGACGTCGTTTTGCTCACACAGATCCGGCTGGCACTGGTCCATCCCGTTGCAGTAGTTGCCCTCCAGACACTTCTCGTCGTCGCCGTCGCAGTCCGGAGCGTCGCGACACCCGCCCGCCTCGAAGCTGCACTCGCCACGCTCGCAGGTCAGCGCCTCACAAAACGCCCCCGAGCCCCGACACTCCCCCTCCTCGGCCCCCGCCTCGACGGCGCACTTCTCGCCGGCGACACAATCGTCGCTCTCGGTCTCCTCGGTGCAACTCTCCGCCGAGATGCACTCCCCGACGCCCCGCTCGCAGACCCCCCGGTCGCACTCCATCTCGCGGCACGGATCCGCCGCGCACGTCCCCGTCGCGTCGGTCTCCCCCTCTTCGAACTCGCAGTACGTCCCCGGCAGACACTCGGCGTCTTCACTGCAGGTGTCGGGATTGACGCAGACGCCGCCGTCGCTGCAGGTCCCGGCCTCGCAGTCGTCCTCCGAGCTACAGGCTTCGAGCCCGACGCACGTCCCCTCGACGCACTCGTAGCCCGGCAGACACGCCTCGGCGTCCGGCTCGCACTCCTGCTCGTTGACGCACTGCCCGGTCTCCGAGTCACAGGCCCCGAACTCGCAGCTCACGCCCCGACACGGATCGCGATCCTGGCTCGGCCCCCCGCTGCACGCCGCCACCAGCACGCCCCACGCCAGGAGGCTCAGACACCACTGCCATCCGAACACGTCGCCTCTTCGAACCATCGTCGACCTCGGCCTTTACTCAATCGGGCGTTTGTCAAAATCACGGTCGAGTGTTGGCATATTATCGGCGCATCTTCAACTTGCTATCGGGTCTAATAGGAATCGGTGGGACCTCCTTTGTGATCCCGCCGGCCCGGGGACAGCGACGCGGGACGCCGAGATGCCCCGGGTTCGACCGAGGGGATCGTGAGCGACGGGATGACGGGTCCTGGTATCGCCAAGAAACCCGAGACGCCAAGCTCGCCAAGGCGCGCTCGGGCTCTCGGCGGGAGGTGCTCGATCGGGGCACCGGCCCGGGAGACGCGGTCTCCCGGGAGGTCGCCGCATTCGGGCGCAGATGACAAGCCGAATTGCAGGCTT
>CAZRLK010000260.1:0-5489 GCA_964600555.1 uncultured Bradymonadales bacterium
CGGCTCTCGTTCAACCCTCGCAATCCCCGGCCTCCGGCTCTCGTTCAACCCTCGCAATCCCCGGCCTCCGGCTCCCGGTGGTCGCCTTCGACCGGGGCTACGAGGATAAAAATGCCTAAAAAAGCATACGACCCCGGTCTTCGACCGGGGGTACGAGGTTCGTGGGTCGCCTTCGACCGGGGCTACGAGCACGAAAAACGTACAACTCGATACATCCCTGGCCTCCGGCTCCCGATGGTCGCCTCCGACCAGGGGAACGAATCCGAGGGGCGTCCGCCGTCACCCGCCCCCTCCAGCTCCCGGTGGTCGCCTTCGACCGGGGCTACGAGCACGAAAAACGTACAAAAGCATACGATCCCGGTCTTTGGCCCGAGCCACGAGGATAGCTCCCGGTGGTCGCCCTTAGAGTCGGTTTCAGAACCTCGGCGAGGAGCGAGAGCGTGGCTGGTGCGCGCAAGCGCCAGGAGCCGATGCGCAGGCGATACCGGAGCACTGCACCGCAGCATAAAGTATCGTCGAGTGTCGGCGACGCCGCGATTGCCGTGCCAGACGCGGTCGTAGCCCCGCTCGAGTGTTTTGAAACCGGCTCTTAATCGCCGCCGGAGAAGACGAACGGGTATTCGACGAGGCACAGGCCGCCGTCGGGTTGGGCGAAGCGCATCCGCTCGACGACGCGCATGATGCAGCTTTCGACCTTCGGGTCGCCGACCGTCGAGCTGGCGACGGAGGTCGACTCGACGCTCCCGTTGCGGCCGACCTTCCACTGGACGACGATCTTGCCGGCGAGGCTCGGTTTGTGCTGGAGGCGCCGCTCGTAGCAGTACTGGATGGCGTCGGATTTCGACTCGACGACCCGGCGCAGATTCCGGCGATCGCAGTACTCGCCGCTGGTCGGCTCGCCGGCGTCGACGTTCGGCTCGACCTCGGTGCGCTCCTGTTGCTCGAGCGCGGCGCCGGTGCCGGGCCCGTCCCCCTGCTCGACGCCGCCGATCGATCCGACGGCGCCGAACCCCTCGTCGCCGCCTCCCCCCTCCGTGCCGCGCAGCCCCATCCCGCCGTGCCCGCGGCCCATCTGCAGCTCGCCATCGTCGCCCGCCATCTCGACATCGAGCGTCGAGCTGACGCCCTGGTCCTCGTCGAAGATCTGCTCGAGGGGGCCGCCGGCGAGGTTCTCGGAGCCGACGATCTCGTTGACGCCGAGGTTCTCGACGTCGACTCGCTCCCGGGTCGAGCCGTCGCGGTCGGGCACGGAGGATTCGTCGATCTCGGCGTCCTGGCGGCCGAACTCGCCCTCCTCGCCGCCCGCTTTCTCGGCGCCGGCCTCCTCGCTCGGCTCGGGTCGCCTCTCCGGCTCGTTCGGCGGGTCGACCTGTTCGACCGAGACCGTCGGGAACCGATCGAAGGGCGTGCGCTCCTCGAGTTCGGGCGCGATGTCGAAGGCGAGGAAACAGATCGTCAGAAAAGCGAGATGGGCGGCGGCCGCGGCTGCGATCGTGCCGACCAGCGAGCGGTCGAGGCTGCCGACTCCCCGGCCGGCCACAGCCGACGGCCGGCCGACGACCTGGAAGTAAATCTGCAGCGCCCCGACCCGAACGAGCCCCCAGTCGCCGCGCCCGAGGTCGACCTCGTAAAGCTCCGAGGCCCCTCGCATCGGCCCGGACGCCCCCGGACGGCGGGTGGTCGGGGCCACGAGTTCGCCGAGCCGCCGGCTCGTCCCGTCGATACGCACCTCGCCATCGAGATCGTCGGTGAATCGGAGGGAGTAGCCGGAGGGACGGCGGCGGAACATCTCGAACGAGGCGCCGAGCGCATCCCCCGGCACCACGAACTCGTTGTCCCGCCCCGTGCCGACCCGGACGGCCGGCTCGGAGGTGCGCGTAAAAATTTTCTCGCGATGGATCGTCCCCTGATAGACAATCGCAACACGCAAACAGTGTCGACTGGAACGCATACGAGACTCCCGTCTGAGAAGGTCCGTTCAACAACTCGTCGACCAACAAGGCCCCGGCCCACCGGCCGGAGCGACGTTTTCCCCGCTGTCCGCCCCACCCTCGCCGGGCGGGCGAACGCGAGACGCTCCTGCAGGAGTCTCGTTGTGGTTGGACACACCGAACGGCGAGATGTTCCATGGCTTGTTCGACCCCGGCCTCCGGCTCTCGTTCAACCCCGGAACCCCCGGCCTTCGGCTCCCGGTGGTCGCCTTCGACCGGGGCTACGAGGATAAAAATGCCTAAAAAAGCATACGACCCCGGCCTTTGGCCGGGGATACGAGGATCGTGGGTCGCCTTCGACCGGGGCTACGAGGATAAAAATGCCTAAAAAAGCATACGACCCCGGCCTTTGGCCGGGGATACGAGGATCGTGGGTCGCCTGCGATTCGGGGCTACGAGGGTAAAAATGCCTAAAAAGCATACGACCCCGGTCTTCGGCTCTCGTTCCACCCACGTGATCCCCGGCCTTCGGCCGGGGGTACGAGGATCGTGGGTCGCCTTCGGTCGGGGCGGGTGACGTTGCCGTTTTTCGTTGTTGGCTAGCCCCGGGCGGAGCGTTGCGGAGCCCGGGGGGCCTAGCGGCCGGCCGTGACGAATTTGACAGGTCCGACGCCACTGCTAGACTTTCTGTGTTCGAAGGTGCGGCGCCCCTCTCATTGCGCCTTCGGAGATGCCTCGCCCGCAGGAGACCATGGGACTGATCCCCGAAACCGTCATCGAAGAGGTCCTCGGTCGCGCGGACATCGTCGATACCGTCCGCCACTACGTCAGTCTCGAGCAGGCCGGCAAAAACTGGAAGGGCCTGTGTCCGTTCCACGACGACCACGACCCGAGCCTCAAGGTCCATCCGGGCAAACAGATCTACAAGTGTTTCGCCTGCGGGGCCGGGGGCAACGCCATCAAGTTTTTGATGGAGATCGAGGGCTGGAGTTTTCCCGAGGCCGTCGAGCATCTGGCCGACCGCCACGGCGTCGAGATGCCGGATCAGGATCCCGAGGAGCGGCGACGCGCGCGCAAGCGGCGCGAAAAGAAAAAGGCGTACTTTCGGGTCATGCAACTCGCCGGCGAGTTTTACGAGGAGAATCTCTGGGACGAGCAGACCGGCCGCGAGGCGCGCGGCTACCTGCAACAACGCGGCATCGACGATAAGACCGCCCGGGAGTTCGGCCTCGGCTACGCCCGCGACGGCTGGGAGTACCTGCTCGGGCACCTGCACGATCACGGCGTCGACGGCGAGCAGGCCGAGGCGGCGGGCCTGGCGCTGGCGCGCAACAACTCGCCGGGCCACTACGATCGGTTTCGCGACCGGATCGTGTTTCCGGTCGTCGACATCTGGAACAAGATCCGGGCCTTCGGCGGCCGGACGCTCAAAGACGACGACGAGACGCCCAAATACATGAACTCCCCGGAGACGCCCTTTTATACCAAGGGCGAGGAGTTGTACGGGCTGCACGTCGCCAAATCCTACTTCCAGCACACCGATTTCGCGCTGCTGGTCGAGGGGAATTTCGACGTCATCGCCCTGCATGCGGCCGGGTTTCAGACGGCGGTCGCCCCGATGGGCACGGCGCTGACCGAGCGGCAGGCCGAGCTTTTGTCGCGGTACACCCGGCGGGTCGTCGTCGCCTTCGACGGCGACGAGGCGGGCCGGAAGGCGACCCGCGAGTGCATGCCCGCCCTGCGCGAGGCGGGACTCGACGGGCGCGTGATTCGATTTGACGGCGATGACGATCCTGATAGTTTTGTCCGTCGCGAAGGAGAAGCGGCGCTTCGCCAGAAAATCGACGGGGCCGACCCGATCGTCGGGTGGGCGCTCGATTCGGTGCTCGTCGACGATACGGCCCCGGTCGAAACCCGGGTCGAAGCGATCGAGCGGGCCGCCGAGATTCTCGACGAGGTCGACGACGAGGTCGTCTGGAATCACTACGCCAGCGAGATCTCGCGGAGGCTGTCGGTCGAACCGGAGCACCTCGAGCAGTATCTGAGGCGGCCGGGCGCGGCCCGGGCGAAGGTCCGCGAGGCAAACGCCGCCTCGAGCCAGGCGCTCGATTTGCACCCGGCCGAGGCCTCGCTTTTTGCCGTGTTGATGGATCATCCGGACTGGATCGAACATTTCGTCGACGGCGACTACGACATCATGCTCGCCAGCGAGCGCCTGGCGCAGCTCGTCGACGACCTCCACGCGCATTACCGCGAGAAGGGGGAGGTCCAGACGGCACTGTTCCTGGAACAAATCGACCATCCCGCGGTCCGTGAGACGGTCGTCGAACTGATGGACGACCCGACGCGCGACGGCTCCAACGACCTGAGGTTTTACCACGACTGTCTTCAGCGGATTCAGCACAAATATGCCGAGCGAGGCATCCGCCACGTCGAATCACGCATGGACGAGGTCAGTCTCGAAGACGACCGGGAGCAATTCGAACAGTTGCATGCTCAATGGGAAAAGTTTCGCGATCTCAAAAACGAATCGGTCGAGACTCCTCCCGGCAATCATTGAAACGAGGGAGCCGCTCATGTAAAAGATGCCGACTCGCCGACCGACGGCGCCCGGTCGATCTCACAGCCGGCTGGAATAAGTCCAACGGGCAGATCGTTTGGTGGCTGCCGTGGTCGCGATTTCGCGACGGCACACCGACCGCGCGCGACGAACCGAATACATCCTTCCTCCCTGCTGCCTCACCTCCGCGGTGGTGGGGAACGGCACGAAAGCAATAACGACGTTTTACCAAGGAGACCAGTCGATGTCACAAGCCCGAGCAGAAGCCCCGACTGAAGCGGAGAGCCTCGAGGTCCAGAAGCTCGTCGACATGGGCAAAGAAAAGGGCTTTCTCACCTACGAGGAAGTCAACGACGCCCTGCCCCCAGGGGTTTTGTCGAGCGAGCAGATCGACGACATGTTGATCTTGTTCGAGCAGCTCGGCATCCAGGTCGTCGAGGACCCGGAGGATGCCGACGGGGTCGACGACGAGCAATCCGAGGTCGACACTCAGACCCGCGAGGAGGATTCCTCGTCGAAAAAGAGCGCGTCGGGGAACATGAAGGGCAACGACCCGGTGCGGATGTATCTGCGCAAGATGGGTCAGGTGCCGCTTTTGACCCGCGAGGGCGAAGTCGAGATCGCCAAGCGTATCGAGGAGGGTGAGCGGACGGTCCTGACGGTCGTGTTGAGCACGCGGGTCGGCGTCCAGGAGATGATCAAGGTCGGCGAGCGGGTGCGCAAAAACCGCGTCAAGCTCTCGGACGTCCTCCAGGCGCCCAACCCCGACGACCTGCCGACCGACGAGGACGGCGAGGTCATCGAGCTGACCGACGAGCAGCGCAAACGCTGGTTTTGCGAGCAGATCGACAAGGTCGAGCAACTGTACGAGGAGAACCGGCGGCGCGGCGAAGAGCTGATCACGCGGCCCGGCCTGGAGGCGGCCGAGCGCAAGGAGATCCGCGAGCAGATCAAGGCCAACCGCAAGGAGATGTTCTCCCTGATCAAAAACGTGCGGC
>CAZRLK010000261.1:0-5446 GCA_964600555.1 uncultured Bradymonadales bacterium
TGGCATTTCCCGATCGGCTGTTTGTTGAGCATCGTATAAAAGGTCGCCGTGCTCAGCACCTGCGAACGCGGCACCTCGAGCCGTTCGGCGAGGTAGTCCATCACCTCGACCGAAATCCAGCCGAACTCCTCCTGGGCCATCATCAAGACCGGCAGCAGTGCCGCCAGGTCGTTCGGGTACCGGGAGACGATCTCGTCGAACTGTTGTTCGGCATCTTCGGAAAACTCGACGCTCATATCGCTCGTCTCGTGGGGACGTATTCGGGAGATCACCCGACCGCACAGCCGGGGGACTGCATACCGGAAAAGGAGGACCGGTCAACTGCGAGAGCGAACGCTAAATCCCTCCCGCACACGTGTCAAGATGGAATAACGGCCGGCGTGTGAGCGTGCCCTCACAGCGAATCGTCCTCGCCGATCACGCGATAGAAACGCTCACGGCCGAGCCGGCGGAAGCCGGCCGTCCGATACAACACCGAGGCGGGCGTATTCCCCTGGTAGGCCTCCAGGTCGATCCCCCGGATTTCGTGGGCCCGGGCGTAATCGACGACCCGCTCGACCAGCGCCCGGCCCAGGCCCCCGCGGCGAGCTTCGGGCGTGACGTACAGTTCCTCGATCCAGAGGGCACGACCGGCGAATTTCAGGGACCAGTTGAAGTTGGCGAGGAGCACCCCGACCGGCTCGCCGTCGTCGCTCGAGCGGGCGACCCAGCACAGACACTCCGGCGGCTCGGCGTGGACTCCCTCCACGATTCGCTCCGCCAGACGCTCCAGGTCGTCGCGGTCGGTCTCGACGCCGAGATGCGTCATGTCCTCGCGGAAAAGCCCGGCGATCGCGGGAATGTCGGCCTCGATCGGCCGCTCGATGCAGGGCCTCGAAGGTGCCTCGTCCTCAGAGCTCATCGCGCCGGACTCCCGGAGTCGCAAGAAGCGATGCGGAGGGGCTGAGCGGTACTCAGATGCGTCGCATCTCGTCGAGCAGCTCGTGTTGCTCCTGCTCGGGCATCTTCTCGAGGGCGAGGCCGAAGATACGATTCTCCTCGGCGGTGTGCTCGCTCACCAGCTCGGTCATCTCCCCGAGTACCTCGTAGATCTCGTCGGCGTCGGCCGCGATCTGGTCCGGCTCGCGCGACAGGTGTCGGCGCAGCCACCGCGTCTTCTCGCACATCGACTCGTGGGCCTCGACCAGCCCGGCGATCTCGTCGGACAGCTCCGGGAACCGCTCCTCGAGGTCGACGAAAAAGACCTCTTCTTCCTGGTTGAAATGATGCAACATCTCTTCGAGCGCCACCTCGACGTCCTCCGCCGCCGCCTCCAGCTCCCCCATCTCCGAGGCGACGTCGCTCTCCCCCGAGACGATCTTTTCGAACGACGCCTCGATGTCCTCGAACAGCCGCTTGAGGTGATCGTGTTCGTGGTGGACGATGTCGATCAGGGCCGAGCGCGTTTCCTCGTCAACCATTGCGGGCAACCGATGTCTGGGGATTTTGCGGGGAACGAAAGTCCGGTCGTGCAAGGAGATCTATCCCCTGCAAGGGTACCGACGCCGATCCGGTTTGGCAAGCGCTCGACCCGGCATCGACCCGACCCGAGCGCCGGAGCGAAAGGAGCGAAACCGGCCCGGGCTCTCGCGCGCCAGCGAGCCGGGGCCACGACAGGCGGCGGTCGCCTCGGCGACGGATGCGCCCTCTCGTCGCGGACGGAGCGCCGGTGACCTCCGGGATTTCGCCCCGGGACTTCCCGCCAATCAGTCGATCAACCCCAGCTCGTCGAGCGCCGAGACAAGCCGCCAGATGTCCGAGTCGGTGTGCGCCGACGACAGCGTCACGCGAAGCCGTGCCGTGCCGGGGGGGACGGTCGGCGGACGGATCGCGGTGCAGTGGATGCCCTCGTCGAACAGATGCCGGCTCGCTTCCAGGGCCTCGCGCTCGTCGCCGACGACGATCGGTACGATCGGACTCTCCAGCTCCCGGCCGAGCGCCCGCTCCATGCGTTCGACGTGACTCCAGACCCGCTTCCGGACCGACGGCTCCCGGCGCACCACCTCGATCGCCGCCGACGCTGCCGCCACCACCGGCATCGGCGAGGCGGTCGAGTAGATGTAGCTTCGGCCGGAGTTCAGGACCCACTCCCGGATCTGCTCACTCGTCGAGACGAATCCGCCGAGCGCCCCGAAGGCCTTGCTGAGCGTCCCGACGTTGATGTCGACCCGGTCGCCGACCCCGCAATGCTCCGAGGCGCCCGCCCCGGATTCGCCGAACACGAGCGTCCCGTGGGCCTCGTCGATCATCAAAAGCGCCCCGTGGCGGTCTTTCACCTCAACGATCGCCTCGAGCGGCGCCACCTCGCCATCCATGCTGAAGACGCTGTCGGTGACGACGAGCTTACGCTTGGCATCGCTCTCCGCGAGCTTCTCGTCGAGATCCTCCGTGTCGGCGTGCTCGTAGACGTGCAGCTCGGCGCCCCGGCGTTTGCCGAGCCGACACCCGTCGATGATCGAGGCGTGGTTGAGCTCGTCCGAAAAGATCGCCGTCTCGGGGGTCGACAGCGACGAGACGACCGCCAGATTCGCCGCGAAGCCGGTCGGGCACAAAAGCGTCGCCTCGGTCCCCTCCAGCTCGCTCAGTTCCCGCTCGAGCCGGCGATGGCACTCGGTGTACCCGCAGATCAGCGGCGAGCCGCGCGGCCCCATCCCCTCGTGCGAGGCGACGCGACGGACCGCCTCGCGGACGTCCGGGTGGCCGGAAAGCCCCAGGTAGTCGTTCGTCGAAAACAGCGTCACCCGCCCGTCGTCGGCCCGGACGTGCACCGGCGATTCCGGCTCGATCGGCCGCAGCTCGCGCAAAAGATCGGCGTCGGCCAGCTCATCGAGCCCTCGGTCGATCCAGTCGTCCCAGACCGGCGGTGTCACGCATCCTCCCCGGGCCTTGCGGCCTCGAGTGGCAGTCCGAACCGCTCGGCGATCCAGCCGGCGGGCGCCTCGAGTGCGCCCGAGGCCTCACGCCACCCGCCGACACACCCGAGCGAGGCGACCCGCCCGAGCTCCGAAACTCGGCGAAAGGTCCGCACATTCTTGTCGGTCGACTCGTCGCCCTCGCCGCCC
This sequence comes from uncultured Bradymonadales bacterium, assembly GCA_964600555.1. Taxonomy (GTDB): domain Bacteria; phylum Myxococcota_A; class Bradymonadia; order Bradymonadales; family Bradymonadaceae; genus CAJXPB01. The sequence goes on from CAZRLK010000261.1 coordinate 3,102, forward strand.
CGGCTGAAGACGACGCCGAGCACCTCGAGGCCGGCCGCCTGCAGCACCTCGACTGCCATCAGCGAGTGGCTGAGCACGCCGAGTTCGTTCGGCACCACCACCAGGAGCGGCGCCCCGACAGCCCCGGCGAGCTCGCGGACGGTGTGATTCCAGGTCAGCGGCGAGAGCACCCCGCCGGCCCCTTCGACAAAGGTCAGCTCGGCGTCGGCCGCGATCGTCTCGATGCGGTCGCACCACGGCTCGAAGGCCAGCTCCACGCCGTCGATGTCGGCGGCCTCGGGCGGGGCGAGCGGGCGGGTCAGTTCGGTGAGCGCCCGGGTCGGCTCCTGCTGGCGGGCCGCTTCGGCGAGTTGCACCCCGTCGCGCTCGGCGACGGCCAGCTCGTCGATGCCCGACTCAACCGGTTTGACCCCGCGCACCTCGGTCCCGACGTCGGCGAACCGACGCACGAGCCCGCAGGTGACCAGCGTCTTGCCAATCTCGGTATCCGTCCCCGTGACGACGACAATATTCGAATCCGGCATCTCGGCCACGTCAGGCGTACTCCGGCGCGACCTCGGCGACGCCGGTGGCGACGGCCTCGACGAGCGTCTCGATTTCAGACTCGGTGATCGACAGCGGCGGCATCAACACGATCACGTCACCGAGCGGCCGCAAAAACACGCCCTCCTCGCGGGCCCTCCGGCAGACGCGCTTGCCGACGCGGTCGGCCTCCTCGAATCCCTCGCAGGCCTCCGGGTCCGCCACGAGCTCGATCCCGGCGCACAGACCGTGCTGGCGCACATCCCCGACCCACTCGAACTGCGTGTCGAACCGGGCCAGTTCGTCGCGGAGCTTGGCGATCTTCGGCTCGAGGCCCTCGAGGACGTCCTCCTCCTCGAAGATCTCGAGCGTCGCCAGGGCGGCCGCACAGCCGATCTGGTTCCCGGTGTAGGTGTGGCCGTGAAAAAAGGTCTTGCCCTCTTCGGGCGGGCCCAAAAACGCCTCGTAGATGCGGTCGGTCGTCAGGGTCGCCGACAGCGGCACGTACCCGCCAGTCAGCATCTTGGCGACCGCCATCAAGTCGGGGACGACGTCCTCTTGCTGGCAGGCGAACATCGTCCCGGTCCGGCCCATCCCCATCGCCACCTCGTCGACGATCATCAGGATACCGTGCTCGTCGGTCCGCTCCCGGACGTAGGCCAGAAACCCTTCGGGGAACTTGATCATCCCGCCGGCCCCCTGCATGCCCGGCTCCATGACGACCGCCGCCAGCTCGTCGGCGTGTGCCTCGAAAAGCTCGTCGAAGCGCCCCACGAACTCGTCGACGGCCTCGCCGCGGGTCTGCCCGGCGGGCCGGTGATAGAAGTTCGGGGAGGGCGCGCGGACGACCTCGAACAAAAGCGGCTGGAAGCGCGAGTGGAACAGGTCAATCCCGCCCAGCGAGGTCGCCCCGACGGTGTCGCCGTTGTACTGGTTGGAGAAGGCGAGAAATTTCGTGCGCTGGCTCTCGGCACCGCCGTCGGCCTGCTGCCAGAACTGAATCGCCATCTTGATGGCGATCTCCATCGCCGTCGAACCGTTGTCCGAATAAAAGACCTTGGCGAGATCGCCGGGCGCCAGCTCGACGAGTCGTTTCGCAAGCTCGACCGAGCGGTCGTTGGCGTTGCCCAGAAGCGTCGAGTGGGCAATGCGGTCGAGTTGCTGTTCGATCGCCTCGTCGATCTCGTCGCGCCCGTGGCCGAAGGCATTGCACCAGATCGAGGCGACGCCGTCGAGATAACGCTCGCCGTCGGCGTCGATCAGGTAGTTGCCCTCGCCCTCGACGATCGTCAACGGATCCTCGTCACGGTAGACCGAATGCGGCGTAAACGGGTGCCAGACGTACTCGTCGTCCCACTCTTCGAGCTGCTCGCGGGTGTACTTCTCATCAGTCATGTAGACGGTTGATGGGGGTTGGCGTTCGCATCTTCCCCCCGGGCGGGTCTCCGATCATCTCATCGCGGGTCGCTCGCGGGCCGCGTCTCGTGCTGTTTTTGGGCTGGACATCGTCCCCGACCGTCGGGCCGAGAAGCCCGATCGGATGCTCACTCCGCCGCGCCGCTTGCGGCTTCGTTCGCGCCGCAGCATCCGCCGGCGGGAGCGTGCTCGTCGACCATCTCGGGGACGGGAACTTCGTCGCGATCACCGACGACGACCGGCTCGAAGCCGGCCTGCTTGAGCATCTTGTAGTCCTTCGAGTCGCCCTGGCCCGGGGTCGTCAGGTAGCCCTCGGTGAAAAAGGAGTTGGCCGCATACAGGGCCAGCGGCTGCATCTGATCGAGAATCACCTCCCGTCCCCCGGCCATCCGGACGTCCGCCTCCGG
>CAZRLK010000262.1:0-5251 GCA_964600555.1 uncultured Bradymonadales bacterium
CACAGGCAAACGGCATCCGAGAATCCGACGATCGGACAATCGGACGGTCGGACGAGCGGACGAGCCGAAAGTTGGAAAACGGCCACGACGAGGCCAGCCCGGCCAGCCCGATCGACGCCACATGCAACCACCACAACATGTGCGTTTTCATCGGCTCCTCGCCTGGTTCCCAGGGAGATGGTGAATGCTAGCTCAAAAAGGTGCGACGAGATGTCGCGGCAGCGAGAATGGCGATCGACCTGTGCGAAGAGTGAATCCCGTCGGGGAGAGATGCTAAGGTGCCAGGCGCCCCCGAGGGGTCGATGCCACGACGAGTCTCCAGCACGAGGACAACGAGATGGCCGAGTCGTTTTCGACGTTTCTGATGTTCACCGGTGAGGCCGAAGAGGCGATGACCTTCTACGTCGACCTCTTTGATGACGCCGAGATCGTCAATGTGGAGCGCCACGGCGAGGAGACGCCGGAGATGGCGGGGACGATCCTGCGGGCGAGCCTGTCGCTGGGCGACCAGCGGGTGATGGTCTCGGACAGCCCCGATGTCCACGATTTCACGTTCACCCCCTCCACCTCGATGTTCGTCGAGTGCGAGAGTCGCGAGGAGCTCGAGCATCTCGTCTCGGAGCTGTCGGCCGACGGGGAGACGATGATGCCGCTGGACGACTACGGCTTCAGCCAGCAGTTTGCCTGGGTCCAGGACCGATTTGGCGTCTCCTGGCAGTTGAACCTGGCGTAGAACTGCATCGCCGACGTGCCTCGGATATGACTGAATTTCAGCGAGATGCGGTCGCCTCGATCGAGGAGTGGCGCGAGAGCGTCGAGGAACTTCGCGAGGAGGTCGAGGCGGCCGGATCGACCAGAGAGGCCGCGCGTGCCAGGGGCCGTCTGGGCGACTATCTGCGACTCCGATCCGAGACCGTCCGAGAGGCCGTCGAGCTGCTGGCCGAGGCCGTCGAGTTGGCCGAGGCCGCCGATGCGCCGCGCCTGGTTGTCTCGAATCTGATTCGGTCCGCCACCGCCCTGCAGTACGCCGGCCGCCACGACCGGGCACGAGCCGTTTTCGAGCGTGCCATCCGGCGGGCCCGACAACTTCCCGCGCCGAGCTACGAGGGGTTCGCCCGCCAGCATCTCGGAAAGTGCCTGGTCGAAGGCGGCGAGTATCCCGAAGCGCGCCGCCAGCTCGAACGGGCACTCGCCATTCGACGCGACCTTGGAGACACCTCGCTTGTCGACTCGACCGAACGCGCACTCGACGGGCTGGACGAGAGGGTGTCGGGCGGGTAACCGACCGCAAGTCCGACCGTACGCCCCGTGCCGTCGCGCCGCATTCGATCGGGTCTCGAACTACACCTCACCACTCGAACGTGGCGTGGATTCGCCGCTTTTCGTCGGTGTAGTGGTAATTGCCGATCTCGACCGAGATGCCGTCGATACGACCCTCGGCGACCTTTGCGCCCTGCATTCGCGAGGGAAGGTGGTCGGTCTGCTCGCCGTGTTCGTCGCTGTGATCGACGCGCGTCTCGAGCGAGAGGGTCTCGGTCCACTGCTCGTATCGCTGCCAGCTTCTGGCGCGAGGCATGTAGGCCGAGGCCGAGAGTTCAGCGAGTCGCCCGTCGTCGTCGATCCAGTAGGTGACCTCGGCCTCTTCGAACTCGACGGTGTGCTTCCCGGGCAACCGCAGCTCGAGTCTCCCCGAAAACCCGCCGACGGTGCCGTCGGTGCCCAGCTCGTCGGGAATCTCCGGACCCGCCCGTACATCCCAGACGATATCCTTGCGGGCCGCGTACTCGCGATAGACCTGATAGAGGTAGACACCGGCGAAGACCATCGCCGGCAGCAGCAATCCCGCCACCTCCAGGCCCGTCCGCCGTGTCACCGATCCACTCGCCACGCGGCGGACGAGGTGGACGAGTCCGACGACCGCCAGCCCGGCCGCCACGAGGCCGACGACGAGCACCACCGCCGCGAGTGCGGCGCCCGCGCCGAGTCCGTCGACTCCGGGAATGACGGCGGGGGTGGTGGGGAGGCTGTTCTCCACGACCAGGCCTCCGACGCCGAAAGTCCGAATTGACTTGCGGTGTCTCACGGGTCCATCTCGCGCATCCGAATCTTGTCGGAATCGACAACCGTAAAATGGTCCCGTAACGCCTCGCCCTTGTCGTCGAGAACCTCCGCGACGATCTGCCCCTTTTTGTCCAGGGAAGTTCCCGCCAGTCGAAGAAGCAAAACGCCGCCGACGGCGTACTGTTGCCGAAACACCATGTCTCCGAAATCTTTGTCACTCGTCACCAAAATCCGCTCGTCGGAAACCGCGCGGGTGAGGACCTCTCGGTCGGAGATGCCCGGTTCGTCTTCCAGGATGGAATCGACCTCGTAGTCGCAATCTCGCAGGTGGTCGACGATCGGAAAATCGACGCCTTCATCGACAAGGAATTTCACCGGGAGCCCTGTCGCGGGACGGAGGAGACGTCGTCGGCGCTCAGAACGTCAGCTGCATACTGGAGCGCAGCCTGAACATCTTCCCGTTCGAGATGGGGAAACGCCTCCAGCAATTCATGGATTTCCTCGCCTGCGGCGAGTCGCTCCAGAATCGTCTCGACCGTCACGCGAGTCCCGGCGACGACGGCCTTGCCCATCATGACATCGGGGTCGGTCTCGATCCGTTGTGCGTGGTCCGGCATCGTCGTGTACTCGCGTAGAGGAGAGAACCCGTCGACTTCCACCCCCCAAGATTAGCACATTGCCTCGGGCTCGTAATCCGAATCTCCGCCCATTCGTTCCGGGGCTTTCAACCGGCATCAGTTCTTCGTACGGTCGCACCAGAAGGATGGTTCCATCGAATGGAGCGTCGACGGATACTGAGAGTCCCCCAATGTCCATCCACCTCAAACGCGCCTACGAGGCCCCGGAGGCCGACGACGGCCGGCGGATTCTGGTCGACAAGTTCTGGCCCAGGGGCGTCAGCAAACAGGAGGCGGCCCTCGACGCCTGGCGCAAGGAGGTCGCCCCGAGCGACGAGTTGCGCGAGTGGTTCGACCACGATCCCGACCGCTGGCAACAATTCCGGGATCGCTACCACCGCGAGTTGGCCGAACATCCGGAGGCCTGGCGGCCGATCGCCGAGGCCGCCCGCGAGGAGACCGTCACGCTCGTGTACGCCGCCTCCGACCGCGACCACAACAACGCGGTGGCGCTTCGAGCGTTTCTGGAGGAACGAATCGGCACATCGGCCGAATCGGACGAGTAGCCTCGCGCGGGTCCGCGACGCCACGAGTTCGTCCTCGTCCCGCTTCGCAGTCATGGGAGCGAAGACAGATCGATGACCACGCCACTCGAGGATCCGGAAAACCACTGGCCTGCCTGTGACGCCGACGCCCCCGACGTGACTCGCGACGAGATCGTCGACCGCATCGGACCGATCGAGGAGCCGTATGCGGTTCTGTCTGGCGGCCGGGCCAACGCCAACATCCGCATCGGCTCCCAGCGCCTCCTACGCATCTATCGCCGCGACCCGGCGATACTGGCGAAAGAAGCCGAGCTTCTGAGTCGTTCCTGGCGAGACCTGCGGGTACCGGCGGTGCTCGATCGCGGCCCCGACTTCCTCGAACTAGAATACGTCGAACACGGCCCGCTCGAGGCCTGTCCCGCTCACGGCGAGGCCGTCGGGCGAGCCCTCGCCGAGATCCATCAAAACACGTTCGTCCGATCCGGCTCCCTCGCGTCAGATGGGTGCACTGTAAAAGAGCCGTTCGAGGGGTTTGCCGAAGCCACCCGGGCACACGTCACCTCCCTCTCCAATGTTCCCGGAGACATCCAGACTTCCATCACCACGCTGCTCGACGCTCATCGCGACCACCTGAATGCACTCGCCGATTCACCGGTCTTGCTTCACGGCGACTTCAAAATCTCGAACCTGCACTGGCCCGCCGAACCACGCCCGCTCGTCCTCGACTGGGAGTTCGCCTGGGTCGGCCCGGCCCTCGCCGACGTCGGGCAGCTCCTCCGCTGGGAGCCTCCCGAGGCGTTTCGCGCCCCCTTCGCCGATGCCTACCGAGCTGCCGGCGGGAGACTTCCGAGCGACTGGCGCCGCTCGGCGGCCCTGCTCGACCTGGTCAACCTGATCGGTCTGCTCGACGGCCTTCCCCGAGGCTCGCAGCCCTTCGAGGACATCACGAGACGGATCCGCACAATCCTCGAGGGAGGGACGTAAAAGATCTCGGAGCAACGCAGCTCGAGGTCCGGGAGAGCGGAGACGGCGAGCTGCTCGCCGTCCCGGGAAGTCCGGGTGGTACGGTAGGCATCTCCGGAGGGATCCTGGAAGACCTCGACGACGAGGCGCGTCTCTCGAGCGCGTGGCAGGCGCTCGAGGTAATCGTCCTCGCGAGGCTCCACGAGGGCGAGGTCGGGTTCGGGCTCGGAGTAGTCGCCGAGCTGGATGGGGATCTGCGGCCACACGATGGCATCGTCGCCGACCCGACGGACGAGGAGCCGATTCAATCGGCTCACCTTGCTGGCGTGGCGACTTCCATTCGGGGTCATTTCGACAATTTCTCCGTCGATCAATTCGACACGATCGTCTCGGTCGATGATGCCTGCCTCCCCCATCCGGTGATAATCCTCGACCGTGAATCGGTGGGGACGTCGTCCGGTCTGGATGGAAGCGGTCATGGTGGGTACTCCGCGAGAGCCGAGCCGGCCAGTTCCGACATGAACAAATCATCTCGCCGGCTCGGGCGGGTCAATGACTCGGTGGGCGTTCCACCAGCCGTATCTCTGCACGACATCACTCCAGGATCTCGAGGGCGACTTCGGGTGGCCGCCCCAGCGCCGCCCGGCCGTCGGCGATGACGACCGGCCGCTGGATCAAGACCGGGTGCTCGACCATCGCCTCGATCAACTCGCCGCGCTCGAGCGACTCGTCGGCCAGGCCGAGCTCGTCGTATGCGTCCTCTTTTTGCCGTATCAACTCCCGGGGCTCCCTCCCCAGCATCTCGAGCACCCGATCGAGCTGCTCGCCATCGGGCGGGTTGTCGCGATACTCGCGGATCTCGGGCTCGATCCCGCGCTCGTCGAGCAACTCGAGCGTCCGGCGGGACTTGCTGCACGTCGGGTTGTGCCAGATACGGACATCCATCGTGACTTGCCTCGCGATCTTCGTCCACATGAACGCGTCGTCGCACGCGGCTTGTTTGCCACAAGATCGTGTCGAATGCAGCCCCGAGGCTTTTCGGAGCGGGCACGATCCTTCGACGCC
>CAZRLK010000263.1:0-5199 GCA_964600555.1 uncultured Bradymonadales bacterium
CGCCTACGAGACCCACGCCGGCGCTTCGCTCGACCGGAGTTTCTATACGCGCCAGGCGTCCACCCGGAGTCTCGTCCAGCTTGAAATCCTCCGCCAGGTCATCGACGACGGCGCCCTCACCCGCGAGAACGTCCTCGACGAGATGCACACCTTCGCCGGTTGGGACGCCGGGGGCATGATCCCGGCCGTCGACCTCACGCAGGTCCCGTACGTCCCGGCGACGACGGCCCGCATCCTCGAGCCAAATCTGCCGAAACGCACCTGGCAAGTCGTCTCCGGTTTCGCCAGACCCGCCGCGTTTCACGGACGCGGCGAGGAGCGCAGACGCATCCAACGCTCCCGTCGACCCGATGCCGGTCCGGCCGACGGGTCCAAATCGCCCTCCGAGGAATTGGCCGAATGAGCCTCCGGGGGATCGCCCCTTTCCTCGGCGGCTCGCCGACACGGATCACGGACCCGCCGCCCACGCCTCGAGCACGCCCTCGAGCCCGTCGACGACCCGTCCGAACCGCCCGTAATCGAGCGTCTCGGGGCGGTCGCTCGGCAGGTGGTAGTGGGGATTCCGGTGAAACGCGGTATCGGTGACCATCAACGCCGGGTAGTCGACCATCCAGAACGCCGAATGATCCGACAGCCCGACCCCCGGGACGAATCCCGGCCCGGCGAACCCGTGGCTCGGGAAGTCGACCTCCCGACGAAAGATGCCGATCGACTCTTTGACCACCTGCCGACTCGAGAAGTTGCCGACGAACCCGATGAAATCGCCCCGGTCCGGGTACAGCCAGCTCAACAGGGGCGGATACTCCTGGCTGCCGGGCTCGTCGGTGTAGTAGCCGAGCATCTCGAGCGACAGCATCGCCACGATCGACTCGCCGGCCTCCCGGGCCCCCCGGGCGTGGCGCAGACTCCCCATCGCGTCGGTCCAGAAGTACGGCGCCTCCTCGTTGGCGAAGAACACGAACCGGAGCGTCCGCTCGGGCGAGGCGTCGGCGAAGGCCCGCGCCACCTCGAGTAGACCGGCGACGCCACTGGCGTTGTCGTCGGCCCCCGGCGAGTTGCGCACCGCATCGTAGTGCGCCCCGACGACCACGATCTCGTCGGACCGGGCCTCGCCGCCGACCTCGACGACGACATTCGCACACTCGAACCCCCGGGCCTCGAAGGTCTCGAGATCCGGCTCGTAGCCCATCCCCTCGAGCTCCGCCACGATGAACTCCCGCGCCGCCTCGTAGTCGGGACTCCCCGGATGCCGCCCCGGATACTCCCCGGCCAGCCGCTCGACGTGCCCCCGCAGCCGCTCGGCGAGCTCGGCCTGCCGGTCGGTCGCCGGCGGCAGCTCCCCGCGATACGATTCTCCCGGCATCCCGAACATGAGCTTCCACCCGCATAAACCGACGACCACGGCGACCAGCGCCACGTCCGCTGAGATCAGTGCGTTGCGTGAGAGCGACATGCTCCAACCATCGGCGAGAGGCGGGTCAGGTGGCAAGTGGCGTCGTCCCGGGCGTCTTCTGGGGTATCGTCGTCGAAATGTAGGGTGGGTGGGCGCCTCGACAACGCTTCGGGCGAGTACGAGGACGACCACGAGCAAGAGCACGACGACGCGCATTGACGAGGATCCCGCATCGTCCGGTGGATGCCGGCATACGGAGGGGAGATCGCGCATCCCAAACGGGGGGTGCCGACCTTCGGAAGGGGGACGTAGACTCCAGATCTGAATGCGAGGTGTCATTTTTCGCGATCGCGCATCCTGCGAGCCGAGTGCGGGGTGTGGCCGTCGACGGTGTGCGATCGTGATCCGCGAGTGCCGGGTCCGGGGTTGTTCGATGTGAGATCGCCCGATCTGGATGCCGGCACCGAACTTTCTGCATGTGCGATCGTCGAATTTGCATGCCGGCATGCGGATTTGTGGATCGAAGACCATCCGGCCGAGGGTTGGCGACCGGAGGTTCGGGATGTGCGATTCTCCGAACCGAAAGGCCGCAGCGGATTGGAACACGATGCGATCCCGCCGACGCCCTTGAACGTCGAACGAGGCGTCCACGTTTGGGGCCACGCTGTCACCCTCCCCGCCACCCGGACCGCTCCTCGACGATGCGCACCCACCCCACACTCCCGATCCCCATCCGCCCCGCCATCCCGGCCCTACTCGGGCTGGCCGTCGCAGTCGCGACCACCCTTCCCGGCTCCGTCGCCGCCGAAGACTCCCCGCCGGACATCAGCGGCCGCTGGGCCCAGAAAGTCGTGTTGACCTCGGTCGTCGACCTCCCGCTCATCGGCCAGATCACCTCCACGACCACCAGCTACCTCACCGTCGACACCGACCAGGACGACCGCCGGGTGACCTGGGCACCGACGACCTGCGATATCACCCTCGACTCCAACTCCAGTGCCGTCGACACCGTCCTGCCCGACCGATTCGTCGAGGCGGTCCCGACCCCGGAGCGGACCGGCCGGATCGAGGAGGCCGACGACGAGTCGCGGCTGACGATCCAGGAGGCCGTGACGCTCATGGGCGCCGAGCTCGAGGATCCGGCCGACGACCCTCTCCCGACCTCTCCGGACGCCCCGGAGGTGACCGACGACGACGGCGACGGCCGTCCCGGCGTCTCGGTCAAACTCGAAGGTCTGCTCGGCGGATGGCTATACGTCGTACGCCGCTCCCGCGACAGCTACTCGGGCACGATCACGCCCGGCGGCTCGATCCGGGGGCTCGTCGACTGGAAGACCGAACAAAACGTCCTGGAGTCGACCAACCCGCTGTTGAGCGACGGCCCGACCCCGGAGCCGTATCCCGACCCCGAGTACAGTTGGTTCGTGATGCAGCGCGTCTCCGAGAGCGTCGACTGCGAGGACGTCCTCTCGCGGAAGGACGAGCTGTTCGAGTGAGGGGCCGTACTGACGGCACGCCCGAGATGCGTTACAACTCTCCTCGGTTCCGACGATACCTGCTTCGGCCGACGGAGAGACCATGCCGCCGACACGCTACGAAGACGTCCGAACCTGCGTCGACACCATCCTCGATCGGGTGGGCCCGGAACTGACCGTCGCCACCCCGCTCGGCGTCGGCAAGGCCAACCACATCGTCAACGAGCTGGTCGAACGCGCCGTCGACGACGAGCGCATCCACCTGTCGATCTGGACGGCCCTGTCGCTGACGAAACCCGGATGGAACAGCGACCTGGAGCGGCGGCTGGTCGAGCCCCTCGCCGAGCGCATCTTCGGCGACTACCCCGACCCGGTGTACGTCGAGATGCTGCACGACGGCGAGTTGCCGGACAACGTCGACATCCACGAGTTTTACTACCCGCCGGGCGAATATCTCGACGTCCCGCGCGCCCAGCAGGCCCACCACAACGTCAACTACACCCACGTCGCCCGCGAGGTGTGGGAGGCCGGCATCGACGTCCTCGTCCAGCTGGTCGGCACCGGTGAGGTCGACGGCGAGCGCCACTACAATCTCAGCTCCAACACCGATCTCTCCGCCGACATGATCCCGCGGCTGCACGACCGGCGCGAAGGCGGCGGCGAGGACGCCATCATCGTCGGCCAGGTCAACCGCCACCTGCCGTTCATGTACGGCGATGCGCCCGTCCACGAAGACCAGTTCGACGCCATCCTCGACGCCCCCGACTACGAGTTCCCGCCGTTCGCCCCGCCGAATCTCCCCGTCGACCTCCGTGACCACCTGATCGGCCTGCACGTCAGCGCCCTGCTCAAAGACGGCGGCACGCTGCAGATCGGGATCGGGTCGCTCGGCGACGCCATCGCCTGGGCGACCCAGCTTCGCCACGACCGAAACGACGTCTACCGCGAGCTCGTCGACGCCTTCGAGATCGTCGGCGGAGCCTCGCGGCTGATCGTCGACGAGGGCGGCATCGAGCCGTTCGACGAGGGGCTGTACGGCGGCTCCGAGATGTTCGTCGAGGCATTTTTGCATCTGCTCGACAGCGGCGTGATCGCCCGCGAGGTCTACGACGACCTCGCCATCCAGCGGCTGGTCGAGGCGGGCATGCTCGAGCCTCCGTTCGACGCCGACGATCTGCAGGCGCTGGTCGACGAGGGGGCGATCGACGCCCGGCTCACCGCCGAGGACGTCGCCTATCTGCAACGGTGGGGGATCATGCGCGAGGAGGTCGACTTCGAGCAGGACCGGCTGCTCGTCGACGGCGATCTGCTCCGCACCGACCTGCGCGACCGACAGATCCGCGAGACGATCGCCGAGCGGGCCCTCGGCGACGCGCTAAAGGGGGGCAAACTGCTGCACGCCGGCTTTTTTCTCGGTCCCCGGAGCTTCTACGAGGCCCTCCGCGAGATGGACGAAAAGCGTCGCCGCAAGATCGGGATGCGCAGCGTCGCCTTCACCAACCAACTGTATCGCCACGAGAAGCTCAACCGCGCCCAGCGCAAAGACGCCCGGTTCGTCAACACCGCCATGAAGGTGACGGCCACCGGCGCGGTCGTCTCCGACGGCCTCGAGGACAACCGCGTCGTCAGCGGCGTCGGCGGCCAGTTCAACTTCGTCAACATGGCCCACGAACTCGACGGGGGACGCTCGGTGGTGATGGTGCGGGCGACCCGGACCTCCCGGGGCTCGGTCGAGTCGAACATCGTCTGGAACTACGGCCACACCACCATCCCCCGGCATCTGCGCGACATCGTCGTCACCGAATACGGCATCGCCGATCTCCGCGGCAAATCCGACGCCGAGGTCGTCGCCGAGATGATCCAGGTCGCCGACTCGCGGTTCCAGCCGGAACTGATCGAGCGGGCGAAACAGGCCGGCAAACTCCCCGACGACTGGGAGGTGCCCCCCCGCCACCGGGACAACTACCCGGAGACGCTTCGCGAGCGCGCCGAGCCATTTCGCGAACGAGATCTCTTGCCGCGCTTTCCGTACGGCACCGACCTGACCGACGCCGAGATCGCGCTCACCCGGTCGCTCCGCCAGCTCAAAGAGCAGTTCGACGGCAAGGGACTGCCGACCCTCGATGACTTCGACAGCCTCCCGAAGACCGTCTTCGTCCCGGACGCCGCCGAGCCGTACCTTCGGCGCATGCAGCTCGCCGAGCCCTCCTCGCCGAAAGAGCAGGCGCTTCGTCGCCTGCTCGTCTTCGCCCTCGCCGAGGCCGACGTCGTCTGACCCCTCCGCCGGTCGACTCCCCGCAGCACAGTCGGTAAGCCGGGGGCGGATCCACC
>CAZRLK010000264.1:0-5196 GCA_964600555.1 uncultured Bradymonadales bacterium
CGTTGTCCCGTAGCCCCGGTCGCAGGCGACCAACGGGAGCCGGAGGCCGGGGGAGGCACGCCCATCCACCAAGACCCGCCGGCCCGGGGAAGAACGCCCATCAACCAAGACCCGCCGGCCCGGGGGAGCCCCCCCATCCCGCATTACTCGACGCACTCCCAGTTGTCCCCGTCCTCGGTGTCGATGCACTGCTGGTCGTTTTCACAGACGCACTCGCCCGTCGTCTCATTGCAGGTCAGGTCTCCCTCGCACTCGCCGTCCCCGCCGCAGATCGGTTGCATCTGGAATGGCCAGGTGCAGGTGTTGTCGTCGCAGCTCGCATCGACGACCGCGCAGATCTCGACCTCGCCGCTGCCGTCCGCGCTCGGCTTGGAGGTCGCCTCGAACCCGCTGTGGGGCATGTGATCGCACGAGCCCTCTTCGTCCTCTGCCGCACAGAAGGTGTCTCCGTCGTGCTCGATACAGACACGATCCGTCCCGCACTCCCCGGCCGAACATCCCGATTGCGTCCACTGGGAAGCCTCGACCACGCACTCGGAATCCTCGGAGCAGGAGTGCAGATCGCAGTAGCCCTCTTCACACACCCAGTCGGAGCCGGCGCCGCAGTCGCTCGGCTGCTCGCAGGTCCGGGTGCACGTGCCACTCGGCGGCCCGGTGTCCTCGTCGCCGCCGGCGTCGACCGAGGTGTCGGCGTCGGCACTCGAGCCGCCATCCTCCGGCGAGTCCTCGCCTGCGTCGCCGACATCCATCGTTCCGCCGTCGGCGGTCGGCCGGTCCCCGGCATCGCCTCCGTTGCCGTCGCCGTCGTCTCCGCCGTTGCCGTCGCCGCAGGCGGCCGCGGCCACCAGGCACACGGCGCACAGTGCGACAAACCATCCGTTCGATCCTCGTCGTTGCTCGATCATCGTCTCTCCTCGCGTGCTTCCAGTACGACACGAACGTCCCGTCGGTCGAACACCCCCGGAACGTCGGCTCCCGGCCCCTGGAGCCGAATTACAACGTCGAAACGAGCTGGACCGTCCCTGCTCACCAGTGGTTGTTGCGCTTGCACGGGTCTGATGCATCTTGATGATGTGCGGAGCAAAGTGCAATCATTTTGGCAGGTGTCGCCATCGGTAACGAGTGGACTGGTCCGATCACGGGGCGTGGATCACGCTACGGATGCCTGGAGCTCGGCGACGGTCACTGCTGACGTGTAGACGAGGAAGGGTCGAGATGTTCGAGGGGATCGAAACCAGGGTCGTTGCGGCGAGTGTGTGCATGCTCGGGCTGTTTGCTCTCACGTGCGGGGATAACCCGGAGGGGGCGTCGGGGTGGCAACTGGGGAACGACGATCTGGAGGTGGTTCGCAAAGGTCTCTACGAACTCGAAGTGGAGGTCGAGCGCGACGAATGTACCGGTCCGACGCTCGAGGATATCGTCGATTCGAATCGGAACTGGCCGCCGCGCGAATCGGGCGTGAGGCTCTATTCCGCCCCGGAAAGGCCGATCTCAAAAAGCGTGAGAGTCAGGGGGTACAACCTTCGAACGCTGAAGTGGATAGGGGTGCAAATGCCTCTACGGGGGGACGCCACGCCGATCACCCTCGATCAATTCAGGGTGCTCCGAAAGGCCGTGGAGCCGCCGGCCGCCCCAGGTCGGTGCGGTCCGCAGAGGCAACTTCCACTGTATGAGGCGGTCGCGACGCTCACGCTCGAGGACGAGGAGAGGTTCGAACTCGAGGTCGAGGTCGACTGGGACGGCTACGCCGAGTGTGTGAACCGAGAGCAGCGCGAACGCATGCGCGAGGATTTTCCGTGGCTACCAAACAACATGCCGTGTTCGGAATCGTACACCTACACCTATCGCCTGGATCAGGCCTGCCCCTCGAACGAGGGGTGTCGGGTTGACTGGCATGACATTCCTTACCCGGACTCGCCGAATTCCGGTTTCGACCATCGCTGCGAGTGCCCGCCGGACATCCCGGAGACGGACGATGCGGCGGATGCCGGCCGGTGAGAACGGGAAGCATGGACTAGCAGCCTGTTGCACATAGATTCATGTTCGCCTCGGCGGCGGATTTTGCGCCAGATCCGCCCGTATTCCTCGCAATAGCGCTGCTATTTGCTCGTCATACGGACGCACCTGGCATCAACATCTTCTCGCCGAACGCTAGCGAGCACGAAAGGCTCATGAAGAAACGACTGCTGAGTAGATGTTTTTTAATATGGGTGGGGGCCCTTTGTTGTGCATGTGGGGGCTCCTCTCCATCAGGAGGTAAAGTTGAACCGATATGTAGTGGTAGCGACGAGGTGCAACTTTTTTATCGAGTGATGCCCTCCTGGGGACGGCTGGGGGCAGGCGAGTACGTTTTGTATGAAAACGGGGACGAGTATCTGGTCGTCGACGGGGAGTGTCAGTACTGGGCACTGCAGATGAATAAGCCCGAGGGGGCCTGGAGCAGTGTTCGAACGGGATATTTGACCGACGAGGAGGCCGAAAACCTGTCCCGAGATGTTCGATACGGCGGATTGGACGAGCTTGCCGGATATTACAGACAGAGAGGCACGTACGACTATCCTCGAAGGGAGATAACCGACGGCCGCCATGTCGTGGCATGTACCGGGCAGGAGTGTGCCAGTGAAAAAAGGGAGTCGGTGCTGTCGAAGGCGAGGTCGTGGCTCTCGAAGCTGTACGAGCGTGGAGAGCCGGTCGAGACGGGTCTGCGAGTTGCCATGTTTCGGCCGAATTCGTACAACCAGTCGACCGTCATTCGAATTGTCGACATGCCGTCGGAACTGGAGCCGTATCTCGACCGCGTCCGACCACTCGGGAGCTTCGCGGGTTGCCGCGGCGATACATTCACCGTCTCCGAGCAGGCGGAGTCGACCGTGAGAACTTTACGCGAACCGTATCGGAACGAAGAATACGGCGATTTCTGGTACCGATACATTCCGCTGAAGACCGAAGGCGAGAAGTGGGTCCAGTTGTATGCCAGGGATTCGATTCCTCCCGAAAACGACAACGGCGTCATCGAATTTGGATTTCCTTCGGTGGCCGATTCGGGCGCCGATTGCGACCCTGAGTAGGACAGCGAGACTGACGAGAACCCCACGGGGAACAGCGGTACGATCCATTGGCAGTGCTGTCAGCCTCCGACCTTCGGAAATTGCTTCCATCTACCTACTCGTCGCCGATTGCAATCTCAATACCCCCACCCGCCGAGAACCCGAGAATTCGTACCCCCGGCCGAAGACGACTCCCACCCATCGAGAGCCCGAGAATTCGTACCCCCGGCCGCAGGCCGGGGCCGTAAGCTCTTTTAGTCGTTGTCCCGTAGCCCCGGCCGAAGCAACGCGGAGGCCGGGGGAGGAACGCCCATCCACCGAGACCCGCCGGCCCGGGGATCGTGCGTGAACCGGCCGACGCCGCGCCGGGGCACTACCACGATCCGGCAAAGTGTGTTTGACAAGAAAAAACTCGGCGAGTTATATAGATCTCAGCTTGAGACAGGTAGACTGGCGACGAGTCGTACACGGCAGGAGCGTCGCCGGGGGTGCCAGCCGAGCAGAACGCCGACTTTTCTCGGAGTCTCCACGCAGTGGGGTGCGCGAGGGGGTCGGGCGAGACGGAGGGAACCCGATTTATTGGTGCCGTGGAGATGACCGATACGTGGGGAGATCCGATGGAGATCCCGGAATCTGGCAAGATCGAGCGATTTGCGAACGTCTTTGCGTTTTATCAGTTCACGTTGGGGATGATTCGATACATTCTCGAGGGGATGCGCGATCCCCTCGAGCGGCTCGGCCACACCGAGTTGGTCGAGGCGGTGGAGGAGGCGCAACAAAAACAGCAGCGAGCGGTTCGCCTCCAGCACCAGTGGGAGCAGAACAAACAAAACGATCCGCTCAAACGCGAAGGGACCGTCGAGCTGGACGGCCGGATCGACCGGACGCTCAGCAGCATCGTCCAGGGGGCCGAGCTGCACGCCAACCTCCCGGAGGAGAGCGAAAAATACCGGCTCGCCGAGCAGTTTGTCGGGGAGTTGTTTCCGGCCGGCGTCTTCCCGGTCACCTCCAAGAGCTTTGCCGACCAGGCGGCGACCGTCGCCGAGCTCGTCAAGCAGATGAAACACGACTACGCCGAGCACGTCGACCGACTCGGCCTCCGAAGCTTCGTCGACCAGCTCGAGGAGCTCAATGACGAATTCACCGACCGCCTCGAGCCGGTCGACAACATCGAATACGACGCGGTGCGCGAGGCGTACGTCGAGGTCGAGGACGCCCTCCACCGGGTGATCGTCGACGTGATGAGTGCCTACGCCGACGACATGGCGACGCTCAACGAGATTCTCGCGCCGGTCGTCGAGCAGACCAGACGCACCCGCCGCCACCTGCAGCGCCGCGGTACGATTCCGGAGGTCGACCCGGAGACTGGCGAGCCGATCGATTCGTCGGGCGATGATGGCGACGGCCGCCCGGACGGCGGCGAGCAGCAGGGCGATGGCGAGTCGACCGACCCCTCGGACGGCGAGTCGTCGGAGGATGGTGAGTCGTCGGAGGACGGTGAGGAGCCGACTGAAAGCGACTCTTAACGACCGACCCGGTGCGGCCCGACTGGCCGCACCGGGATTTTTTTGGGCGGAGCGCCATCGACGGTCCTCCGAGGGTCGACGGGTGCAGCACCTGTCTCGCACCATCTGGCGGGGGTGTCGACACGCAGATCGGATATGCGCCCCTGGTAAAACGGCGAAAAATTCGATCTCGATCGGTGGCGTATATCTCGGGCCGAGGGTCGCCTGCCAGGATGATCGGTGTCGGACAACTCGGGCTGGAGGTCGCTCGGCAATCTGATTTGTGCGGGACAACTCGCGCGGAGCGTCGCGTCTCGCGATCCGAGGTGCGCGATAGTTTGGCGCGCGTGTCGACCCCCTCGATCGCGCGGACGGCTTGAACGTTGGTACCGGGGTCGACGGCAAATCGAGTTATCGTGCATCTGTCGGCTACCCGTCGAGTCGAACGGTCGAGCTGTGCGTCATCGGTCGAGATGCGATTCGACGGCAGCTCGAGGTATCGCGACTCGTTCGGTTCGGGAGTGAGGGCCGAGTTCGAAATATGCGGTGGGTCCAACCGCAGAGGCGCAGAGTGCACAGAGGAAAAACGGCGTGGGAGGAAAAACAACGACTCGTGACCCGGCGGGACGGGGCACCGGGCGAGG
>CAZRLK010000265.1:0-5178 GCA_964600555.1 uncultured Bradymonadales bacterium
ATCTACCGCCACCGCGAGGCGTGGGGTCGGCTGCTCGACGTCCTCGAGCTCCGCGAGGACCTCGCCGACGACCCCGACCGGCGGCTCGAGTTGCTGGAGGAGGGCCGCGAGATCGCCGACGAGCAACTCCAGGCCCCCGACCGGGCGTTTCGCTTCGCCGGCGAGCTGATGGCGGCCCGGCCCGCACGCGACGAGGTGCGCCGGGAGGCCGAGCGGCTCGCTCTCCAGACCGACGCCGTCGACGAACTGGCCGGCCTGTACGACGATGCCCTACAGCAGGCCGTCGACCGCGAGCCGAGCTTCCGCGCCGAACTCCTGTGCGAGCAGGGCAAGCTGTTCGAGGCGTATCTCGACTCGCCCGACGAGGCGCGGCGGGTGTACGGCGAGGCGCTCCTGGAGGTCGACGGCTACGAAGAGGCGGTCGACGCCCTCGAGCGGCTTCTGACCCGCCGCGGCGACGACGAGGCGCTGTCGACCTTCTATCGCGAGCGCGCCCAGTCGACCGCCGAGCTCGACCGGGCGAAATCGTGGCTGCAGAAACTCGCCCGCCACGAGGAGCTGGCCCGCTTCGATCTCGATGCCGCCATCAACACCTACTACGAGATCCTCGAGGCCGACCCGGACGACCAGCACGCCCTCTCGGCCGCCCGCCGCCTGCTCACCTACGACGGACGCTGGCACGACCTGGCCGACCTGCTGCGCGACCAGATCGACTTCGCCGACGACGACCGCGAGCGCGTCTCGCTCAAATTCCAGCTCGCCCAGATCCGCGAGGGGGAGCTCGACGACATCGACCGGGCGATCGAGCTGTACCGCGAGATCCTCGCTGAGGCCCCCGACCACCGCGATACGCTCCGGGCGCTGGAGGGGCTACTCCGGGACCTGGCCGACCGCGAGGGCACCTGGCGAGAGTATCAGCTGACGATCATCGCCGAGCTTCGCGACTGCTACGACCGGGCGGAGGACTGGCGGCGGATCGTCGACTTGCTCGAGGAGAAGCGCGTCCTGATCGACGGCGACGCCCCGCGGGCGGAGGCCCTGCGCGAGGAGGCCGAACTGATCGTCGAGGGGGCCGACGACGCCGTCGAGCAGGTCCCGGCCCTCTCGAAGCTCGCCGAGGCGTACTGCCTCGACCCCGACGACGAACAGCTGTGGGAGGACTTCCGCGAGCTGGCCGACCGGCTCGACGTCTGGGCCAGAGTGCCGAAGGTGCTTCTCGGGCCACTCGCCGACTCCGAGATCCCCCACAAACAGGGGACCGTGCTGAAGACCCTCGGCGACGTGTACCACGAGGAGCTCGGCGACGACTACAGCGCCGTGACCGCCTTCCGGTCCGCCGTCGACCTGGGCGTCGTCGAGGGCGCCATCGAGCGGCTCGAGTCGCTGCTCTCGGAGCTGGAGCTGTGGGAGTCGCTGGTCGAGCTTCTGGAGCGGCGCGAGGCCGAGACGATCGACCCCGACGAGCGCCTCGAGATCCTCGAGCGTCTCGGGACCGTCTACGACGAATGCCTCGAGAGGCCGGAAGAGGCCGCTCCGTACCTCGAGGAGCTTCTGGCCGAACGCCCCGGGGCCGACGAGCATCACGCGCGCCTCGCTTCGATCTACGAGCGGACGGGCCGCTACGAGGATCTCGAGGAGCTTCTGCGCTCGCGCCTCGAGGTGATCGACGACGAGCAGACACGCCACGAGGTGCTGCGGCGTCTGGCGACCATCCAGGACGACTACCTGGGGCTGACCGAGCGCGCCGTCGAGACCTACCGCGAGCTGCACGAACACGACCCGGACGACGAGCAGGTCGTCGACGCGCTGGCCAGACTCTACGAGGAGACCGGCCGCGCCCCGGAGCTGCTCGAGATCCTGGAGCTGCAGCGCGACTTCGCCGAGAGCCTCGAGGAGGTCAACACCATCGAGTTTCGTCGCGGCTGCATCCACCGCGACCAGCTCGGCGATCCGGTCGAGGCGCTGGAGGCTTTCGAGACGGTCCTCGAGCGCGACCCGTCGTTCGAGCAGGCGCGCGATGCGATCGTCGAGCTGACCTCCGATCCGGCGACCGCCGAGCAGGCCAGCGAATTCCTCCAGGATCTGTGCCGGGCCGACGAGGACTGGGAGGCGCTCGAGGAGTTGTTCGAGGACCAGCTCGAGGTCGTCGACGACCCGGACCGCCGCGGCGAGCTGTACATGGAGCTGGCGCAACTGCACGAGGAGGAGCTGGACAACCGCCAGATGGCCTTCGCGATGCTCGGGCGGGCCTTCCGCGAGCTGCCAGGCAAGGTCTACATCCGCCACGAACTCGACCGGCTGAGCGGCCGGCTCGACAACCCGGACGAGCTTCTGGCGATGTACGAGGACGCCCTCGAGGCGGGGGTCGAGAATCCGGATCTCGTGCGGGATTTGCGGGTGAAAGCCGCCGAGATCGCCGCCGACGCTCTCGGCGACCTCGAACGGGGTATCGAGCACGCCCGCCAGGCGCTCGTCGTCGACGAGTTCGACCTCGACGTCCTCGAGCTGCTCGACCGACTGTACCAGCAAAACAACGACTGGGAGCAGCTCGCCGAGATTCTCGAACGCCGTCTCGAGATCGCCCCCGACGACGAGCTCGACGACATCCGCTTTCGGCTCGGCTACCTCCACGAGGTGATGTTCGAGGACAACGACTCGGCGCTCGACTACTACCGCGAGGTCGTCGCCGCCTCCCCCGAATATTCGCCGGCGATCGAGGCGCTCGAGCGGCTGGTCGAGGAGCCGCACCTGCGCCACGAGATCGCCGAGTTGCTCGAGCCGGCCTACCGCGAGAAGGGCGATTTCGAGCGGCTCGTGCAACTGTGGCAACTGCAGCTCGAGATCGTCGACGACGCCTTCGAGCGCGCCGATCTCAACCGCCGGATCGCCGAGGTGTACGTCGACCAGCTCGAGGACCCGCGGCTCGGATTCGCCTTCCTGGGGCGGGCGCTACGGGCCGACCCGCACGACGAGCAGATCCAGGAGCGGCTCGAGCAGCTGGTCGACGAGCTGCAAAGCTACGACGAGCTGGTCGCCCTGTACGAGGATGTCGTCGACGAGCTGGCGGATGCCGTCCGCATCGTCGAACTCGCCGAGCGCGCCGCCGACTGGGCGCTCGAGCGGCTCGGGGAGCCGGACCGGGCGGCCGAGCTGTACCGGACCGTCCTCGAGATCGAGCCCGAACGCGAGTCGGCACTCGAGGGCCTGGAGGCCATCGCGCGGGAGAACGACCGGCCCGAACAACTCGCCGACGTCCTCGAGCGCCGCGCCGAGATCGCCTTCGACGCCGACCAGCAACGCGAGATTCTGCTCGATCTGGCCGACGTCTCGATGGATCTCGAGGAGTACGAGCGGGCCGCCGACGCCTACCGCCAGGCGCTGCTTCTGGACGAGGGCGACACCGAGGTGATGCGCCAGCTCGTCGGCCTCTACGAGGTGACCGACCAGTACGACGAGCTGGTCGACGTCCTCGACCGGCTGCGCACCCAGGTGCACGACGCCGAGGAGCTGGTCCGGCTGAACATGGAGATCGCGCGCTACTGCCAGCACTTCCTCGAGCAACCCGACCGGGCCGTCGAGGCGTACCGCAGGGTGCGCGAGCACGATCCCGATCATCTCGACGCGCTCGTGCGCCTCGAGGAGCTGTACCGCGAGCAGGAGCGCTGGAACGAGCTGCAGTCGGTGCTGCAC
This sequence comes from uncultured Bradymonadales bacterium, assembly GCA_964600555.1. Classification (GTDB taxonomy): domain Bacteria; phylum Myxococcota_A; class Bradymonadia; order Bradymonadales; family Bradymonadaceae; genus CAJXPB01. The sequence continues at coordinate 3,691 of CAZRLK010000265.1, forward strand.
CAGTCGATGGAGCTGGCCGAGGAGCGCGGCGACGACGAGGAGGTCGCGCGGCTGGCCGTCGAGCTGGGGAGTGTTTCGTACGAGCAGTTCGGCGAGGTCGACCCGGCGATCGAGTGGTTCGACCGGGCGCTCGAGATCGAGAGCGGGCACCCGGACGTCCTGGAGGCGCTCGAGGAGATCTACCGCGAGGAAGAGGCGTGGGACGAGCTTCTCGACCTGCTCGAGGATCAGCTCGACCAGGCCGAGGAGGCCGAGACCCGGGCGGATCTGGTCTGTGAGATGGGGCGGCTGCACCTGGAGTACCTCGACGACCCGGGGCTCGCCGAGGAGTATCTCGACCAGGCGGCCGAGATCGACCCCGACAACCGGCGGGTGAGCGAGGTGCGCGCCGACCTGTTCCGCGAGCGCGGCGACTGGGCGCGGCTGCTCGAGGTCTACGAGGCGCGCATCGAGCAGGCGCGGACCCTCGACGACGAGCTCCGGTTGCGAGGCGAGCGGGCCGAAATTTACGAGGAGGAGCTCGGGGAACTCGAGGCCGCCCTCCAGGACTACCAGGCGATCCTCGAGTACCGGCCGCTCGACGACGAGATCATCGAGCGGATCCGGGGGCTGTACGAGGCGACCGACAACCTGCACGGCGAGTACGGGCTGCTCGAACACGAGGTCGAGCACACCGACGACGAGTCGCGCCGGATCGAGCTTCTCGAGGAGATGGCCGAGCTCGCCGACGAGCGGCTCGAGAGCCCGGAGCTGGCCGCCGAGGCGATCGAACGCATCTACGAGCTGCGGCCCGACGATCTCGATGTCGCCGAGTCACTGATCGACACCTACCTCGAGGCCGGCCGCGTCGACGACGCCAAGCCGATCATCGACGAGCTGGTCGAGACGCTCGAAAAGCAGGGCGAGACGGCGGACGCCGCCCGCTTCCAGCATCGGCGCGGCAAGCTCGCCGAAAAACAGGGCGATCTGGAGGCCGCCGAGCAGGCCTACCAGGCGGTCTTCGACCTCGACGACTCGCACATCCCGAACCTGCTGAGCCTCGGCAAGCTCGCGTACAAACGTGGCGAGGTCGAGGAGGCGAAGGACAAGTTCCAAAAATTGCTCCTCCACCAGATGAAACTCGAGAGCGACGCCCAGAAGGTCGACGTCTACTACCACCTCGGCCTGATCCGCGAGGAGATGGGCGACGGCCGCCGCGCGAAGGACATGTTCAACCGGGCGTTGAGCATCGACGCCGACCACGCCCCCAGCCAGGAGGCCCTCCGCGAGCTCGAGTGATCACTCGCCGGCGTCGCCGTGGACCATCGGCACGAACCGCACCTTCATCATCTCGGCGGTCTCGATCGAGCCGTCCTTTTGTTTTTCGACGATCTTCAGCTCCTGGATCCGCTCGCCGACCGGCAGGACCATCCGTCCGCCGACCTCGAGTTGCTCGACCAGCGCCTCCGGGATCTCGGGCGGGGCGGCGGTGACGATGATGCGGTCGAA
>CAZRLK010000266.1:0-5137 GCA_964600555.1 uncultured Bradymonadales bacterium
CGCCGACGCTCCAAACATTTGGGGGGCCCTACGTCGGCGAGGCCGCCGACGCTCCAAACATTTGGGGGGCCCTACGTCGGCGAGGCCGCCGACGCTCCCAAATATTTGGGGGAGCGTGGGCCGCCGACGCTCCAAACATTTGGGGGAGCGTGGGCCGCCGACGCTCCCAGACAATTGGGGGCGCATGGGCCGCCGACGCTCCCACGATCCTTTCTAGGCAAACCACTGGACGGTGTGGGCGAGGCCCTGTTCGACGTCGACGGCGGGCCGGTAGCCGATCAGCTCGCGGGCCTTCGAGATGTCGGCGAGGCTGTCGCGGACGTCGCCGTCGCGCCTGGCGGCGTAGGCGGGTTCGACGTCGACGCCGAGCTCGTCGGTGATGATCTCGTAGAGGGTGTTGATCGAGATCCGCTCGCCGCAGCCGACGTTCATCACCTCGCCGGCCGCGTCCGACGCGTGGCGAGAGGCGGCGAGGTTGGCGTCGACGACGTTGTCGACGTAGGTGAAATCGCGGGTCTGCTCGCCATCCCAGTGGATGGTCGGCCGCTCGCCGTCGACGAGCATGTCGACGAACTTCGGGATGACGGCGGCGTACGGGCCGTCGGGGTCCTGGCGGGGGCCGAAGACGTTGAAATACCGCAGGCCGACGGTCGGGAGCCCGTAGATGTCGGCGAAGTTCTCGAGGTAGTACTCGCCGACGGCCTTGGAGGTGGCGTAGGGGCTGAGGGGGCGGCGGGGCATCGTCTCGACTTTCGGCAGCTCGTCGGTGTTGCCGTAAACGGAGCTGCTGGCGGCGAAGACGAACGAGTCGACGTCGGCGTCGCGGGCGGCGACGAGCATCTCGAGGGTGCCGGTGGCGTTCGAGGCGTGGGTGTCGACGGGGCGCTCGACCGACCGGGGCACCGAGCCGAGGGCGGCCTGGTGGAAGACGTGGTCGACGCCCTCGCAGGCGCGGCGGCAGGTGGCGGGGTCGCGGACGTCGCCCTCGATGAATTCGATGGCGTCGAAAAACGGCTCGAGGTTCTCGCGATAGCCGGTCGAGAGGTTGTCGAGGGCGACGACGTCGTCGCCCCGGTCGACGAGGCGTTCGACGAGGTGGCTTCCGATGAAGCCGGCGGCTCCTGTGACGAGATGGGTCATGTGTATCTCCGTGAGGGTCGATTCGTATCGTCGAATTTCAACTACCGTCGGCGAGGCCGCCGACGCTCCACATATTTCTTGGGCCGACGCTCCTAACTACCGTCGGCGAGGCCGCCGACGCTCCACATATTTCTTGGGCCGACGCTCCTAACTACCGTCGGCGAGGCCGCCGACGCTCCAACAACGTGAGGGGGGAGCGGGGCCACCGACGCTCCTAACTTCCTTCGGCGGGGCCGCCGACGCCCCCATGCGTGGGGGAACGGCCACTCCCGTGGTCGAGGAGGGTCGAGCCGGCCAGAGCCGCCAGCCAGAAGGTCAGGTAGTAGGCGGTGAACGCCAGCGGCACCCACGAGCCCTCGACGGCGGCGGCGATGGCGGTGGGAGCGAGCAGCCAGGCGTAAAACTGGAGGCGAAACGCAAAGCTCGTGCGCGAGGGCATCGCCAGAAGCTCCTTGCTGTCGAGGTAGCTGAGGGTGCGATACAGGACGTAGTTGAGGAACGCCGGAAACAGGATCAGCGACAGCTCCGCAGGCGCGAGGAAGGGGGCGATCGGGGCCAGAAACCGGATGGTCGCCAGGCCGACGAAGGTGACGACCTTCGGCGCGTACGATCGGTACAGGTTGTGGGCCAGGTACACGGGGACGAGCACGACGAACAGAACCCACCAGTGGGGGAGGGCGAACCAGCCAAAATACCAGCCGATCGCGGCGAAGGTCGCCAGGCGCGTGCCGATCCAGATCGGCCAACTGAGGGCCGTCGGCTCGGCGTCGGTGCGGCGGCGGGGATCGTCCTCGAAGCGGACGGCGACGAGATCGTTCAACAGGTAGCCGATCTCGTAGATGCTCATGAACGCCGTCCAGGCGACGGCGAAGGCGGCCGGGACCTGCCAGATTGGCAGGTCGGCGAACCACCCGATCACGAGCACGGCGGGAAGCCACTCCATCGCGGCGGTGGCGCCGACGGCGCGGAGGTGATCGAGTCGCGTCTCGAAGACGAAACTCAGCGGCAAGAGATACCGCAGCGTGGCGTTCATGCGGTCGGTTCCAGGTATTCGGCCTCGAGATTGCCCCACTTCAGTCGGTCGTGCGCGCGGCGGAGGACGACGACGGGCCGGTCGGCGGCCTCCAGCAGCTCGCGGTCGGTGGCGTTGTCGGTGACGACGGTCAGCTCGATCCCGGCGTCGAGCCGCTCCGAGAGCGCCGCCAGCTTGCGGCCCGTGCGGTCGACCGCCAGCCGGCCCAGGCAGCGGCCCGCCCCGTCGTAAGCGAGCTGCGAGGAAATCGCCTCGACCTCGAGCGCGTCGCCGACGGCGTCGACGACCGGGTCGATGCTGGTCGAGGCCAGCACCACCTCGTCGCCTCGGCGGCGGGCGGCGCGCAGCCGGCGGTGGGTCTCGGCGATGCGGCGCTCGGCGAGGACGTCGGCGACGAACCGATCGGCGAGGCGCCGCAGCTCGTCGCGCGCGATGCCGCGCAGCCCAGCGAGCAGCACCGCCCGGCCGAGATCGAGGCCGGTCGTCGCGTACAGCGCCGCGCCGGCCCAGAAGATCGGCGAGACGCGTCGCGTCGCAGCGAGGTGCGCGGCGCGCGGCCACGGATTCTCTCGGACATCGCCGGCGAACCGCACGAAATCGGCGGTGGTGTTCGAGTCGTACAGCGTATCGCAGACGTCGAAGACGACGAGTCGCTCGGCCACGCTCACACCTCCCGCCAGTGATTCAGGTCGCGCCCGGCGATCGTCTCGACCTTTCGGATCTCGGGGCGGTAGAACTCGACGAGGCTCTCACGGTGGTGCGCCTCGAGGGGCGGCCGGTCGAATCCGGCGGTATTCAGCCGTCGGATCAGGCCGGGAACGCCGGTCTCTTTGAGGCCGCGGCGCAGGGACTCGAGCCCGGAGATGGCGAGCCCCCGGGCGAGGAGGTATTTCAGATGGTACAGGAGCTTCGAGCGCTTCTGCATCGCGGCGTTCGACTTACCCTCCAGGGCGTCGGGGCGGACGTCGTCGCGCACGCCGATGAACCGGCAGATGTCGGCGAACGTCTCGGCGGGCCTCGCTTTGATGTCGTCGACGAGCACGATCCGGAGTTGCTCCCGGGGAAACACCGCGAGGTATCGCTCCAGGTGCTCGCCGTAACAGCCGACGTCGACGGCGCCGTCGAGGCAGTCGCGATGCTCGTCGGGAGCGAGGGCGAGCCGGTCGAAATCGACCGGCGGATCGCCGTACTTGCCGACGACATACCAGTAATGCGAGTGCAGCCGTTCGGCCGGGTCGCGCAGCAGGCAGATCAGTTTCGCCTCGGGGGCGACCTCGCGGATGCCGGCGACGGCCTGCGGGGTGGAGAGGTAGCCGGGGGTGCAGCTTCCCCGTGCCGGGTAGTCGTCGGTGCCGCGGTAGGCGCGATCGAACAGCTCGCGGTCGCGCGAGTCGTAGAGTCGGTCGTCGGCACAGCGGTCGAAAAAGTGTAGTTCCTTGAAGTCGGGGACGAAGACCTCCGGGTGCTCGTCGAGGCAGTCGTGCAGCCAGGTGGTGGCGCACTTGTAGGCGCCGATGTTGATGAACGTCGGTTTCGGTGACGCCATACGCCGGCCCTCCCGATCAGTTGAGCCGACAATCGGCGAAGGCACGTCGGTAGCGTTCGACGCACCGGGGCATGCCGAACTCCTCGACGCCGAGCCGGCGGGCGGCCCGGCGGTACTCCGAGCGTGCCGGCAGCACCTCGTCGGTGAGCCACTCGGCGGCGGCGTCGAGCGTCGAGTGATCGAGGTCGTCGACCAGCCGGCCGACCTTCGGGCGGTCGAGCTGGCGGTCGAGGTCGCCGACGCCGGTCGTCGACAGGACGGGCGTGCCGCACAGCAGGTATTCGCCGACCTTGATCGGGCAGACGCCGCGCTGGGAGAACGACGGTTTGCGGAAGGCGACGCCGAGGTCGGCGGCGGCGACGAACCGGGGTACGCGCTCGGGCGAGACGCGGGTCATCGTCAAAGCGTCGGCCGGCAGGTCGGCCTCCGCGAGTCGCGGCTCCAACACCTCCCGGTTGCCGGTCAGGACCACGAACCGGGCGTCGGAGTCGTGGCGATGGACGGCCTCGAAAAACGCGAGCAGCCGGCCGGGATAGTAGTGGGGGCCGAGGCTGCCGACGTAGACGACCAGCGGTGCCCCGTCGTCGACCTCCAGCTCGTCGCGAATGCGGTCTCGCGAGCCGGGCGATCCCGGGTGGAAGGCGTCGGTCTCCTTGGCGTTCGGGATGACGTGGATGCGGTCGGGCTCGAGGGACGCGCCGACGCGATCGACGAGGATCTCTTTCGCCTCGCGGGTGCGGGTCATGATCGAATCGGCGCGCAGGGCGACCTGCGATTCGACGTCGCGCAGCAGCCGGTACGGCAGGCCGGTCGGGTCCCAGCCGCCGAACTCGAGGCGCTCGTCGGCCATGAAGCCGTCGGCGTCGAAAAAGAGGCGGACGTCGGGGAGGACCTTTTCGGCCAGGAGCGTCATCGCCCCGGGGATCAGCGCCCGGGGGAACAAGACGTCGATGTCGTGGCGGCGCACCTGATCGACGACGTCGGCCGCCCCCTTGACGATCATCGCGGCGGTCGCCGGCTCGAGCGGCCGGCGCAAGACGCGCTTCGCTTCGTAGCCGATCCCCCACTGTTCGGCGGTCTCGGCGACCGACTCGGTGATCGCCTCGTCGCCCCAGCTAAACTGCAGGACCCGGATCGAGAGATCGGGGCCCTGCACGCGCCGAAAGATCGGCAGGAACAGGGACTCCATGTAGTTTTGCGCAGGGCCGTCCCAGGAGATGAACAGTGCCCGCATCGTCCTCCCCAGAGCGAAGAATCCAGAATGTCGAGACTGCACGATCGCTATAACAACTCGTGGGGGAGTTGGCCAGACAAAGTAAGTGAGTAGATGGCGTTCGAAAAAGGACGAGCCCCCGCAATCAACCGGTGTTTCGACGATTCGTGTGTCTTCCCCAGAGCGGATTCCTGGGCGTGACATC
>CAZRLK010000267.1:0-4824 GCA_964600555.1 uncultured Bradymonadales bacterium
TAGCCGTTGCCCATCACGAGGTCGACGTCCTTGCCGGCGCCCTCGGCCCCGAGGGTCGCTTTCGAGAAGTCGGTCGCCATGTTGAAAAAATAGACGGTGCCGCGGTCGCGGCACGGCAGGATCGCCGAGAGCTCGGTGTCGGCGACGTTGCAGGTGTTGAGCACCACGTCGGCCGGCGAGCCGTCGGTCATCTCGGCGACCGCGTGGCGGATCTCGACGGGGCGGGTGGCGTCGGCGGTCCGGAAATCGTCGGCGATCCCGGCCTCGACGAGTCGTTGCATCCCCTCGCTGTCGAGATCGATACAGTACACCGCGCCGTCGTCGCCGAGGACGTCGCGGGCGGCGGCCGCAGACAGGGTGCCCGATTTGCCGACGCCCATCACCAGGACCGTATCGCCCGGGTCGACCAGCCGGCGCGTCTGGGCGGGGGCGCCGCAGACGTCGAGCGCCGACAGGGCGACCGGCTCCGGGAGGTCGTCGGGGAGGGCGACGACCGGGGCGCTCGGCCACAGGTACGCCCGGGCGTCGACGGCAACCTGATCGGCCTCGAAGTTCACCTCGCGGACGGCCTCGACAGCGAGCGGCGTGAGCGTCAGGCTCACCAGTGTGGCGATCCGGTCGCCGACCGCCAGCTCGACCGGCCCGTCGTAGTCGGGACCGACGGCGGTGACCTCGCCGAGCAGCATCCCGCCGCTTCCGGTCACCGGGTTTTGCATCTTGCCGCGCTCGTCGACGATCTCGCGAATGCGCCGCCCGACGGCCCCGCCGTCGCGCCCGACCTCGCTGACGATCTGGTGGAAACTCGCTGAGTCGATGTTGAGCCGCTCGACGTCGATGGCGATCTCGTTGACGAACGGCGGTCCGGAGGCGTCGAGCACCCGGGCGGCCTGGGGGAGCTGGCCGTCGGGCTCGACGACCCGGTGGAGGCCGTAGCGGTCGGCGGGGCTGCGGAACTGCATGAGTATGGAGTATGAGAGTATCGGGTATTGGGTCTCGGGTATGGGGTATTTGGTATAGGGTATTGAGTTCAGAGTATCGGCGGCAGTCGAGTTCGAGCCACCACACGCAATACCCCATACGCCATACTCAATACGCCATACCCTGTACGCGCGACGCCTTACTCGTCGCGATGCGTCAGCACCTTCGCGGCGAGCTCCGAGGCGATCTGCTCGCGGGCGATCTCCTCCTGATCGCCGCTCTCCATCTCCTTGAGCGAGACGACCCCCGCATCGAGCTCGTCGGGCGCGAGGATCGCGACGAACGGGATGTCGCGCTCGTTGGCGTAACCGAATTGTTTGCCGAAGCCGTCGTCGTGGTCGGGGTAGACGTCGACCCGGAGGCCGGCTGCCCGCAGCTCGCGAGCGAGGGCGGTGGTTTTCGGCGCGAACTGCTCGTTCCAGACCGTCACCAGCACGTCGGCCGCCGGCACCGCCTCGCCGAACATCTCGCGCTCTTCCATCAACACCAGGATGCGCTCGACACCGAGCGAAAAGCCGCAGGCCGGCACCGAGTCATTGGTGAACATCCCGATCAGCTCGTCGTAGCGGCCGCCTCCGCCGAGACTGCCGTCGAAATCGTCGCTCCGGATCTCGAAAATCGTCCCCGTGTAATACGACAGGCCCCGCGCGAGGTACGGATCGACGAACAGGTGGTCGGCGGCGGGTCCGTCGCCGGCAAAGGCGAGCAGGGCGCGCAGATCGGCGATCGCCTGCTGACCGGTCTCGTCGAGGCCGATCTCCTCGGCGAGACGGTCGAGAGTCGCGTCGTTGTCGAAGGGGGGAGAGCCCGGGGGTTCTCCCTGTTCGAGCAACGGCATCAACGCCTCGATGGCCTCGCGGGCGATGCCGCGTTCTTCGAGTTCGTCGACGACCCCGTCGACTCCGACCTTGTCGAGCTTGTCGATCGCGACCAGGGCCTCCGAGCGAAGCTCCGACTCGATTCCGGCCGTCTGCATCAGTGCGCGCAGGAGTGTGCGGTGGTTGGTGTGGATTCGAAAGTCCTCGAAGCCGAGTTGGTGGAGCACTTCGGTCAGGGCCGAGGCGACTTCGGTTTCGACCATCAGCGACTCGGAGCCGACGACGTCGACGTCGCACTGATAAAACTCTCGGTAGCGTCCCTTCTGGGGCCGGTCCGCCCGCCAGACGGGCTGGATCTGGTAGCGCTTGAGAAAGCGTGGAAACTCGCCGCGGTACTCGGCGAAGATCCGGGCCAGAGGCACCGTCAGATCGTAGCGCAACGCCAGGTCGGCGAGGTCGTTTTCGTCCGGGTCGTCGAGGGCGCGCTGGAGCTTCTCGCCGCGCTTCATGACCCGAAAGATCAGCTTCTCGTCTTCGCCGTACTTGCCCAGAAGCGTCGAGAGGCGCTCCAGGGACGGCGTCTCCAGCGGCGCGAAGCCGTACGACTCGTAGACGTCGCGGATGACATCGAAGACGCGCTCGCGGCGGGCGAGCTCCCGGGGGAGGAAATCGCGCATGCCGCTCGCGGGTTCGGTGGGCTGGTTGGTCATGGTCTCAATCCTCGGCAGCGAAGCAGCTGGGCAGTTCGGCAGCTAAGCAGCTAGGCAGCTGGGCAGCTAAGCGTAAAAAAGAACAACAACAAATTCGTTACAGGACGGGTTCGACCCGATGCAGAAGGTCCCGAAGCTCGTCCCATCCCGGGAGCTGAGCGAGGGCGTGGTCGACGTACCGGATCGACGGCTCGTAGTAGTCGAGAAAGTCGGGGTTGTTCTTCTCGCGGTCGATGAAGACGAACCGTCCGGCGTCCTTGAGTTTGCGCTGGATGGTCTGCAGGTGGAACGCACGCCGCACTTCGGCCGGGTCGTCGGCCCACTCCAGATCGGCGTCCCGGCACCTGTCGGTGTAGTAGCCGAGGAGCGAGGAGACCAGGTCGGGCGCCAGCTCGACGTACGAGTCGCGAAAAAGGGCGACGGCATCGTAGATGAACGGCCCGACGAGCGCATCCTGGAAGTCGATGACGACCCAGCGCGACTCGCGGTCCGGGGACTCCTTGTACATCAGGTTGCTCGATTGGAAATCCCGCAGGACGACCGTCCGCTCGATGTCGAGAAGCTCGTCGACCAGCCGGTCGAACTGCTCGTCGAGCTCGTCGCGGACCTCGTCGACGGCCTCGGCGCCGACCCGCTCCTCGAGCCCCCACTCCAGATAGTGGTCGATCTCCCAGCGCAGGGTCTCTCGGTCGAACTCGCGGCGCCAGCAGACGCACTCCCCGTCGATCGAGGCCCCTTCGATCTCCCGGGAGATCTCGACGGCTCGCTGGATGTCGACCAGCACGTCGAGCGCCTGGCGGTACATCGCCTCGAGCTCCGAGCGGCGGGCCGACTCGGCGATGTCGCGGGCCCCGATGATCTCGCGGCACTGGTCCTCGAAGGTCCGGCCGCCGAGATCCTCGAGCAACAGGACGTCGGCCTCGCGGTCGACGTGCTCGATCGCCGGGACGGGGATGTCGAGGCCGGCCAGGTAGCGCTGGACGTCGACGAAAGGCAGGCGGTCGGTCTCCACCACCTCCTCGTCCGGTCCCTCGGCGCTCTCGCCGGCCTCGGTGCCGGGCGCCAGGACCATCGCGACGAGCGTCGTCTCCTCAGGCACCCGGTCGAAGGCCCAGTCGGGGCTGTCGGCACCGGTCGGCATCTGCACTCGCCAGTAGATCCGGAGTGAGGCGTGGCCGCCCATCTTCTCGAGGGTCGCGGCCTCGGCGACCCGTCGGTCGAATCGGCCGGCGAGGGCCTCGCGGATGCGCGCCTGCATGTCGGCGTCGCTGTCGAGTTCGGGCATGGGCGTCGGCGGGGCGTCGGGCGGTATCGGTGGCGATCTACGAGATGGCTATATCGCGCGGAACGGTCAGATCGCAACTCCCGCGCGGTCTCACGGCGGCGAGCATCGTCCGTCGGTACGGCTCTCCACGAGGCCCGGCGGTTGGGGGCTCTCTACCGACCGAACGCCCCAAATCTCACTGCGACAGTCGGGCGTTCGATATCGCCGGGGCGTCGAATTCGGCGCCGAGATCGTCCCGCCAGATCTTCCAGCGGCCCGAGCCGACCGAGCGGGGGAGCTCGTCGCGCTCGATGCGCTCGGCCATCCGCTCGCCGGTGTGGGCGTCGACCTCGACGCGTCCGTCGGGGTGGAGTCGCATGACCACGGCGCTCTGGCGGCTCGGCTCGTCGGTGCCGAGCAGAGGGCGAGGCCCGCCGCCGAGACAGGCGAGGCCGACGAGCCGCAGGTCGCCGCGGCGGCCCGGGTAGTAGGCGTGGTGGTGGCCGTTCAACATCACGTCGACCTCCTGGTCGACGAGCAGACGCTCCAGCCGCTCGCTCTCGAGCGCTTCACCGCGGCGGCCGCGTGCGACGGGGGCGAGTGGCAGGTGGCCGTACACGACGGTCGTCTCGGCGTCGTGGTGGCGGAGGACGCGCTCGAGCCAGGCGAACTGCTCGTCGGGCAGCCGGCCGGGCATCGTCGCATCGATGGCGACGAAAAGCGCCGGGCCCGCCCGGAAGGCGTAGTGGAACGGAAAGTGGGAATCGTCGACGAACTCGACGTCGGGCCGGTTCGCTCCCCACTCCTTGTTATAGATCGCACGCTCGCGATCGAACTGCGGGGCGGCGGAGGCGTCGTGGTTGCCCGGCGAGGGTGCAAACGGGATGTTCGCGCGGGCCAGGGGCCGGGTGACGACCTCGTGGAACGCCTCCCACATCGCCGCGTAATCGAGGCCGCGCTTCTGACCGGCGACGTGATCGCCGGTCGAGACGACCAGGTCGGGCTCGAGCCGGCCGGTCAGCCACTCGACCGTCCGCTCGACCGGCTCGGCGTA
>CAZRLK010000268.1:0-4811 GCA_964600555.1 uncultured Bradymonadales bacterium
GGGTCACCTCCTCGACGATCTCGGGTTCGCTCCGCGACCAGCTCGGGTCGATCGAACTGGCGAGCCACAGCAGGATCTCGTAGGCCTCGACCTCGATCTCCATGACCTCCTTGCGGTCGAAGGTCTCGAGCGTCTTGCGGGCGACCGACTCGAGCGATCGCTTCGGCGCCTTCGTGCCTCCCTGCTCTTTGAGGTTCTCGAGGATCAGACACGCCAGCGCGACGACGCCCCGCTCCTCGGGCGTCTCCAGGACGACCTGCCCCGGCGCCTCGCCGTACTCCATCTCCGCTTCCCCCTCCTGAAAGCGCGGCTCGGCGCGCTGGAGACGCTCGGCGATCCGACCTTTGATCGTCGGTATCGTAAATGGACCTTCTTTCGACACGTCGCACTCCTGGTGTGCAGGACGATGACGGCAGCTCGCTGCCCGTAGGATGCTCCAGGCCCCTGCGCGGGTCAACCCGGCACCTCCTCGAAGACCGACGACACGGACACTCACGTGGCGCGCCCACGGCGACGACGCTCGCTTGCGTCGACGTCGACGTTTCGGTTGCCGAATACGCGGAATTCCTCTACACGCTCATGCGATCCATGAGACGGTATCTCGACCGCCCCCCGCACCCTGGCTGCCTCTCACCATGTCACTTTCCGCCGGAATCGTCGGACTTCCGAACGTCGGCAAATCGACTCTGTTCAACGCCCTGTCGACCGCCGAGGCGGAGTCGGCGAACTACCCGTTTTGTACGATCGACCCGAACATCGGGGTCATCGAGGTGCCCGACCCCCGCCTCGAGGTCCTCGAGCGGCACATCGACCACGAGGAGTCGATCCCGGCGGCGATCGAGTTTCTCGACATCGCCGGCCTGGTGCGCGGCGCCTCCGACGGCGAGGGACTGGGCAACAAGTTTCTGGCGAACATCGACGAGGTCGACGCGCTGGTCCACGTCGTGCGGTGTTTCGAGGACGACGACATCGCCCACGTCGAGGGCAGCGTCGACCCGGAGCGCGACGTCGGGATCATCGACACCGAGCTGGTGCTGGCGGACCTGGAGACCGTCGACGGCCGCCTCGAGAAGGCCAGACGCGCGGCCAAGGGCGACGACAAGGAGGCCGCCCGGCGCGTCGAGGTCCTCGAGCGCGTCCGTGAGACGCTCGACGAGGGGGTCCCGGCGCGCACCCTCGATTTGAGCGAGCACGAGGAGGAACTGATCGCCGACAGCCACCTGCTCACCCGCAAGCCGGTGCTGTACGTCGCCAACGTCTCCGAAGACGAGCTCCTCGAGGACAACGCCCACGTGGGGGCCCTGCGCGATGTGGCCGACCGACAGGGCGCCGAGGTGGTGAAGGTCTGTGCCGCGCTCGAGGCCGAGTTGAGCGAGCTCGACGACGCCGAAAAGCGCGCCATGCTCGAGGAGTTCGGCATCGACGAACCGGCCCTCGACCGCCTGATCCGGCGCACCTACCAGGTGCTCGGCCTGCAGAGTTTTTTCACGATCGCCAACGACAAGCTCCGCGCCTGGACGATTCCCGTCGGCGCGACCGCCCCCGAGGCCGCCGGCGTCGTCCACTCCGATTTCCAGGAACATTTCATCCGTGCGGAGGTCTTCTCGGTCGAGGATCTCGACGAGCTGGGAAGCGAGGCGGCGATCCGGGATGCCGGGCGGATGCGCCTGGAGGGCCAGGATTACGTCGTCCAGGACGGCGACGTTTTGCGCATCCGCCACGACGCCTGACCCTCGCCGACCTCGCTCATCGCGCCGATTCGCTTCGGGGCCGCCCCGTCGAGACCACCTCGCCCTGCTCGTCGACCCGCGGCAGATACACCGTCACCCGCGTCCCCTCGCCGGGCGTGCTCTCGAGCCGCAGATGCCCGCCGGCCTGGCGGACGAACCCGTAGGCGGTCGTCAGGCCCATCCCCCGTCGCCCTTCGCCCGACTCCTCCGGATCTTTCGTCGTAAAATACGGCTCGTAGGCCCGGCTGCGCGTCCGCTCGCTCATCCCCTCTCCGTCGTCCTCGACCTCGATCGTCACGTACTCGCCGGGGCGCGTCTCCGGGTGGTCGAACGCCTCCCCCTCGCCGACGCCCGCCCGCCCGGTCCGGATCGCGATCGTCCCCCCGTCCTGCATGGCCTCCCGGGCATTCAACGCGAGACTCGTCAGCACTTCCTTCAGGTGGGCCGGGGCGATCTCGGTGCGCCCGACCTCGGGTTCGAGATCCCAGTCCAGCTCGGCCTCCTCCCCGGCGACCACGTGCATCGCCTCGTCGTGATTGTGCAGGAAGCCGTTCGGCGAGATCAGCTCGGGTTCGGCGGAGTCCGGGCGGCCGAATTTCAGCAACTGCCGGATCAGATTGCTCGCCTCGTCCGCCGCGGCGATCACCCGCTCGATGTCGTCGCCGGCGGCCGACTCCTCGTCGAGCTCGTCCCGGACGAACTCCGAGTAGCTCATCACGATCGAGAGGCGGTCCTTGAAATCGTCGGCGACGTGCTCGAGCAGCCGCCCGATCGTGTTCATCCGCTCGGCCCGCGAGAAGCGCCGCTCGATCTGGCGCTGCTCGGTGACGTCGGTGATGAACCCCTCGAGCGCCTCGAGCTCGTCGCCGTCGAACACCCCGCACCCCTGCTCGTACACCCACCGCACCTGCCCGTCGCGGTCCCGAATCCGGTATTTCAACTGAAACGCCTCGCGTGCCTCGAGCGCCTGCTGGACCTTCGCCCAGACTCCGTCCCGGTCGTCGGGATGGATCAGCTCGCCGTAGGCGACGACCCGGTTGTCGCACAGCTCGTCGGGGGCGTAGCCGGTCACCTCCTCGGCCTTTCCGCTGACGAACTCCATCGTGTAGTTGCGGTCGTTCGCACACCGGTAGGCCATGCCCGGGATGTTCTCGAGCAGGGTCGTGAAGGCCCGTTGGACCTCGGCGAGTCCTTCGCTCGGCCGGCTCGCCCGCCTGCGAAGCCACTCGTCGATCGGATCGCCGTCTGCCTCCTCCTCCCCGCAGACCTCCTGGTCGCTCCGCTCGTCTCCCTTCGCCATCGGTCGCCTCCTGACCCTCGTCGGGATGTTCGGAGTGTCCGCGTTACTCTCTCCCGCCCGGCGCACCACTCCCTTTCTCGAAGCCTCGTACCCTCTCAACGAACGGCCCGATGGCATTCATTCCTTCTGAAGGCCTGCACCCCGCTCGACACAGCGTTGAATGCCAAGTTCGTGTGTTTACTTCTCAATCCGAACTTCTTACGTCGTGCGTGTCTTGCATGACATCGAGCCGCCAGTTCACTCCTCTTGTCCATCGAGGTATCCCATGCCCACTCGCATCGGCATCAACGGCTTCGGCCGCATCGGCCGCACCATCGCCCGCATCGCGATCGACGACCCCGACGTCGAGCTGGTCGCCGTCAACGACCTCGCCGACCCCGACGAACTCGCCCACCTGTTCAAATACGACACCGTCCACGGCACTTTTCAAGGCGAGATCGCCCGCGACGGCGAGACACTGACGATCGACGGCAACGAGGTGCGCGTCCTCGCCGAACAATCGCCGGCCGACCTCCCCTGGGACGATCTCGGCGTCGACTACGCCCTCGAGTGCACCGGCGTGTTTCGCAAGGCCGAGGATGCTCGCCAGCACCTCGAGGCCGGCGCCGACAAAGTCATCATCTCGGCGCCCGGCAAGGGCGACATCGACCTGTCGGTCGTCTACGGGGTCAACCACGAGAAGCTCGACGCCGACTCGATGGAGATCATCGACGTCGCGAGCTGCACGACCAACTGCCTCGCTCCGGTCGCCAAGGTCCTGCACGAGCAGTTCGGCATCGAGCACGGCCTGATGACGACGGTCCACTCGTACACCAACAGCCAGAACCTGCTCGACGGGCCCGGCGCCAAGGACTACCGGCGCAACCGTGCGGCGGCCGAAAACCTGGTCCCGACGACAACCGGCGCCGCCGTCGCCGTCACCCGCGTGATGCCCGAACTGGAGGGCCGGCTCGACGGGATGGCCGTCCGGACGCCGACCCCGAACGTCTCGATGATCGATCTCGTCGCCGACCTCGACGCCTCGGCCTCGATCGACGAGGTCAACGCCGCGATGCGCGAGGCGGCGAACGGGGAGCTTGAGGGCGTGCTCGGCTACACCGAAGAGCCGGTCGTCTCCTCGGACCTCGTCAACGACACCCACTCGTCGGTCTTCGACGCCGACTCGACGATGATGACCGGCGACGGGTTCGTGAAGGTCATCTCCTGGTACGACAACGAGTGGGGCTTTTCGAGCCGCATGCTCGACGTCGTCAGCTACCTCGACGACCAGCGCTCGTGACGCCCGCCCTCGACGTCTTGCCGGACCGGCAACCTCCGGCCGGTCCGGCCCCAACCTCTCTTCGAGCCCCGAGCCGACCATGACTCGCTCCGAGATCCAGTTCATCGACGACCTCGAGCTCGCCGACCGGCGGGTGTTCATCCGCGTCGACTTCAACGTCCCCCTGGCGGACGGGGAGGTCGCCGACGACACCCGCATCCGCGCGGCCTTGCCGACGATCCGGGAGGCGATCGACCGGGCCGACCAGGTGATCCTGGCCAGCCACCTCGGGCGCCCCGGCGGCGAGCGCGACGACGAGCTGAGCATGGAGCCGGTCGGCGCCCGCCTCGCCGAGCTGATCGAGGCCGACGTGATGATGCCCGAAGAGATCGGCGGCGAGGCGGTCGAGCGGCTGCTCGACGACCAGATGGAAGACGACCAGGTGATGCTCCTGGAGAACCTCCGGTTCGACCCCGGCGAGCGCGGCGCCGACCCCGAGTTCGCCGAACGCCTGGCCGACCTC
>CAZRLK010000269.1:0-4706 GCA_964600555.1 uncultured Bradymonadales bacterium
TCGACCCCCGGGGGCATCCGCCTCGGAGCGGCGCCCCCCGGAGGTGGGGGTGGGGTGGCGATCCGCCGTCTTGCTCGCGCGTTCGACCCCGGCCTCCGCTTCGCTGCGGCCGGGGCTACGAACTACGGGTAAAACGGCGAAAACGGCGGTCGATGGTCCCGGCGAGGATTGGGTTGATCGGACGGCGGCCCGAGCGGCGGATCGAACGGACCCCGGCCTCCGCTTCGCTGCGACCGGGGCTACGAACCACGGGTAAAACGGCAAAAACGACGATTGACGATCCCGGCGAGGGGTGGGTTGATCGGATGGCCGTCCGTGCGCCCGGTCGATGCCGCCTCCGCCGCGCCCCTCGCGCTTTCGCGGTTCCGCGACCCCCGTGCTTCCGCGATCGTCGGCGAGCCGGCCTCGAGGCCTTGATTTTGGGGCGGGCCGAACGTACCCACGGGGCCGCCCATGATTCACTCCGAGCCCATCGAGGTGGGAGATCACGAGCTGTCGGCCGGGGAGGTCGTCGACCTGCTCGACGGGCAGTTGACCGAGCGGCGCCGCGAGCGCATCGAGCAGGTGCTCGACGAGCGGACCTACTACGTCGCGACGGTGCTCGACGGCATCTACGATCGGGGCAACGTCTCGGCGGTGATCCGGACCGCCGAGGCGCTCGGCTACCAGTCGATGCACGTCGTCGAGAGCCAGGAGCATTTCAAGGAGGCCAACCGGGTCACCCAGGGGACCGACAAGTGGCTCGACATCGAGCGCTACGAGCGGCCCGGCGGGTGCATTCCGGTCCTGCGCGAGCGGGGGTATCGGATCGTGGCGACCGAGCTGGAGGCCTCGCGGCCGATCAGCGAAGTCGACTTCTCGGAGCCGACCGCGCTGGTGTTCGGCAACGAAAAGGACGGCGTCTCCCGGGAGATGCTCGAGGCCGCCGACGCCCGGTGCGTGGTGCCGATGGTCGGCTTTGCGCAGAGCTACAACATCTCGGTCGGGGCCGCGCTGGCGCTGTATCACGTCTTCGAGCGCCGGGTCGCCGAGCGCGGCAGCCAGGGCGATCTCGACGAGGAACAAAAGGCGATCTTGCGGGCATTGTACTATCTGCGGTCGGTCGAGCGGCCCGAGCGGCTCGTCGAAGGGTTGTTGAATCGACGCGAGTAGTTCACCCAGGCATGCACCGATGGAGACGACGATGAGACAGCGTATCATGATGTTTGCGATGCTCCTCGTGGTCGCGACGATCCTCGGATGCGACCGCAACCGCGAATCCGACGAAAAGGCCGAGCAGGTGAATGGCGAGCAGGAATCCGCCGAGCGGGCCGGGGAGTCGGACGAGCGGGAGCAGGCGGCCGGCGGGGACGAGGCCGAGACGTCCGACGAGGGCGATGCCGGCGAGGGAGAGGGCGATGCCGCCGAGGCCGCGCGGGCAGTCAACGTCTTCGGCCACGCCCTGCTGACCGGCGCCGAGGAGGGCAACTACGCCGCCTCGCCGACGAGCATCGCGACGGCGATGGCGATGGTGTACGCCGGCGCGGGCGGCGAGACGGCCTCCGAGATCGCCGCGGCGCTGCGGTATCCCGACGACGGGGCGGCCGCCTCGCTCGGGCGGCTCGGCGGGAGGCTGGCGGAGCGCAGCCGGGAGGGCGGCGACGGGAGGCCGCCGCTGGAGTTGAGCCTGGTCGACGACCTGTGGCTGCAGGCGGGCTTCGAGCTCGGCGACGCCTACCTCGAGCAGCTCGACCGGCAGTTCGGGGCCGCCCCCCGCGAGGTCGACTTTCGCGCCGATCCCGACGACGCCCGATCGAGGATCAACGAGTACGTCGCCGAGCAGACGCGCGAGAAGATCCCCGAGCTTCTGCCCGGCGCGGCGGTCACCGAGGATACGCGCACCGTGCTCACCAACGCGCTGTATCTGAACGCCCCGTGGAAGACCCCCTTCCCGGAGGATGCCACCCGCGAGCAGCCCTTTGCGACGCCCGACGGCGACGAGCAGGTGCCGACGATGCGTCTGGAGACGCAGGTCGGACTCGCCGAAGGTGACGAGTTTCGCGCCGTCTCGCTGCCGTACGCCGCCGGGGAGCTGGCCGCGCTGGTCGTCCTCCCCGACGAGGGCCAACGCGAGGCGGTCGAGGAGGCGTTCGACGCCGAGACCTTCGCGACGACCGTCGAGTCGCTCGAGCGAACCCACGTCGACGTGAAACTCCCGAAATTCGAGGTGCGCCGGAAGGTCGACGTCCGCGAGAAGCTCGGCGAGATGGGCGTCGAGCGCGCCTTCGACCCCGAGGCCGATTTCGAGGCGATCCACGAGGATCTGTTCGTGCAGGCGGTCCGCCACGAGGCGTACGTCGCGGTCGACGAGAAGGGCACCGAGGCGGCCGCGGCGACGGCCGCCGGGATGGGCGTCACCAGCATGCCGCCCGAGACCGTCGAGTTTTTCGTCGACCGGCCGTTCCTGTTTTACGTCTACGACGAGCCGACGGGGGCGATCCTGTTTGCGACGCGGATCGTGGACCCGGCTCCGTGATCGAACGGCCGCCCCGTCCGACGTGGGGGTGATTCAACTCCGTGCGATCGGGCTGCCGGCGTTCCGTGTCGGGTTCGCCAAGGCGCCAAGACGCCAAGACGCCAAGAACAACGCCAACCACAGCCCGGCGTGCCTCGCCCAACCGACCCACGCGTCCGGTGCCCGAGATGTCAGGAGGCCAAAACCCCCCGGCGCACCTCGCCCAACCGACGGCACCGGCCGGCGGCGAAGCCGCCCGGGTCGGCCGCATGCGGACGCAGATGAAAAGCCGGACTCCAGGCTTTTCACTGCGCTCCGGCTGCGGCGCCCTCCCGGGAGACGGCGTCTCCCGGGCCGGTGCCTCGATCGGGCACGGGCCGCCCGCCGTTCTCTGCGTTCTCTGCGCCTCTGCGGTTCGACGTCGTTTTTCCCGGCCCGCCGAGAGCCCGACATTGACGGAGCGAACACCTCGATGCGAGGATCTCGCGCGCCGCGTTCGAGCCATCCTCCAACCGATCTGTCCCAGCCCTGCGGTCCGCCATGAAAGTCACGCCGATGATGCAGCAGTATCTGGATGTCCAGGAGCGGTATCCGGATGCGATCTTGTTTTTCCGGCTCGGGGATTTCTACGAGGTCTTCTTCGAGGACGCCGAGGTCGTCAGCCGCGAGCTCGAGATCACGCTGACCTCCCGCGAGCAGGGCGACGAGGAGATCCCGATGGCGGGAGTCCCGGTGCAAAACGCCGAGACGTACGTCAACCAGCTCATCGACAAGGGCTTTACGGTCGCCATCTGCGAGCAGGTCGAGGATGCCGACCAGGCCTCCGGGATCGTCAAACGCGACGTCGTCCAGCTGGTGACGCCGGGGGTCGTGCTCGACACCGACAGTCTGGAGGCCAAGGAGAGCAATTTCGTCGCCTCGGTGGCGGTGACCGAGGCGGGCGTCGACGCCGACTGCGGGATCGCCTGTCTCGACGTCTCGACCGGGGAGTTTCGGGCGACCGAGGTCGACAGCGAGGAGCAGTTGATCAGCGAGATCAACCGGATGGAGCCCCGGGAGGTGCTGGTGCCGGAGCCGCGCCGCGAGGCGATCGAGCAGATCGGGCCGGCCCTCGAGGGGGTGTTCGTCAGGCCGCGCGAGGAGAAGACCTTCGCCTCGAAGCGGCTGTTGAAGACGCTCAAGGGCGACCCGCGGCTCGCCGACGATCTCGACCACGACGCGTACTTTCTGGCCCGCGACGAAGTCGAGGAGTTTCTCGAGACGCTCCGTGATTTCGGCTTCGAGGCGCCGGGGCTGGTCGAGCGGGCGACGGCGGGGGTGCTCGACTACGTCGTCGAGACCCAGCGGGGCATCCCGTCGAACGTCCAGCACATCGAACCGTACCGGGCGCGCCAGTATCTGATCATCGACGATTCGACCAAGGCGAACCTGGAGCTGACCGAGACGCTGATGGGCGGCCGGCGCCACGGCAGTCTGCTGGGCGTGATCGACAAGACGGTCACGGCGATGGGGGGCCGGCGGCTGCGCCACTGGCTGAACTATCCGCTGGTCGACGTCGACCAGATCCGGGCGCGCCACGACGGCGTCGAGGAGTTTTTCATGCGGGCGCCGCTCCGGGAGGACGTCCGCGAGGCGCTGCAGGACGTCTACGACATCGAGCGGCTGTGCTCGAAGGTCTCCTCGGGGACCGCCGACGCCCGCGACATGCGCAGCCTGCTGTCGACCCTCGAGGTGATCCCGACCATCGAGCAGCATCTGGCCGACTGCCAGGCCGACTATCTCGTCGATCTGGGCGAGGCGCTCGATCCGCTCGACGAGCTGCGCGAGCACATCGACGGGGCGCTGGTCGAGGAGCCGCCCCAGGAGCTGACCGAAGGGGGCCTTTTCAAAAAGGGCTTCCACGATGAGCTCGACGAGTTGATCGAGGTCTCGACCGAGGGCAAAGACTGGATTCTCGAGTTCGAGGCCGACCAGATCGAGCGGACCGGCATCGAGAGCCTGAAGGTCAACTACAACAAGGTCTTCGGCTACTACATCGAGGTGACGAAGGCGAATCTCGACAGGGTCCCCGACGATTACATCCGCAAGCAGACCCTCTCGAACTCCGAGCGGTATTTCACGCCGGAGCTCAAGGAGATGGAGGAGCGGATCCTGGGAGCCGAGGAGAAGCGCAAGGAGCTCGAATACCGTCTGTTCGAGGATCTGCGCGAGC
>CAZRLK010000270.1:0-4678 GCA_964600555.1 uncultured Bradymonadales bacterium
GGCTGGCCCGACGACTCGCCGACGTTCGACCCGCTGGTCTTCGCCCGCGAGTTTTACAAAGACGAGCCCCGCAAAAACCTCGGCACCATCGCCGACAAACTCGACATCCCGCTCGAAGAGGCCCACCGGGCGACCCACGACGCCGAGGTCGCCGGCCACGTCCTGTACGCCTTCGCCGACCGCCTCCCCGAGGAGCTCGACGACCTGATGGTCCTGCAGGCGCAATGGGAGCAGGCCCAGGCCCAGCAGCGCGCCAGGTGGCGAGACGAGGAGGCCGAGGCCTCCGAGTCGCTGGTCGAGGGCTTCGGCGAACAATCCGCCGGTCTCGGCCCCGCCTACATCTACGGCGACGAACCCGATCCGCTGCGCGCTCTCTACAAAAGCGTCCCGGAGGCACAGGGCGAATAGGTCTTTTCGCTGTCACCCTCTGGCCGCCGAACGGTCTCGAGGATCTGCCGGCCAACTCTCGTTCGCTCCCCCTTGCCCGGGCCGGACTGCCCGCCTACGATTGCTTGAAGACGCCGAGCAACGAGGCTACGAGTAACGGTGGAGATGTCTCGCAGGTTCGGCCCCAACCCATCCCACGCGGCACCGCTTCGCGCATGAGCGACGAGCAAACTCCGAGGCCCGAGGCGTACACCGGCGACGATCCGCTGGTGCTGCCCGCCCGCCTGATCCGCCGCGAGACCTACTCGCCGTGGTGGTCCGACCTGATCGGCCCGCTCCGCTCGTTCGTCTCGATGCTCCCCTCGCACAAAAGCACCCGCAAGGGCCGCCGCTCCGCCCGCCAGTTCCGCATCGTCACCGGCGCCATCCTGTTCGCCGCCATCGTCTTCAGCCCCTCCGTCGCCGTCACCCTCGGCGCCATCGCGTTGTTCGTCCTCGTCGTCCCGTGGCTGCCGCTGCCCGAGGTCCGCAAACGCGCCTGGACGAACCGCCTGACCAGCCTCCAGCAAGACCGCAAACACACCGTCACCCGCCCGGGCCGGATCGTCTTCGACGGCCGCCGCGTCAAACTCGACAAAGGGGGCAATACCCTGCGACGCGTGCTGACCGACCGCGACGACCACGAGTTCGAGGTCGGCGTCTGCGAGGGCCGCCCGTACCTCCGGATCGCTCCGAAATCCGGCCGCAAATCCGACACCATCTGGGTCGGCGCCGAGGAGCTCGACGCCGAGACCCTCGACGAACCCGACCTGACGAGCTTTTCGCCCGATGCCGTCGACCGCCCCGCCCTCACCACCTCTGACGACTGGCGCACCCTGCTCGGCCTCCTTCGGTCGATCG
The DNA here is from genome assembly GCA_964600555.1 of uncultured Bradymonadales bacterium. Taxonomy (GTDB): domain Bacteria; phylum Myxococcota_A; class Bradymonadia; order Bradymonadales; family Bradymonadaceae; genus CAJXPB01. The sequence continues at coordinate 1,288 of CAZRLK010000270.1, forward strand.
AGTCGCCATGAGCGACCTCGCCGAGATCTTCGGACCCGACGGGCTGCTCGCCGACGCCCACCCCCGCTACGAGCACCGCCCCCGCCAGGTGCGCATGGCCGAGGCCGTCGAAGCCAGCCTGCAAAAACGCCGGGCGGCGGTCGTCGAGGCGGCGACCGGCACCGGCAAGACCCTCGCGTATCTCATCCCGGCGCTGCGCTCCGGCAAACGCGTCGTCGTCTCGACCGGCACCAAGGCCCTCCAGGAGCAACTGTTCCACCGCGACATCCCCTTTCTCGAGCGCCACTGGCCCGAGTCGTTCGAGGCCGCGCTTTTGAAGGGCCGCAGCAATTATCTGTGCAAGCTGCGCTTCGGGGAGTTTTACGACGGCCCGAAGTCCGTCCCGCATGGCCAGCGCGACGCCTGGAAAAGAATCGTGCGCTGGGCCGAGCAAACCGAGACCGGCGATCGGGCCGACATCGAGGGGCTGCCCGACGACTCGCGGCTGTGGCAGGAGCTGTCGGTCGGCGCCGACAACTGCCTGCACACCGACTGCCCGAAACACGAGGAGTGCTTCGTCACCCGGGTGCGCGAGTCGGCTCACGAGGCCGACCTGATCGTCGTCAACCACCACCTGTTCTTCGCCGACCTGTCGCTGCGCGACGAGGGCGTCGGCGAGATCCTACCCGAATACGACGCCGTCGTCTTCGACGAGGCCCACCACCTCGAGAGCGTCGCCACCTCGTTTTTCGGCGTCCACGTCTCGAACTACCGCTTCGACGACCTCGTCGACGACGTCGAACGCTCGCTCACCGACGAGGAGGTCTCCGCCCCGGAGCTGCACGAGAGCCTCGCCGAGCTTCAGACGGCCAACGCCAACTTCTTCGACACCGTCTCACTCGGTTTCGGCGGCGGACGCTACCCGATCGACGAGATCCTCGACGGCCGCGACGACGACATCGGCGAGGCCCGCAGCGAGCTCAAACGCGCCCTGGCCGGCGTGCGGGCGGGCCTCGAACACGTCACCGACGCCCTCGGCGACATCGCCACCCGCTACCGCGAGCGCTGCATCGAACTCGCCGGTGACCTCGACCTGGTCGTCTCCGCCGACGACGATCGCTACGCGTATTTCGCCGAGATCCGCGGCAAGGGCACCTTCCTGAAAGCCGCCCCGGTCGACCTGGCGAAACTGTTCCGCCAGAAGCTCCTCGGCAACCTCGACTCGATGGTCTTCACCTCGGCGACGCTGGCGACCGGCGGTGATCTCGAGTTTTTCAAACAGCGCATGGGGATGGCCGAGATCCTCGACGGCGGAGAGGTCGTCGAGGAGCCCTACGAGGTCGACGAGCTGGTCTTGCCGCCGGTGTTCGACTACGAAAACCAGGCGGCGATCTACGTCCCCCGCAAGATGCCCCCGCCCGGCAGCGAGAAGTTCACCGAGCACGTCGCCACCGTCGTCGACTACCTGTTGGAGGCGACCGACGGCCGGGCGTTCGTGCTGTTCACCAGCTACGCCAACCTCGACGACGTCTACGAGCGACTCGCCGATGATCTGGAGTACCGGACGCTGCGCCAGGGCGAGCGGCCGAAACGCGAGCTGCTGGAGACGTTCCGCGCGGAGACGCACTCGGTCCTGTTCGCGACCAGCTCGTTCTGGGAGGGCGTCGACGTCGAGGGCGAGGCGCTGTCGATGGTGATCATCGACAAGCTCCCCTTCGCCAACCCCTCGGACCCGCTCGTGCAGGCGCGGCTGAACCTGATCGAGTCGCGCGGCCGCAACCCCTTTCGCGAATTCTCGCTGCCCTCGGCCGCCCTGTCGCTCAAACAGGGCTTCGGCCGGCTGATCCGCTCGCGCTCGGATCGCGGCATCGTCGCCATCCTCGACTCGCGCATCGCCAACCGCCGCTACGGCCGCTACTTTCTCGACTCCCTCCCTCCGGCGCCCGTCCACTGGACGGCCCCCGCCGTCAAACGCTGGTGGAAGACCCACGGCGAGGCATGACGAGGGCGGGCGCCTGACGACCGACGCCCACGCTGTTATAATTGCTCCCGGTACGTCCCACTCGCTTCGACGATCGGACCGACCATGATCGCCTGGATCCAGACACTCCTCGAGTCGGCGAGCCTGTTCGGCCTCGCCCGCCTCTTTTCGACCCTCTCGACGACCGACATCACCGTCGTCTTCCTCGCTTCCAAACCCGTCTTCGTTCTCGCGGCGATGCTCGCCGGCACCCGCGCGAAACTCCTCGCCGAGTAGCCGCCGCCGACCTCCAATCCGTTCGGGCCGGGCGATCGTTCGAGCCGACGGAGCCTCCCAGCCGCCGTCCCGTAGCCTCTCGAGGCATTCGATGAAACTCGGAGCATTTCGACTCGACGAACCGATCGGACGTGGGGCGATGGGCGAAGTCTGGCGAGCCCACCACCTCGCTTCCGGGACCCCCGCCGCTCTCAAACTCATCACCGCCGCCCGCGCCGACGAACCGAAATACCGCCGCCGGTTCCGAAACGAAGTCCGCTCGGTCGCCGCCCTCGATCACCCCGGCATCGTCGAGATCTTCGATTACGGCGAAGTTGGCGACCGCGCCGGCGACGCCACCGACCTCCCGTTCCGCCCCGCCACGCCGTATCTCGTCATGGAGCTCGCCGAGCGGGGGTCGCTGGCGAACCTCGACGGCGAGCTGAGCTGGCCGAGACTCCGTCGGATCCTGATCGCGCTGCTCGAGGGGCTCGCCCACGCCCATTCCCGCGGGATCATCCACCGGGACCTCAAGCCGTCGAACGTCCTGACGACCCGCACGATCGACGGCGATCCGACGCTCAGACTCTCGGATTTCGGCCTGGCCTTCCTCCGCGACCACGCCCGCCCCCTGTCCGACGATCAGGCCGTCGGCACGCCCCGCTACATGGCCCCCGAGCAGTTTCACGGCCGCTGGCGCGATTTCGGCCCCTGGACCGACCTGTACGCCCTCGGGTGCCTCGCCTGGCGGCTGGCGACCGGCCGACCGCCGTTCGACGGCAAGGCACTCCTCGAGATCGCCCACCGCCACCTGATCGATCCCCTGCCGGCGTTCGAGCCCCTCGCCGCCGCCCCCGACGAGCTGGAGCCGTGGCTCGCCAGGCTTCTCGAAAAACACCCCGACGATCGGTATCGGTGCGCCGCCGACGCCCTCTGGGCGCTGTTGCAGATGCCCGCCCGACTCGACGCCCCGGACGACGCCGAGGTCGCCCCTTCGCCCGGCGTCTGGCGCTCGACCGTCACGCTGCCGCTCGTCTCGGCCGCCGACGACGCCGATCTCGACCTCGAGACGGCCTCTCCGTTCGCCGGCCCGACGAGCACCGAGAGCATGGCGCCCGACCACGCCGAGCAGGCCCCGCGGCGCCTCGACCCGAAGCCCCGCCTCCGCCCGCCGAT
>CAZRLK010000271.1:0-4640 GCA_964600555.1 uncultured Bradymonadales bacterium
GCAGTAGTTGCACAGCCGGATGTAGCGGCCGAGCTCCTCGCCGACCTCGTCGAGCGCCTCCCGCATGATCCGGAAGTTCTCCTGGGTGGCGTACGTCCCCCCGTAGCCTTCGGTGGTCGCCCCGTAGGGGACGTAATCGAGCAGGCTCTGGCCGGTCGAGCGGATCACGGCGACGATGTCGGCGCCCTGGCGGGCGGCGGTCTTCGCCTGGGCGACGTCCTCGTAGATGTTTCCGGTCGCGACGATCACGTAATGCAGCGGCTCGGGGCGGTCCTCGGAGGCAGCCAGAAGCTCGTCGCGCCGCTCGACGTTCGCCGCCACCCGGTCGGCCGCCTGCTCGGCGAGCCTCTCACCGATCTCGCGGACCGTCGTCTCGTCGGCCGGCGCCACCTCGTCGAAGGTGAGCTCCCCCTCGGCGACCGCCCGAGCGAGCCTCTGGGGATCGCGGCCGGTCTCCGCCATCGCCGCCGCCAGCGGGCGCATCACGCCGCTCTCCAGCTCCCCCGCCTCCGCCGCCGCGTCGACCAGGCGGTTCGGGAGCGGCACGTCCTCCTCGTCGACGCCGTCGATGCCGACCAGCCGCAGGACCGTCCGCTCGACCGACTTCGTGCTTCGGCGGCGGATAAACCGGTCCATGCGATCGGCGACGTCGGCCGCTGCTTCTCGCGCGCGGTCGACCTCGTCCGGATCGATACCTAGCCTGGACATGCGGGTGTTGGTCCTGGAGGGAAGAGGCCGGAGGCCGTTGTTTGTTTAGCCGCCGCTGTTGTTGCCGGCGCGCTGGCTCGCCCGCTTGGAGTATTCCTTTTCATCTTCCGGCAGCTCGTCGGTGCCGAAGACGAAATCCCAGATCCGGGTCGAGACGCCGTAGCGCAGCTCCTCGTAGTCCGGGTTGAAGTGGTGGGTGTTGTGGTGCTTTTTCAGCCGTTTCAGCCAGCCCCACCGGGCGCGCTTGTGGTGGATGACGTAGTGGATGACGTCGTAGCACATGTAGCCGAAGGTAAACCCGCCGTGGATCGCCCAGCCGTACCTCCCGAAAAGCCCCACCCAGATGCCGAGGAACAAAAAGAACAGGGTGACGCTGACCGCCGGGGGCATCACCAGCCGATACCGGTCGTTCGGCCAGTCGTGATGCACGCCGTGCACCCAGAAATGCAGCGACTCGCCCCAGGTGTCGTTGGGGATCCAGTGAAACAGCGTCCGGTGGAGGAGATACTCCACCAGCGTCCAGGCGAGGATCCCGGCGGCGAACAGCGCCAGCGCCACCCACGTGCCCACCTCGCCGGACGCGATCCCGTACCAGACCAACCCGATCGACGCCGGCAGATACAGCGTCGGCACCGTCATCCAGTGCGTCCGGGTCATCATGTCCAGCATGTCGTTGTCGAAGATGCGCGGAGAGTCCGGAGTTGCTTTTTTGAAAAACATACCGCGTTCCCGTTGTCTCCGTAGCCAGACCAATCAATCGGACAAGTCGAACCTACTATGATTGGCTCGCACGATTAGTCAAGAGTTTGCCTGCATTCCCCTTGCGCGAGCGCGCGAATTCCCATTTTATAGTCCGGCAACTTTCCGTTGTCCGATGACGACGAGTCTGCTAAGCGCATCTCGTAAGAGTCACTGAGGGCTTCCTGCTGCCAGCGTCTACATCTCGATGGTGTACGAGCTGGCGGCCCCGCGGAGGCTGTCGATTTAGTCTGCATGATGACGAGGACACGCCCAATGGATGCCATTACCGATCACTTTCGGTTCAACGACCGCAAACTCGCCCGCAAATACAAAACGAAAAAAATCCCGATGGCGACGCTGTACGAGGCGTATTTCGACGGCGACGTCGATCTCGTCTCGGACATCGACGATTTTCTCGACGAGCGCGACAAGTTCGTCAAATACAGTCTGACGCTCGAGCATTTCAAATGGGCGGCGACGAACTTCCTGCCCGAGGTCCTGATCCACTCCCAGAGCCAGGACAAACGCATCGTCCGGGAGCACTACGACCGCGGAAACGACTTTTTCGAGTGGTTTCTCGGCGACACGATGGTCTATACCTCGGCCTTTTACGAGGACCGCGACGACAGCCTCGAGCAGGCCCAGCGCAACAAGATGGACCTGGTCTGCCGGAAACTCCAGCTCGAGCCCGGCGACAAGTTTCTGGATATCGGATGCGGCTGGGGCACGCTCGTCAAGTACGCCGCCGAGCACTACGACGTCGAGGCGGTCGGGGTGACGCTGGCCGAAGAGCAGACCGAGTGGGCGAACAACCGCATCGCCGAGGCGGGGCTCTCCGATCAGGCCGAAGTGTTGTGTCGGGACTACCGCGAGCTGCCGACCGACGAATTCGACAAGATCGCCTCGCTCGAGATGGTCGAGCACGTCGGCGTCAAAAACCTCTCGAATTACTACGAAGAGGTCTACGATCTGCTCGCCGACGAAGGGCTGTTTTACCTGCAGTGGACCGGCCTGCGAAACGACCTGCGCTGGGAGGATCTGATCTGGGGGCTTTTCATGAACAAGTACGTCTTCCCCGGCGCCGACGCCAGCCTGTCGCTGTGGCCGATGGCCCGCGCGATGGAAAAGGCGAACTTCGAGATCCACAGCATCGAAAACGTCACCAACCACTACGGGCTGACGCTGTCGGACTGGCACGACAACTGGCGAGAGAACAAGGACAAGGTCCTGCGCAACTACGGGGAGCGCTGGTACCGCATCTGGAACTTCTTTCTCGCCTGGTCGGTCCGCGTCGCCCAGCAGGGCAACGCCGCCTGCTTCCAGGTCGTGATGAACAAGAACCTCGACAGCTTCGACCGGCTTCGCTGGGTCGACGGCGACGAGAGCCTCGGCGAGCGCATCGAGACGCTCGACACCGACGCGGCCGCCGCCGAGTGATCCGGCGCGCATGACCATCGCGCAACACGAACCCCGGGTGGCCCCGTGCCCCGTGCCATCCGGGGTTTTTTGATCTCGCCGACGTCAACGGAAACGAAGCTCGTCGACGTAAACGATCTCGATCCTCGTCGACGTCAACGAAACTCGCCCACGCATACAAAAAGGCGACGGCCCATCACGGACCGCCGCCTTCGATGTTTTCAGGCTTTGTCGACATTCGCCCCCCGGCCTCCGGCTCCCCAGGTCGCCTGCGACCGGGGCTACGAACTCATCCGCCCGGTCCGGTTACCGCTCGACGGTTCCGTTGTAGTAATCCCGCGTGATCCGGTCGTACAACGTCATCGAGGGGTCGAACAGGAACTTCAGCCACAGCGAAGTCAGGCTCTCGTGGTAGTGCAGATCCTCCTCGTAGACCTCGGAGGCGATCTCGCGGACCTCGGGGAGGTTGTTCCAGGGGACGGCCGGGAAGTCGTGGTGCTCGTTGTGGTGGTAGACGTTCAGCGCCACCTTGTTGGCCGGGCCGTAGTAGCTGTAGGTCTCCTGGTCGTCTTTGACCACGAAATGCTCCTGGATGAGCCGGGCACTGAGCGGGTGGAGGCCCATGCTGAACGAGAAGCTGAGCGCCAGGTACAACAGGGCCCAGGGCCCGGCGAGCCAGTAAAAGACCCCGAGGAAGGTAAACTGGACGACCGCGTTGGCGGCGACCCATTTGTCCCAGAACGGAATGACCTCTTCTTTGAAGTTCCGGGTGCGAAGCGACTGGAACAGCGGGTAGAAAAGCTGCCAGACGATCTTGCGGATCGTCGAGCGTCCGACCCACTCCGCCTCCGCCTCGCTGGCGAGGTCGGCGTCGTACTCGGGATCGCCCTGATACAGGTGGTGTTTGAGGTGGTATTTTTTGAAACTCGAGGAGGTCGGCAAAAGCTGGGGCAGGTTGGCGATCCAGCCGACGACCTCGTTCCACAGCCGGCCCCGAAAGATGCGCTTGTGGGCCGCCTCGTGGATGATCGAGTAGGTCAGATTGTCGATGAACGCCCCGACGAACCAGGCGAGCAGCACGATCGCCCACCACGGCTGCGAGCCGACCCAGACGGCGAGTCCGAGCTGGATGCCGACCGCCGTCACACAGATGACGGCCGTCCAGGGATTCGTCGCGAACAGCTCCTTGATCTCGGGGTACTCTTGGAGAAGCTCCTTGGTCCGATCCTGGTGCGGTTCCGGGTATTCGACCTCCACGAACCCCTCTTCGCCCGCCACGATCGGCTCGTCGGTCTCCGTCGACTCCCGGTGCGCGGCACTCGAAGCTGTCGATTCCACACTCATGATACTACCTTTCTGAACAGTGTTCCAAAGGTCAGCAACGTGTATCCACACATCGGCCAGACCGTTCTCTCACGCGCCTATCAACTATCACCCGAACCACGCGGTTTCAAGACCTTCGATCGTCCGCCAGCCCTCGGGTCTGATCGGAATCGGTGGGACGTCCTTTGCGATCCCGTCGGCCCGGGATCCGTTACGCCAAGCTCGCCAAGATCGCCAAGATCGCCAAGGCGCGCTCGTGCTCCCGGCGCGAAGCGCTCGATCGAGGCACCGGCCCGGGAGACGGCGTCTCCCGGGAGGTCGCCGCAGCCGGAGCGCAGTGAAAAGCTGGAGTTCGGCTTTTCATCTGCGCCCGCATGCGGCCGACCCGGGCGGCTTCGCCGCCGGCCGGTGCCGTCGGTTACGGCGAGGCGCGCCGGGGTGTTCTTGGCGTC
>CAZRLK010000272.1:0-4609 GCA_964600555.1 uncultured Bradymonadales bacterium
GCAGGCTCGGGTACAGCTCGCGGCAGGCTCGGGTACAGCTCGCGGCAGGCTCGGGTACAGCTCGCGGCAGGCTCGGGAACAGCTCGCGGCAGGCTCGGGTACAGCTCGCGGCAGGCTCGACTACCACGGTACGTTTCCGCCGTCCCACTCGAGAAACTCGCCGTTTTGCTCGGGGCCGGCCTCGTCGATGCGCTCGAGCATGTTCGTCACGCTCTCCTCGGTCGAGATCAGCGCGTTGTCGCCACCCATCCGGGTGCGCACCCAGCCGGGGTGGATGACGAAGGTGACGATCCCGTCGCCCTCCAGGTCGACCGCCAGCGACCGCGTCGCCATGTTCAGCGCGCACTTCGACATCCGGTAGGCGTACGAGCCGCCGCTTCCGTTGTCGGCGATCGAGCCCATCTTCGAGGTGATGTTGACGATCTTGCCGCCACCCCCGCGCTCGACCTCGCCTAAAAGCGCCTCGACGACCCGCAGCGTCCCCTTGACGTTGACCTCGAAGTCGCCCTGAATCTCGTCGAAGTCGAACCCCTCTCTCGGCCCGCCCCCGCGGGTCAACCGCCCGGCGTTGTTGATCAGCACGTCGATGCCGCTCCCCTCCAGCTCCCCGGCGAATCTCTCGACGCTGTCGGGGTCGGTGATGTCGAGGGCGTGGATCCGGACCTCGCTCGAGGCCGCGTCGGCCACTCGGTGCAGCTCGTCGGCCTCGTCGGGCCGCCGCGCCGTCGCCACGACGTCGTCGCCGCGCTCGGTCAACTGGCCGACAAACTCCAATCCGATCCCCCGATTTGCTCCGGTTACGACGTATTGCATTGTCAAATCCTCGTAAGTGGTTGGCAATTCACTTCTATGGAATAAATATCGGCGTCCAAATGGTTGCCGCACTCGGCCGCGAATCAAGCGGCCGAACGTCGCTCTCCGGCCCCGTTCCCCCTCGATCGCCCTCCGGTTTTCCCGAGGAAATTCGCCCGAAATCTTTGGCGACCGCCGCGAAGGATGGAATAATGTCCCCACCGGGGTTCATGAACACGATAGACGCCACAGGCTGCACAACCGATCTTTTTCGAGCGCGCCACGTGCGCGAACCAGTACCATGTCCGACCCGGTCCCAGAGGACCAGCTTCGCCTGACCCGACGTCGCATCCGACTGCTGACGTGGCTCCTGCGACTGGTCGTCGTCACCGTCCTGGCCGCCGGCGTGTACTGGGAGATGCAGAGCTCGCACCTCCAATCGCTGCTCTTCACCCGCGCGGCCAACGGTGTCGACCACTACGTCGCCGACGGGCCGAGTCCCCACATCCGGTTTCCCGACGACGGTCCCCACGACCGGCGCACCGGCTACACCGACCTGCCCGACATCGTCGACCGGCTGACCCGCGAGGACTACCGCGTCAGCCGCCAGGCCCGCGTCTCGAAGCGCTTCCGCCGGCTGGTCGACCGCGGGCTGTTCGCCCCCTACGCCGAAAAGCAGCGCGCCGGCCTCCAGATCGTCGACCCGTACCACAACACCCTCCACGCGTCGCTGTACCCGAAACGCCACTGGGAGTCGTTCGAGCAGGTTCCCGAGCTGGTCGTCGAGACGCTGCTTTTCATCGAAAACCGCGCCCTGCTCGACCAACGGTACCGGCGGCGCAATCCCGCACTCGAGCCCGACCGATTCCTGCACGCCCTGTTCGAGGTGGCGAGGGCCGAGCTGACCGACGGGGAGGACCCGACCGGCGCCAGCACCCTGGCGACGCAGGTCGAGAAGTTCCGCCACTCCCCGGACGGGCGCACGAGAGACTACCGGGACAAATTCCAGCAGATGCTGTCGGCCTCGATCCGAACCTACATGGACGGCCCGCAGACGCTCGAAGATCAAAAAGAGATCGTGTTGACGTATCTCAACTCCGTCCCCCTGGCGGCGGTCGACGGGTTCGGCGAGGTCTTCGGCCTCGGCGACGCCCTGTACGCCTGGTACGATGCCGACTTCTCGCGGGTCGACGGCCTGCTCGAGCGAGCGAGCGCGACCGACACCCGCGCCTCGATCGGCGATCTCGAGGCCCAGGCGCGCGCCTACCGCCAGCTGCTCAGTCTGATGGTCGCCCAGCGCCGACCCTCGCATTTTCTGCACGAGGGGCGCCGGGAGCTCGTCGAGCTGACCAACGTCTATCTGCGCAAACTCGCTTCACACGGCGTGATCTCGGAGCATTTCCGCGACCTCGCGCTCGCCGAAAGCGCCCCGATGAACGGCCGCGCCCTCGCCCGACACACCCGGTCGTTTCGTGAGCGCAAACTCGAGTATTCGCTGCGCAACGACCTGCTGGCCCCGACCGGCCGCGACAACCTCTACGCCCTCGACCGGCTCGACCTCGAGGTCGCGACCACCCTCGATTTCGACGTCCAGCAGACCGTCGAGCGGACCCTCCGGCGGCTGCGCGACCCCGAGTTCGTCGAAAAGCACGAGCTCGACCGCTGGCGGCTGCTCGACGACGACGATCCGTCCGAGGTCGTCTACAGCTTCACGCTGTACGAAAAGGGCGAGGAGGCGAACCGGCTGCGCGTGCAAGCCGACACCTACGACGGCCCGTTCAACGTCAACGAGGGCGTCAAGCTCAACCTCGGCTCGACGGCCAAGCTCCGCACCCTGGCGAGCTACCTCCAGATCGTCGCCGACCTGCACGAGCGCTACTCCGGGATGTCGCCCGGCGCCCTCGACGACCTCGAGATCGACTGGCGCGACCGGCTGGCGACCTGGTCGCGCAACTACCTGCAAAAGACCCCCGGCGCCTCGCTCGAGCAGATGCTCGAGGCGGCGATGGCGCGGCGGTACTCGGCCGAACCCGACTCGTTTTTTACCGGTGGCGGCGTCCAGTCGTTCAGCAACTTCAGCTACGAGTACGACGACGAGTGGCCGACGGTCCGCAAGGCACTCGAAAACTCGATCAACCTGGTGTTCGTGCGGCTGATGCGGGACGTCGTCCGCTACCACATGTTCCGGCTGCCGGACTCCGACCCCGAGATTTTGATGCGCGCCGACCACCCGAAACGCGAGGAGTATCTGCGGCAATTCGCCGACTTCGAGGGCGAGCAGTTTCTGCGCGAGTTCTGGCGCAAATACAGGGGGGCGTCGCCGAGCGAAGCCCTGATGCGCATGAAAGAGGGGCGAACCTACAGCGCCGATCGGCTCGCGGTCGCCTACCGCGCGATCTACCCGGAGGCCGACGTCTACACCTTCAATCACCTGCTCGAGCAGCACTTCGACGAGGAGTTCGGCTGGAGCTACGTCGAAAAGCTGTACGACGACTACGACCCCTCCGATCTGAGTCTCAACGAGCTGGGGTATTTGGCGCGGATGAACCCGCTCGAGCTGTGGCTTCTGCGCTACCGCCGCCAGCACCCCGAGGCGGATCTGCGCCAGGTGCTGAGCGCCAGCACCGAGGCGCGCCAGCAGGCCTACGAGTGGCTGCAGCGCTCCGACCGCAAGGAGGCCCAGGATCGGCGCATCCGGATCATGCTCGAGCGCCACGCCTTCGAGCGGCTGCACCGCCAGTGGCAAAAGCTCGGCTACCCGTTCGACGAGCTGGTCCCCTCGTATGCGACCGCCCTCGGCAGCTCCGCCGACCGCCCGGCCGCCCTGTCGACGCTGATGGGCATCCTCGTCAACGACGGCCTCCGCAAGCCGACCGTCCAATTCGACTCGCTGCACTTCGCCGACGGCACCCCCTACGAGACGAAGCTCGCGCGCACCCCCGACCAGCCCGAGCGCGTGATGCGCCGGCAGGTCGCCGAGACGCTCCGGGAGGCGACGCTCGAGGTCGTCGAAGATGGCACCGCCGAGCGCCTCAACCGGTACGCCATCGAGGTCGACGGCCGCGAGTGGACCGTCGGCGGCAAGACCGGCACCGGCGACAACCGCCGCAAGGTCCACAACAAATGGGGCACGCTCGTCGACTCGATCCCGCAAAACCGCACCGGCACGTTCGTCTTCCAGATCGACGATCGCTTTTTCGGCGCGATCACGGCGTATGTCCCGGGCGAGAAATCCGGCGAGTACGAATTCACCAGCGGCCTGGCCGTCTCCGTGCTCGGCATCCTCGCTCCGAAGCTCCGCCCGCTGTGGTGGCGCGACGATCGCAAACCGACCGACGCCCCCGACCACCGCCCGCCCCGCCACCTCGTCTCCACGACCCATCCCCCGGACGATCGCCAGGTCGAGCAAAACTGACCCGCCCCCCGCCCACCGACCGGCTCAACCGCTCAACAGCTCACCCGCCGGGGGTGTGATCCAACTCCGTGGGATCGGGGTGCCGACGTCCCGCGTCGCATGCGCCAAGACGCCATGACGCCAAGACGCCAAGAACACCCCGACGCGCCTCGCCGTCACCGACGGCACCGGCCGGCGGCGAAGCCGCCCGGGTCGGCCGCATGCGGGCGAAGATGAAAAGCCGAACTCCAGCTTTTCACTGCGCTCCGACTGCGGCTGACCTCCCGAGAGACGCCGTCTCCCGGGCCGGTGCCTCGATCGAGCGCTTCACGCCGGGAGCACGAGCGCACCTTGGCGATCTTGGCGAGCTTGGCGTAACGGATCCCGGGCCGACGGGAGCGCAAAGGACGTCCCACCGATTCC
>CAZRLK010000273.1:0-4562 GCA_964600555.1 uncultured Bradymonadales bacterium
ACCGCGTCGGGATGGTGCCGGGAGGTGTCCGGGAGTACGTCCGGCGGGGGCACGACGTGTTCGTCGAAGAAGGCGCCGGCGAGGGGAGTGCGATTCCGGACCTCGCGTACGAGGAGGCCGGGGCGACGATCCTGGAGTCGCCCGAGGAGGTCTGGTCGGAGGCGGAGATGATCGTCAAGGTCAAGGAGCCGGTCGAGGCGGAGTACGACCGGATCCAGCCCGGCCAGATGATCTACACGTACTTTCATCTGGCGGCGGTGCCGGAGCTGGCCGACGTGCTGGTCGACAAAGACGTCACGGCGGTCGCCTACGAGACGGTCGAACTGCCGGACGGGCAGCTTCCGCTGCTCGAGCCGATGAGCGAAGTCGCCGGTCGGATGTCGATCCAGGTCGGCGCCCGGTGTCTCGAACGCGAGATGGGCGGCAAGGGGATCCTTCTGGGCGGCGTGCCCGGGGTGCACCAGGCGAATGTCGTCGTGATCGGTGGCGGAACGGTCGGCACGGAGGCGGCGCGCATCGCGATCGGGATGGGAGCGAGCGTCAAGATCCTGGATATCGACGTCAACCGGCTGCGGGAGCTCGAGGACATTTTCGGCAACCGCATCCAGACGCTGCACTCGAACGCCGAGACGATCGGCTACGAGGTGCGCCACGCCGATCTGTTGATCGGGGCGGTCTTGATCCCGGGGGCGAAGGCGCCGCATCTGGTCTCCCGCGAGCACGTCGCCCAGATGAGCGAGGGGAGCGTCGTGGTCGACGTCTCGGTCGACCAGGGTGGGTGCATCGAGACGTGTCATCCCACGACCCACGACGACCCGACCTACACCGTCGACGGCGTCGTGCACTACTGCGTCTCGAACATGCCCGGGGCGGTCGCTCGCACCTCGACCTTTGCGCTCAACAACGTCACCCTCAACTACGGCCTCAAACTCGCCGACGCCGGGCTCGCCGACGCCATCGCCGACGACGAGCCGCTGAAGCTCGGAGTCAACACCCACGACGGCCACATCACCTACGAGGCGGTCGCCGACGCGCTTGATTACGGGTACACGCCGATCGAGGAGTTGGTGTAGCTTCATCCATTGATCCCCGAGGCGAGCCTCGGGGCTAGAACCAACGGCAAGAACAGCGAAAGACCGCGACGCGAGCGGCGCTCGAAGGGGCGGGGAAAGAGGCCCGCTTGCGGGTCGAGTTGTACGTCGTTTTGAGGTTGGTTGTAGCCCCGTCCCTCGGGACGGGGACCGCGCGGATGGTGCCCAACCAGTTGTCTGGTCGGCAGACCTCTGGCATGATCGAGCCAGACCCGTGCTCGGAAATCATGCGAGGCTGTGCCTCGGCCTCGGCTCGTTCAAGCGGGACGTTCCATGGCGCAAGATCGCGGAAAGTGTCCGGGCTGCGACGCCTCCGGCCCGGTCGGGGGGGCGTGTGAGGAGAAGGCCTGCCGCAAGCGCGGCTACCGGTTCATCCCGCCCGACTTCTGGGAGGAGGCGCACGACGCCGACGGCGATCTGGTCGACGCGGCGGTCGGGCGGATGGTCGGGGACTTTCTGCTGGTGGGCGTGCTCGGCTCGGGGGGCTTCGGGACGGTGTATCTGGCGCTGCAAAAGCCGCTGTTTCGCCTGCGCGGCGCTCTGAAGTTGATCGAGCCGCCCGAGCAGGACGACGAATTCGCCGAGGTGATGCTCGAGAAATTCCAGGGTGAAGCCGAGGTGCTCGCCGATCTGGGCCACCCGAACATCGTGCGCCTGCTCAAATACGGCGTCCACCAGCGGCGGCCGTATCTGGTGATGGAGTACGTCGAGGACGGGGTGACGCTCCGCGAGGAGATCCGGCGTCGGGCCGCCGCCGACAAACCCCTCTCGCACGCGGAGCTTCGCCACATCTTCGACCAGATGCTCAACGGTCTCGAGGCCGCCCACGCCCGGGGGATCATCCACCGCGACGTCAAGCCCGAAAACGTGATGCTCCAGCCGGTCGTCGGCGACCCGGCGCACGTGCGCATTCTCGATTTCGGACTCGCCAAAGTCGTCGACGACCGCTCCGATACCGACTGGTCGCTCGGCTCGCCGACCTACATGGCGCCCGAGCAGGTCAACCGCGAGAATCTCGGCACCTGGACGGATCTGTACGGCCTGGGGGTGATGTTTTTCGAGCTGGTGACCGGCCGGAAGCCGTTTCCCGGCGATACCGACGCCGAGATCGTCGCCCGGAAGTTCGACGACGGCTTCGACCCGTTCGAGCAGATTCGGGGCCTGGAGCTGGACGGCCGGCTGGTGGAGTTCATGGAGCATGCGCTGGCGCCGAGGCCGGAGGATCGCTTCGAGACGGTCGAGGAGTTTCGCGAGGGGCTGGAGCCGGCGCTCAAGGCGATGGAGGAGAGCGCCGGGACGGTCGGGCCGGGGAGTGCGGATCTGACGATGTTGGTCGATTCCGGCGACATCCTCGAGATCGTCGATCCCGACGATCCCGACGCCGAGGCCCCCGTCCCGCCGCCGCTCGACAGCGGCCGGTCGGACGGCGGGGGTAGAGCCGCCGGTCGGGAGGGGTCGCGAGCCGAGACGGGCGGGGGGGTCGCCGGTTTCGTGGTCGGCGTCGGGTTGCTGGCGGCCGTCGGCCTCGGGGTGTACGTCGGGCAGGACGATCTCGAGGTGTGGTGGCAGAGAGCCTCCTCGTATGTCTCGATGCCCGGAGCGCAGGGAGAGCCCGGGAGCGCGCGCGCCGACGCAACCGACGTGGCCGCCGGCGGGGAGATGGCTGGCGGGGAGGCGCCCGGCGCAGACGCGAACGGCCAAGACGCGAACGGCGGGGCGGCGAGGGTCGATGCGGCAGGGGCCGACGTCCGCGGCGATGTCGGCGAGGTCGGGTCGGGTGGTGGCGAAGCCGAACGGGTGGACGCCGACGGCGGTCGAGACGCCCGGAGTCGGGAGTTTGCCGACCGGCCGCCCGAGGCGATCGTCGACGTCTCGGCCGGCAAGTACCACAGTTGCGGGTTGCGCGCCGACGGGGCGGTGCATTGCTGGGGCGGGAACTTCGAGGGCGAGCTCGGGCTCGGACACACCCGGAGCATCGGCGACGACGAGCCGGCCGGAGCCGCCGAGCCGATCGCATTCGACGCGCCGGTCGACCAGCTCGTTGCCGTCGGCGACCGGACTGCGTCGTTTAGCTGCGTGCGGATGGCCGGTCGGATCGTCTGCTGGGGTGCGAACGCCGACGGCCAGCTCGGGCTGGGGCCGGGCGCCGCCGATCCGGTCTCGGAGCCGGGCGAGGCGGTCGATCTCGGGGCGGAGGCGGTCGGGATTGCTGCTGGGGCCTCGAAATTCGGCTCTCACGTGTGTGCGCGGCTCGAGGGGGGCGACGTGCGCTGCTGGGGGAGCGGCAAGTTCGGCAAGCTCGGCTACGGGCACACCAACGTCATCGGCGACGACGAAGCGCCGTCGACGACCGGAGAGGTCGTCCTGGGCGGCCAGGCACGGGCCATCGCGGCCGGGAAGTACAACACGTGTGCGATCCTTCGGGCGGGGACTCTGCGCTGCTGGGGGTGGAACCGCCACGGGCAGCTCGGCCTCGGCCATACCGAGGATGTCGGCGACGACGAGGTACCGACCGCCGTCGAGCCGGTCGAGGTGGGCGGCGAGCCGGCGCAGGTGAGCGTCGGACGGCGGCACGTGTGCGCACGTACGCAAAACAAGAAGGTACGCTGCTGGGGTTGGAACGAGCACGGACAGCTCGGCCTCGCCCACACCGACGATGTCGGCGACGACGAGCAGCCGGCCGACGTCCGGGCCGTCGAACTCGCCGGGCCCGCCGAGCAGGTCTCCGCGGGCGGCATTCACACCTGTGCGCGGCTCGAGGGCGGCGAGGTCCAGTGCTGGGGCGACAACCGATTCGGGCAGCTCGGCCTCGGCCACAAACAGACCGTCGGCGACGACGAAGTGCCGGCCGACGCCGGGACCGTCTCACTCGGGACGCCGGTCGTCGACGTCGCCGCCGGCAAATTCCACACCTGCGTCGCCCTCGCCGACGGAAAGGTCCGCTGCTGGGGGCTCAACAAATTCGGCCAGCTCGGCTACGGACACACCAACCACATCGGCAACGACGAGCCGCCGGCGAGCGTGAGTACGGTGCCCCTACCGTAGGTGAGCCGGCCTCTCGGATCCATCGCTCTTCGAGCATACCGATCCGGGAGCTGGAACTACGAGATTGAATGAAATAATATCGATTGCGTCCGATGTTGTGGCTAGGTGACAATGGAGAGAGACGCCACCAGCCGGCGGAGAGGAGGCAGGCTCCGTCCCGCAACTGAAGCGACCGACACGATCGCGAGGTGACGAGATCATGTTTGGAAAGACCCAACACGAGGACGATCAGCCCGAGGATGCGTTCCACGAGGAGGCCGTTCCTCATCTCGACGCCCTGTACGGGACCGCCCTGAAACTGACCAAAGACGAGCAAAAGGCCGAGGATCTCGTCCAGGAGACGATGCTCAAGGCGTATCGTCACTTCGACAAGTACGAAAACGGGACGAACTGCAAGGCATGGTTGTTCAAGATCATGCACAACAC
>CAZRLK010000274.1:0-4438 GCA_964600555.1 uncultured Bradymonadales bacterium
GTCGGGCGCCCGGAGGGAGTATACGGCCCCGGTGTATCTGCAGGTCGGGGGTGGGTGGGCGGCCGGCCGGGTCACAACTCGAGGTCCTCGCGCACCTTTTGGGTGTAGCCCGCCTCGAGACGCTCGACGACCTGTTCGAGCTCGCCGTCGACGTCGTCCGGGGAGACGATCTGGACGACGGCGTACAGGTCGCCGCGCTCGTCGTCGCGGGCGACCCCGCGGCCGGCCAGGCGCAGCCGGGTGCCGGAGTCGACGCCGGCGGGCAGCTCGAGGCGGACCTCGCCCTCGGGCGTCGGCACGCGCACCCCGCCGCCGTCGAGCGCCTCGGCGAAGGTGACCGGGAGGTCGAGATACAGGTCGAGGCCGTCCCGGCGCAAAAGCGGGTGGTCGCGCACCTCGACATCCAGCAGCAAATCGCCCGGATCGCCGTCGGGACCGGGCGCCGGTTCGCCGTGGCCGCGCAGGCGCAGCCGGTCGCCGCTCCGGGTTCCCTGCTTCAAGGCGACCCGGTGGGTCTCCCCGCCGACCTCGACGGTCACCTCGCGGCCGAGCACGGCATCGAGAAAGTCGACCTCGAGGCTCTCGACGAGGTCCTCGCCGGCGGCGGCCTCGCCGGGGCCCGCCCCGCCGGACGGTCCGGCGGCCCGTCCGCCGGCCTGTTTGACGTGCTCGAAGCCCCCGACGTTTTTGAAATGCGAGTGGTCGAACGGGCTCTCCCCGTCGACGACCTCCGAGAAGACCTCGCCGAACGAGCCGCCGCCCTGCCAGGCGCCCCGCTCGTCGGGCGGCTCCCCGCCCGTCGACACGCCCGCCTTGGCGGCGGTGTCGAGTCCGGCCAGCCCCCGCCGATCGTAGGTGCGTCGCTGCTCGGGATCGCTCAGGATCTCGAAGGCCGCCAGCGCCTCTTTGAACCGCGCCTCGGCCTCCGGGTCGTCGGGATTGCGGTCGGGATGGTACCGGCGGGCGAGCCGGCGGAAGGCCCGCTTGATCGTCTCGGCGTCGGCGTCAGGGGAGACGCCCAGGATGTCGTACAGATCGACGGACACGGCTCGCCTGTTTCGCAACTCACTCGAACGACGGCTCGACCCAGCCTTTGCCCATGTTCTGGTTGTTCTGGCCCTGGCGGCCGACCGTCCAGCTCGGGTCGCCGGTGGGCTGTTCGTTCGGGTCGGGGGGCTCGCGGTGGCTGCGCTCGTGCAGGGTGATCGAGTAGCCGGTGCCGCCGACCGGCAGCCCGACGCCCTCGGGGACGTAGCCCAGTTCGGCGAGGATGTCGGGCCGATCCTCGAGCAGCGTGGCGGCGTCGTCGAGGGCCCGCAGCCACTCGGTCATCGACCGGCGCGTGGTGGCGATCTCGCTGAAGACCTCGGCGTCCGGGTCGCCGGCGTGACTCGGTGCCAGCCACTTGTCGCCGATGTCCAGGAGCTTGCGCAAAAGCGTGTTGCCGCGGATCAGCAGGTCCCTGGCCGAGCGGTCGGTGCCGAACTGCTCGTGCAGCACCGAGTGCGCCCGGATCATGCCGATCAGACGGAGGGCTTTGGCGACGACCTCGACGACGTGATCGTCGAAGTGGATGTCGGCGCCGAGGGCCGTCTCGAGCACCTGCTCGTCGTCGACGGCCTTTTTGAGCCGAAAGGCGGCGGTCTGCATCCACATCTCGACTTCGGTCGCCGCGCTGTGGACCTCGTGTTCGGTGATGCGCTCCTCGGCGACCTCCTCGGCCCGGCGGTCGGGCAGCTCGAGGCCGCGCTCGATCAGCCGCGAGGCGCTCTCCCAGCGATCCTCCCCGAAGCCCTCCGAGTCGAGGGCCGTCTCGACCCCGTCGGTGTGGCGGCGGGTGTGGTCGGCGAGTGCGATGTGTCCGAGCAGTTGATAATACGGCGTCGGCATCGAAAACCTCTGAGATGCGGGCGGACGAAAAATCGGGCGCGTCGTCGCGGGCCGCACCATAAACGACAGCATCGAATGCCGAAAGTTGAAAGTTCGAGGAACCGCAAAGCACCCGCAGGGCACAAGAGCGCAAAGATCGCAAAGGGGTCCTGGGGCTCTCGGCGGTCGGGGATCCGTTACGCCAAGATCGCGAAGATCGCCAAGACGCCAAGGCGTCGTCGGGTCTTCGACGGGACTCGTGTGGTTCGGGCACCGGCCCGGGAGACTGCGTCTCCCTGCCGGGTCCCCGCCTTCGGACGCAGATGAGAGGCCGGACTGCGGGCCTCTCACTGCGGTCCGGCTGCGGGTCCCCGGGCGGCTTCGCCGCCGGCCGGTGCCGTCGGTCGGGGGGAGGTGCGTCGGGGGCGCGGGGGGTTGGGCTGCCGGCGGCGTGGCGCGTGCGGTCGGACGGTTCACTCCGATCGCGGCGGTCCGGGAGACGACGTCTCCCAAACGGCCGTCGGCGAGGCCGCCGACGCTCCAAGATGGGGGTGTTGGAGGCCGCCGGTTGCGGCGACCCGGGCGGCTTTGCCGCCGACCGGTGCCGTCGGTTGCAGGGAGGGACGTCGCGGGTTTTGGGCGTTGTTCTTGGCGTCTTGGCGTCTTGGCGCCTTGGCGAATCCGACCGGGGGCGTCGGGAGTTCTCGACGTTTTGGCGAATTCGATCGTGCACTGCGGTCGCGGTGGCGGCGGGTGCGGGAGGGGTGTCGGGCGCGACCGGAGTCGTTGGAAATGCGTCGCCATGTTGATTCGGGCTGGCGCACGGGATAACAATTGCGGGCGACGAGGGTTTGTACGAGAGTCGACGAGCAATCCGTTTGCGGAGGTTCGGCGTGGCCGACAAGCTGCCGCCCGAGGCGGAGCAACTGATCGAGGGGGAGCCGGACCTCCCGCCGGAGGCGCCGCGGGAGCGGCGCACCTGTGAGATCGAGGAGTTCTGGGAGGAGGGGCGGCGATATCTCGGGCTGCGGGCCCGCGTCGGGGAGGCGGACCGTGAAAACTACGAGCGGCCGGGCCAGTACGTCACCCTCAGTCCCGACGACCACCTGACGCCGCGCTTTCTCGTCATCGCCTCCGCCCCCGGGTCGGCTTCGGAGCACGGCTGGGAGTTTCTGGTCGACCGCCAGACCGACCTCGGGGTCTCGCTCGAGCCGGTCACCCGCGGGTCGACGATCGCGATCTCGGCGCCCGAGGGGCCGGGCTGGCCGGTCGACGCGGTCGCCGGCCGGCCGCTCGTCTGCTTTGCGACCGGCAGCGGCATCGCCAGCCTGCGGCCCGCCCTGCAGTACTGGCAGCACCACACCGACCGGGCCCCCTCGCAGGTGACGATCTATTACGGCGAATCCGACCCGGCCGACTTCGCCTACCTCGACGAATCGAGCGCGTGGAACCGGCGCGGCATCCGGACCTTCCACTGCGACGGTTCGCTGCGCGACGACGCCGACGGGTATCGGTACGTCCAGGACGCCTTCGAGGCCGACGACCCGGAGCTCGACGGCGCGCACGTCTTTCTCGCCGGGGCGCCGGTCATGAAACGCGCCGTCGTCGGTCGGCTGCTCGACCGCGGCGTCCCGCTCGACCGGATCGTCACCAACATCTGATCGACTCGCGCTCCCCCCACCGGAGTCTCGCTCATGTCGCTACCGATCGATCCGCACACGCGCCGACTCGTCGAGATGGCGCTCGAAGAGGATGCCGCCGCGATGGACGCCTCGGCGTCGGCCTTTCCGCCCGGGCACCGCTCGCAGGGGAGGCTGGTCGCCAGAGAGCCGATGGTCGTCTGCGGGCACGCCGTCGCGGCGCTCGTCTTCGAGCAGGTCGACACCGAGATCGCCTACGCCGTCGAGCGGGAGGATGGCGCCGAGCTGGAGTCGGGCGAGGCGGCGGCGAGCGTCGAGGGGCCGACCGGGGCGGTGTTGCGGGCCGAGCGGACCGCGCTCAACTTCCTGCAGCGCCTCTCGGGTATCGCCACCAAAACCGCGCGATACGTCGACGCCCTCGACGACCCGACGACCGACCTGGTGGATACCCGCAAGACGCTCCCGGGCTTTCGCCACCTCGACAAATACGCGGTACGCTGCGGCGGGGGCAACAACCACCGGCTCGACCTGGCCGGCGGCATCATCGTCAAGGACAACCACATCGTCGCCGCCGGGAGCATCGCCGCCGCCGTCGAGCGGATCCGCGCCGAGGCGCCGCATACGCTCAAGATCGAAGTCGAGGTCGAGTCGATCGAGGAGCTCGAGGAGGCGCTCGAGGCGGAGGCCGACGTCGTGATGCTCGACAACATGGCGACCGAGCAGATGGCCCGGGCGGTCGAGCTGGTGCGCGAGCGAGCCGGCGAGCGGGTGCTGGTCGAAGCGAGCGGCAACGTCACTCTCGAGCGGCTCCCGGAGCTGGGGGGGCTCGGCCTCGATCTCGTCTCGTCGGGGGCGCTGACGCATTCGGTCGAGGCCGCCGACGTGTCGATGATCTTTTCGTGACGCTCGAAAAGCCGTCGGCGAGGCCG
>CAZRLK010000275.1:0-4427 GCA_964600555.1 uncultured Bradymonadales bacterium
TTCAAAGGGACGGGTAACTGCGAGATCCACCTCAACCGCAAGTTGATGGAAAAGCGGATTTTCCCGTGCATGGACGTCCAGAAGTCGGGGACGCGAAAAGAGGAGCTGCTGATGACCGAGGACGTGCTCAATCGCGTCTGGGTGTTGCGGCAGCTGCTCCACCCGCTGAACGTGGTCGACTCGATGGAGTTTTTGCTCGACAAGATGGGCAAGACCAAAAGCAACGAGGAGTTCCTCGCGTCGATGTCGAACAACTGACCGGCGAAGTGGCAGCTAAGCGGCCGAGCGGCCTGGCAGTCAAGCAACCGCGCGGGCGTCGTCGAACAGGTAAATTGTTCAGCAGCGCTGTCGCCGTTTTGCCCTTAGATGCTTGGCTGCTCAGCCGCCTGGCCGGTGGAGACGGATGTTCGAAAAACTCGAAGAAGTCGAATCGCGGTACGAAGAATTGAACGCTCGGCTCGCCGACCCGGCGCTGAGCGACGATCCCGACAAGTATCAGAAGCTCGCCAAAGAGCACGCCGAACTCGAGGAAGTCGTCGACCTGTACTCGCAGTATCGGGAGGTCGACGAGGAGCTCGAGGAGAACAAACTGCT
Organism: uncultured Bradymonadales bacterium; assembly: GCA_964600555.1. Taxonomy (GTDB): domain Bacteria; phylum Myxococcota_A; class Bradymonadia; order Bradymonadales; family Bradymonadaceae; genus CAJXPB01. The sequence goes on from CAZRLK010000275.1 coordinate 595, forward strand.
GCGCCAGGACGACGACGAAGCGATCCGGGAGATGGCGCGCGAGGAGATCGCGCGGCTCGAAGCGGAAAAGGAGCGCCTAGAGGAGGAGCTCAAGGAGTTGCTGATCCCGGAGGATCCGCTCGACGAGAAGGATATTTTGCTCGAGATCCGGGCCGGGACCGGCGGAGACGAGGCGGCGCTGTTCGCGGCGGATCTGTTTCGCATGTACGATCGTTACGCCGAGCAGCACGGCTGGCAGGTCGACATCGTCGACGTCAACACCACCGACAAGGGGGGATTCAAGGAGATTATCGCGCTGATCGAGGGGGACGACGTCTACAGCCATCTCAAACGCGAGGCGGGCGTACACCGTGTCCAGCGCGTCCCGGAGACGGAAAGCAAGGGCCGGATCCACACTTCGGCGGTGACCGTGGCGGTGTTGCCCGAGGCGGACGATGTCGAAGTCGACCTGAATCCGGGGGACCTCGAGATCGGGGCGTTTCGCTCCAGCGGGCCGGGAGGCCAGCATGCGAATACGACCGACTCGGCGATCCGGATCGAGCACCTGCCGACGGGGACGGTCGTCACCTGTCAGGACGAAGCGAGCCAGCACAAAAACAAGGCGAAGGCGATGCGGGTTTTGAAGGCGCGGCTGCTGGAGGAGAAGCGCCAGGAGCAGCAGCAGGCCCGCGCGGCCGAACGACTCGAACAGGTCGGCAGCGGGGATCGCTCGGAGCGGATTCGCACCTACAACTTTCCGCAAAACCGGGTCACCGACCACCGTATCGGCTTTACCACCCACAAGCTCGAGCGCGTCCTCGACGGCGAGGTCGACGAGTTGATCGAGCCGTTGCAGACGCACTTCCGGGCCGAGGCCCTCAAACAACTCGAGAGCGGGGAGTAACCCGGTGGGCCGCGAACTCGCACGCATTCCCCGTGACGAGCTGGCGGCACCGGGCGATCGGGTTCGGTTCACCTACGAGCCGCCACTCGGCGGAGCCGCCGTCGAGGCGGTCGTGATCCGGCTCGGTGGCGACCGGCCGCTCGCCTTCCGGAACGTCTGCCCGCACCTCGGGCTGGCGCTCGACTGTCACACCGGTAAGTTCGTGAGCGAGGATGGCGGGGCGCTCGTGTGTGACGCTCACGGCGCGCGATTCGAGCCGGAGACGGGACGCTGTGTGATGGGGCCGTGCGAGGGCGATCGGCTGGAGACGATGCGTGTGCGGCTCGACGAGGAGACCGGCGAGTGGGTCGTCGTTCGGGGGCGCGGGATTGCGATCTGATCACGCGTCGTCGAAAAACGGAGTGAGCTCGTCCCAGAGACTTCCGTCGGCGACGAGTTCGACGGCGGTCTCGATGTCCGGCGCCAGGACGCGGTCGCGTTTCATGAACGGGACGTGCTCGCGCAGCAGGTCCCGGGCTCGGGAGGTGCCGCGGCCCAGGTCGAATCCCTCGCGCAAGTCGAGTGCCTGGGCGGCGATCAGATACTCGATGCCGACGACGCGCTGGATGTTCTCGAGCGCCTGGAGGGCGTGCAGGCCGGCGTGCATGCCCATCGAGACGTGATCTTCCATGTTGGCACTGGTGGGAATCGAGTCGACGGAGGCGGGAAAGGCCTGCGATTTGTTCTCGGAGACGAGGGCGGCGGCGACGTACTGGGGGATCATCATCCCGGAATTGATGCCGGGCTGGTCGATCAGAAACGGGGGGAGCCCCTCGGAGAAATACTTGTCGGTGAGTTTTGCGCAGCGGCGTTCGGCGATGCTGCCGATCTCGGCGATCGCCGTCTTGAGGTAATCGAGGCTCATGGCGACCGGCTGGCCGTGAAAGTTGCCACCCGACAGGATGGCGCCCGTATCCTCGTCTCCGTCCGCGGGAAAGACCAGGGGGTTGTCGGTGACGGCGTTGGCCTCGGTGGTGAGTACGTCGACGACGTGGGCGAGGGCGTCGCGGCTGGCCCCGTGGACCTGGGGCATGCAGCGCAGACAATACGAGTCCTGGACGTACTCGACTTTGCCGTCGACGGTGCCCGGTTCGGCGCCGGCCAGTTCGCTGCCCTCGAGCAGGCGGCGGATGATGGCGGCGCTGGCGCTCTGGCCGTCGCTGCCGCGCAACTGGTGGATGCGCTGGTCGAGGGCGGCGCGGCGGCCGGCGACGGCCTCGAGGCTCATCGCACCGACGGTATCGGCGCAGTCGAGGATTCGGCGGAAGCGATAGGCGGCGACGACGCCGAGGGCGGTCTGGGCCTGGGTGCCGTTGAGCAGCGCCAGGCCCTCCTTGTAGGTGAGATCGAGTGGCTCGAGTCCGGCGCGCTGCATCGCCTCGGCGCCGTCGAGTCGTTCGCCGTCGTAGTCGGCTTCGCCGCGTCCGATCAGCGGCAGGCACATGTGGGCGAGGGGGCACAGGTCGCCGCTGGCGCCGACGCTTCCGAGCCGGGGGACGACCGGATGGAGTCGCCGGTTGAGCATCTCGGCGAGGGTCTCGAGCGTCTCGTAGCGGATGCCGGAGTTGCCCTGGGCGAGGGCGTTGATGCGCAGGAACATCATCGCGCGGACGACCTCGCCCGGGAGGGGCTCGCCGAGTCCGGAGGCGTGGCTGACGAGGAGGCGCTCCTGGAGGGTGCCGGCATCCTCCGGGGCGATGACGCGGTCGCGGTTGGCGCCAAAGCCGGTCGTCACGCCGTAGACGGCCTCGCCACTTTCGGCGCGGTTGCGGACGAAGGCGGCGGCCTGCCGGACGGATTCGCGCGCCGGGTCGGCGATCCGGACCGGGTCGTGCTCGAGGACGACCTGCTCGACGTCGCGAAGCGTAATCGGGGAATCGCCGACTTCCATGGTGGTCGAGGGGGTGGAGTCGCGTCGGGGCGGACGAGCGGAGGCGGGCTCGTTCTAAACGACGCGGGGCGTGTGGGCAAGGAGCGTGGCGGCGAGTGGGGCGTCGGTCAGCCGAATGAGAAGGAGGCGACGACGAGGGCGATCCAGCCGACGATGAACGAGAGGCCGCCGAAGGGGGTGATGCGGCCCCACCAGGAGGCGTCGGTGAGAGCGAGGATGTACAGCGAGCCCGAAAACAGGAGGATGCCGGCGATGAAACACCAGCCGGCGACCGTCACGGAAGTCGACGGAGCCTGGTGGGCCAGCCAGGCGGTGCCGAGCAGGGCGAGGGCGTGATACATCTGGTATTCGGAGGCGGTCTGCCAGACCTGCAGGGCGTGGGCGTCGAGGCGATCCTCGAGGCCGTGGGCGCCGAAGGCGCCGGTGGCGACGCCGATGGCTCCGAAAACGGCGGCGAATGCGACGAACAGTTTGGTCATCGGTCGGGAGGGGTGCGAGGAGCGTGGCGGGGTGATCGAGTGGCGTCGTCTCTCGGGCCTCCGCGAGGATCGACGGCGTCGGTGGAGTCGCGCGTCTGGCCGGCGTCCGGTTCAGCGAGTCGAGGGAGAAGTTCCTCGAAGCGGCGTTCGGCCCGCTCGGAGGCAGCCCGACGACGGGAACGCGGGTCGAGTTTGGCGAATTCCCGGGCGGTGTAGGCGGTCAGGCGGGCGAGCTGTCGAGCGTCTCGGAGGTCGCCGCTGCGGGCGGAGAAGTCCCGGCGGCTCGCGGGCTCGACGAGGAGCTGTTGGTCGAGGGAGGCGTCCAGGAGGTTGGCGACAAAGACTGTCTCGGCGTCCCGGGGTTGGAGGTCGGGATGGTGGACCATGACGGCCCCCCGGTAGGCTGGCGGAATCGCCCGGAGACGTGGTGCGGAGCGGAGGCGCCCGCGGCGGTCGCGGTACAGGTAATCGGTCTGCGGGCGGTCGACCCGGATCGTCACCGGCTCGTCGTCCGGCGACGCGTGGCCGGGGGGCTCGTCGC
>CAZRLK010000276.1:0-3406 GCA_964600555.1 uncultured Bradymonadales bacterium
TCGGTCAACCAGTGGACCCACGGCACCCACATCACCTCGATGCACGGCCACATGGCGTTTTTCGGCGCCTACGTGATGATCGTGCTCGGGATCATCGCCTACGCCCTGCCCGACTACCGCGGCCACGACCCCGGCGAGAAGGATACCGTCGGGATGTGGGGCTTTTGGCTGCAGGTCGCCGGGATGTTCGGGATGACGATGGCCTTCGCCGCCGCCGGGATCGTGCAGACGTATCTCGAGCGAATCATGGGCGTCGGGTTCATGGAGACCCAGGAGAAAATCCAGGTCCACTTCCAGATGTTGCTGGCGACCGGCGGATTGTTCACCATCGGGGTCGGCCTGACGATCTGGGACTTTTTCTTCCGATTCGCCAGCACCGACGACCGAGCCGACGAGGCCTCCAGCTAGGATGACCACCCAGATCGCCGACGACATCGAGACCGGGGACGGGGAGACCGACCCCGAGTCGACCGGCCCCTCCCAGGGGCTGCGCCGGCTCGGCGAGGAGCCGTACTACGTCGAGCTCGACGACGAGATCTCGGTGTTCGAGACCTGCCACCGCCAGCAGCTCGGGGTGATGCTCAAGGGGCCGACCGGCTGCGGCAAGACGCGGTTCGTCGAGCACATGGCCTGGCGGCTCGACCGGCCGCTGATCACGGTCGCCTGCCACGACGACCTCTCGGCGACGGACCTGACGGGGCGGTATCTCGTGCAGGGGGGCGATACGATCTGGCGAGACGGGCCGCTGACCCGGGCGGTGCGCGAGGGGGCGATCTGTTATCTCGACGAGATCGTCGAGGCGCGCCAGGATACCGTCGTGTTGATCCACCCGCTGACCGACGACCGCCGGGTGCTGCCGATCGAGAAGACCGGCGAGTTGCTCGAGGCGGCCGCCGGCTTCCAGCTCGTCGTCTCGTACAATCCGGGCTACCAGAACCTGCTCAAAGAGCTGAAGCCGAGCACGCGCCAGCGGTTCGTCTCGCTCGAGTTCGACTTTCCGTCCAACAAGATCGAGGCCGACATCGTCGCCGAGGAGGCGGACATCGATCGGCCGACCGCCGTCGAGCTGGTCAAGCTGGCGAGCCGGGTGCGCAACCTCGAAGACCAGGGGCTGGTCGAGGTGCCGAGCACGCGGCTTCTGGTGGCGGCGGGGCGGCTGATCGCCGGCGGCGTCGACCGGCAGACCGCCTGTCTGCGGGCGATGATGGGCCCGCTGACCGACGATCCGGACCTCAAAGACGCGATTCGCGACGTCATCACGGCGACGGTCTGAGGCGATGTCGGAGCCGGAAGACGTCGTCATCGATGCCGCCCACGTGGTCAGCGAGCGGGCGCTCGGCCTCTGGGATCGCCACTCGGCGGACCGCGAGCCGGAGACGCTGCGCCTCGAGGCGATCGAGCGTCGGCTCGGGCTGTTTTTGAGTGCGACCTTTCGGCTCGACGTCCCGATCGTCGTCGCCGAACCGCCGGTGGTGCCGAACTTCCTGGTGCGCTGGTTCCGAGAGATCCCGACATTCAACGTCCGGGAGCGCCCGATTCCGTCGACCGACGGGGCGCGCATCCGGCTCCCCCGCCGGCTGGTGTATCCGGAGGGCGAGCGGGAGGCGGCCGTGCAGCGCTACCGGCTTTATGCCGTCGAGCAGGCGATCCGGCTTTTGCGCGGGACGGCGCGCCACGTGCCGGGCGGCGCACGCCACCCCTCGCGGCACCTGTATCTTTTGGTCGAGGCGGCGGCCGCCGATCGCTACATCTCGGAGCACCTGCACGGGCTGGTCGAGGGGGTGCGCCGGGAGCGCGAGCGGGCCCGGGAAGCGAGGCCGGCGCTCGAGCAGATGACCGACCCGGAGGGGACCGTCGAGGGGTGGGTGCGCGACCTGCTCGAGGCGCCGCCCGGCGAGCCGCCGGAGCACGTGCCGACGCCCGACGACCCGGAAAAGTCGCGGCGGTGGGCGGAGCGGCGGGCCGACGAGATCCGGACGCCGGGCAAGTTCCGCGGGGTGCCGCCGGTCGACCTGTGGGGCGAGATCGACGGGGAGCACGCCCCGCAGGGCGGCCGCGAGGGGGAGCGGGACGGGGGCGATTCCGAGGGCGACGGCGAGACCCGAAGCCAGCAGGTCGAGCGCCGGCCGAGGGCCCGCGAAGCTGAAGACGACGAGGATGACGACGACGAGGGGGGCTTTTTCGTCCCGAGCGACGACCTGCACGAGACGGCCCAGGATCCGATGGGCCTGCAGCGGCCGGTCGACCGCGACGACGCCGCCGATCCGGAAAACCTCGCCGAGTCGCTGGCGGAAATGGAGCAGGGGCGGCTGGTGCGCACCGACGACCCGGCCCGCGAGGTGCTCGCCAGCGAGGATCCGCCGCCCCGGGGCATCGAGCGGGTCGACTACGACGAGGTCGACGGCATCCGCTACCCCGAGTGGGACTTTCGGGCCTCGGAGTACATCCCCGACGAGGCGATCGTCCGGCCCCGCGAGCCGACGCTCGGCCCGGGAAGCTGGGTCGACGAGACGCGCAGCGAGCACGCGGCTCTGATCCACGAGGTGCGGCGGTGTTTCGAGCAGCTCCGGCCTCGCCGCAAGGTCGTCGGACGCCAGCCCGACGGCGAACAGATCGACGTCGCGGCGTACGTCGAGGCGCACGCCGACCGCCGCGCCGGGTGCGCCCCGGAGAACCGCCTGTACAAAAAGCACCGGCCCCGCCGCCGCGAGGTCGCCGTCGAGCTGCTGATCGACATCAGCGCCTCGACCGACAGTTGGCTGATGGACGACCGCCGGATCATCGACGCCGAAAAGGACGCGCTGCTGATCGTCTGCGAGGCGCTCGAGGCCCTCGGCGACGACTACGCCATCGACGCCTTCTCGGGCCGGGGGCCGGCCGACGTGCGCACCTGGCCGATCAAGGAGTTCGACGAGACCTACCGCCGCGAGGTGCGCCGGCGGATCGCCGGCCTGCGCCCGGATCGCTACACCCGGGCCGGGGCCGCGCTGCGCCACGCCACCGCCCGGCTCGTCGAGCGGCGCGTCCGCCACCCGCTGTTGTTGCTGCTGTCGGACGGCAAGCCCAACGACGTCGACCACTACGAAAACCGCTACGGCATCGAGGATACCCGCCAGGCCGTCCGCGAGGCCCGGATGCAGGGCGTCGAGGTGTTTTGCCTGACGATCGACCGCGATGCGCCGAGCTACCTCGACGGGGTGTTCGGGCCGTCGGGCTACTCGGTGTTGCGCCAGCCCGAGATCCTGCCGCGGGTGTTGGTGACAGTCGTGCGGAAGTTGCTCGATCGGTAGGCGGACGGCATCTGACAATCGGACAATCGGACGGATCGGACAATCGGACGGATCGGACGAACGGACGGATCGGACGAACGGACGGATCGGACGAACGGACGGATCGGACGAACGGA
>CAZRLK010000276.1:3506-4415 GCA_964600555.1 uncultured Bradymonadales bacterium
CGAACGGACGGTCGGACGGTCGGACGAACGGGCGATCGGACGGCATCGGAGGTGTCGGGCCGAACGGAAAAATGTCCGGACTGTACCGGGAGTATCTCGGCGCTCGCGTCGTTTTGTCGGTCTCGTCGCGACCACCTTCAGCGCGTCTGACGCGTTGCGATCGTCACTTGTTTGCTGCTTTCGAGCCGAAGGTCGGGTGCCGATCGAGACGTGTGTACAGCAATTCCCCCGGGGTCGCTGACCCCGAAATCGGCATGGCGAGCACCTGAAAATCGCGCCCCCACCCTCGTCGCCGGCATGTCTGCCACGATGCGTCCGACGGTCCGCGCTCGAGTCGGGCATGGCAAACGGGCAAAAGGGGGGTCTCCGCGTCGACACGTATCGCATCTCCCCCGAAAAAACCGACACCTCACGCTCGGTCTGATCGTGTCACACACGGTTCGATCGAAACCTCACCCTCACATCGAGTGTCGCCCACGCCGTCTGAGGGTCGGCCCCCACCCCTTCGCGTGGTCGAGACGCCCCGACGAGGGGGATCGCTCGTCGGCCTCGCGACTCGCTGATCGTGACTCGCTGATCGCGGATCGCAACTCGCCGAACCACGGCGGGGAGTGCGATCACGACCCGTCGGTTGGCCACAACCCCCGACCGGCTCCAGCGCTTTCACCGCTCTCCGTACTTCGTTCCCTGCTTCTAAGTCCTGTTCCCGGTTCCAATTTCGCTGTTGTGTGCCCGATCGACGGGAAACAACGACGAATCGGGAACCACCAGCGACGAGCGTGGAGCGGAGAACGGAGAACGGAGAGCCGACGAATGGCGGGACCGGGGCGATCGGCGGGATCGGGGCGATCGGCCCCTCTCCGCTCTCCGTACTCCGTTCCCTGCTCCCGAGTCCGCTTCCCGGTCCCC
>CAZRLK010000277.1:0-4292 GCA_964600555.1 uncultured Bradymonadales bacterium
CGAGCGGCACGATGCGCTGGCGGTCGCCCTTGCCGACGACGTCGACGTAGCCGCCGTCGAGATCGACTTCGCTGAGGCGCAATTCGACCAGTTCGGTCACCCGAAGGCCGGTCGCATACAGGACCTCGAGCATCACCCAGTCGCGGTGGCCTTCCGGGGTGGAGGTGTCGGGGGCGTCGAGCAGGGATTCGACTTCGTCGAGGCTGAGGACGGTCGGGACGTTGCGCCCGTAGCTGGGGGTGTCGACCGGCTCGGTCGGGTCGGCCTCGAGGGTGCCCTCGTCGAGCAGGTATTCGAACAGGCCGCGGATCGTGGAGAGTTTGCGTGAGACGGTGCGCGATTTGAGGCCTCGGTCGAGCATATCGACCAGAAACTGGCTGATCTGCTGGTCGGTGATCGCCTCGACCTGCTCGATGTCGTGTTCGTCGAGACAGTAGTCGACGAACTGGCCGAGGTCGGTGGAATACGCCGAGAGGGTATTCTCCGTGAGGCTGCGCTCGACTTTGAGGTGGCGTAGATAATTGTCGACGGCGAGATCCAGGTGCATGGCGTGATGTCTCCGTGGGGGGATGGGCCGACATCGGCGGTCCCACTCGCGTTCGATCCGCACAACAGGCATGCGGGTCGAAATATTCGACTGAATTCGCCGACCGGCCCGTGAGTGTGGACGCGAGGCGGCCTCGCTGCAACCCGAGAGGCGGGGTTTTGAGGTGAGGGCCGGGGGGTCTCCCCCAATCGGGGGTTTGCGGTTGCGCGGTTTGTCGGTATCCTACACGCGACTCTGGGCGGTGGTCGAACTGGTGGGAGGCTCCGTTGACATCGCCATCGACTCCGACGGGATTTTGGCTCTCGACTCGATGCTTCCAGTTGGACGGGGGAGCGGTTCGCCGCGGTCGGACTTCGGGCAGGCACGTGTAAGCGAGGAGGGTGCATGAAAGAGTGTCCGTCCTGTGGTGCGGCCGTCCCGGATTCGGCGAATCACTGTCCGTCCTGTCAGTACGAATATCCCGGGGGGGCAGGCTCGAAGAAGACATTGATGGGGGTGCCTGGCGAGCGGAGCGACGCCGAGGACTCCAGCTCGGAGGGCAGCGGGGAGGAGCGTGGGGAACGTGCGGAGAAGTCGACCGAGTACGCGATGCCGGCTGTCGGCGACGAGACCGACGCGGGGGGGGAGGAAGATACGACCTCGACGCAGTTCGGGTTGCCGTCGGTCGAGGCCGACAGCGAGCCACTCGATCCGGAGGCCGAGACGCCGATGCCCGAGCCGGAGGTCTCGCCGGAGGACGATCCGCAACGGACCGGAAACTGGACCGGATGGGACGAGGAGGTCGGCGAAGAGCCGTCCGAGGAGGAGGTTTTGTCGGCCTGGGGGATCTCGGCCGAGGAAACCAGTGACGTCGATGACGTCGACGAATCGGATGGCGAGGCGTCGGAGGCGGGTCGAGCGGATTCGCCGGTCGGGGAGGAGAGTCTGAAAACGCACCTCGGGATGCCGAAAGTCGAGGCCGAGGCGGAGAGTTCGAGTCCCCGGCTGGCGGAAGCCTCGGAGGAGGGGGTTGGCGGCGAGTTGTCGGAGCAGGAGCGGACCGAGGAGTTTCGGATCGAGACGATGGACGAGCTCGAGCGCCAGGTGCGCGAGCTCGACGAGGGGGCGGACGATGCCCAGCGGGGAGAGGATCGTCCGGAGGATGTCGAAGCCCAGGGGCCCGACGACGAGGAGGCGGGTCAGGCGGCGGCCGGAGCGGGGGTGGTGCGAAAGCCCGGCTCGAGCGAGGGGGCCCAGGCCGACAGCGGCGTCGTCTCCGGGGGGAACGACTCCGGCGTCGACAGTGGCGTCGGGACCTACCAGAGCTCCGGCACCAGCCGCACTCGGGATCCGAACGACAGCGGCGTGCTCGGGGGTGGCACCTACCGCAAACACGACGTCGAGCCGGACGAAAGTGGGGGGATTCCTGCGGCCTCGCAGCGCGGGGGGGAGGAGTCGGCGGAGCGCGAGTCGATCTCTGCGCCGGGTGGGGTGGAGGAGCCGGAGCAGGCGCCGGCGGGAGAGGAATCGTCGGGCTCGAAGGTGCAGGCGGAGAACCCGGCCGAGTCGGGATTTCCGGCCGAGCGCGACGGGCCGACGGGCTTTCAGGTCGACCGGAGCGACGACGAGCTGTCGATGCCCGGTGAGGCGGGATTCGGCCGGCGACTCGGGGACGACGAGTCGTCGTCGGGAGGTCAGATGGGGGAGGCGGGCGAGGATCTGGAAGCGCCGTCCGAGCCCGGTGAGCCGGGGGGGATCGAGGCGTCGGTCGACGAGATCACCTTCGAGACGGAGGACGCCTCGGAGGGGGAGCTCGAGCTGTTCGGGGAGGAGGAGTCGACGGGCTCGCTCGGGGCAGGGGCGGGCGGGGAGGAAGACGAGCCGGATAGGCGACCGGACCGGGGTGGGCGCGAGCAGGAGCAAGAGCCGCGGGATGTGCCGGAGGAGGAAGGCGGTCAGGCGCCCGGCCGGATCGAGCGCGACGTGCGGCCGGCCGCTCGGGGGACCTCCGGCGAGGCCGATTCCGGTTCGGGAAGTGGGGGGACGGAGAGTGCCCCTCCGGCGGCGGGCGAGGCGGGGAACGAGCAAGAGGATGGCCTGGGGAGCTATGCGGTGCTGGTTCAGACCGTCTGTGGAGTACTCGCCGGCATGTCGTTCGGGATGGCGCTTTTGGTGCAGGTGCTGGCCGGAGATGCGTCCAGCGAGATCCTGGCGCTGGCGCTCGGCGTCGCGAACGGACTCGGCGCGGTCGCTTCGATTGCGATGGCGTTCGTCCCGATGAACGCGATGTGGCGAGGGGCGCTGTATCTCGGCGTCGGCGTCGTGGTCGCGGCGCTGGCGGTCGGGACGATGACGGCGGGGCCGATCGGGCTGTCGATCGGTCCGCTCGTGGCACTTTTCGGAAGTATCTTTGCGGCTGTCGCCGGATTGATCCCCGCTATCGTTCGGTCGAGCGAATGAGTGTCGTCGTCCAGAAATACGGGGGATCGTCGGTCGACGAGCTCGATCGGCTGGAGGCCGTCGCCGAAAAGATCGTCGAGACCCACCGAGCGGGCCACGACGTCGTGGCGGTCGTCTCGGCGATGGGCGATACGACCGACGAGTTGCTCGAGATGGCGCGGGCTCTGACCGATCGTCCGTCGCGCCGCGAGCTCGACATGTTGCTGTCGGTCGGGGAACGCATCGCGATGGCGCTGCTGTCGATCGCCATCCAGGACCGGGGCCCCGAGGCGGTGAGTCTCACCGGATCGCAGTGCGGGATCATCACCACGCACAACCACTCCGATGCGCGCATCATGGACGTGCGTCCGTTTCGGGTGCGCGACGAGCTGGAGATGGGCAAGATCGTGATCGTCGCCGGCTACCAGGGGACGAGCTACCGTCGCGAGGTGACGACCCTGGGGCGAGGGGGGAGCGATACGACGGCCGTCGCCCTGGCGGCGGCACTGGATGCGGAGATCTGCGAGATTTACAGTGATGTCGAGGGGATTTTCGATGCGGATCCGGGGGTCGTCCTCTCCGCCGAGCAGCTCGTCGAGTTGAGCCACGAGGAGATGCTCGAGATGGCGCGCTCGGGGGCGCGGATCCTGCACGAAGAGGCAGTGGAGTTTGCGCGGCGCTCGAACATCGCGCTGTATACGCGCAAGGCGCACCAACCGGAGACGGGTGGGACGGTGGTGCGCACGGGTGGCTTTCAGGAGCGGATCGAGCGGGCGGAGTCGGGTCGGCCCGCGGTGGCGGTGACCCATCTGGAGGGAGGATTGTGGGTGACGGCCGGGGAAACGGCCGACGAGGTGGTCGAGGGGCTTGGCGACGAGCAGGTACTGGTCTGCAACTGGCGGCCGGGCCGATTTTGCGAGGTGTTTCTCGGCGACGAGGACGTCCACGGCTTCGAGCAGCTCGAAGAGGCGCTCCCGGGCCTGGCCGGCGACGTCGAGGTGCGGCGGGCCGGTCTGGTGAGTCTGGTTGGCCAGGGGATCGGGGCCGAGCCGAAGTGGGCGACGAAGGCCCGGGGGCGGTTGTCGGCCGAAGAGATTGAACCGTGGGGCCTGGGTGTCGAGGGAGCGCGCCTATCGTGGGTGCTCGCGCCCGAGGCGGTCGAATTAGCTCTCCACACCCTCCACGACGCCTTCATCGACGAGACCGCCGGTTCCACCCGTCCGATCGAGCCGCTCGAGTGATCCTCGGGTTCGGTCGGCTTCGAGTGCAGATGAACAGGGGGGTTCGCCGAGACACGAAAACGGCCTCCGGTGTGCGAGGTGAAGTC
>CAZRLK010000278.1:0-64 GCA_964600555.1 uncultured Bradymonadales bacterium
TTGGCGTCATGGCGATCTCTCGATCTTGGCGATATCGGACGCCACACCGCCGAGACGCCTCGGG
>CAZRLK010000278.1:164-4283 GCA_964600555.1 uncultured Bradymonadales bacterium
CGGGATCACGGGTCCCGGAATCGCCAAGCAACCCGAGACGCCAAGCTCGCCAAGGACAGGCAACTCTTGTCATGTTTTTTGGCGACCGCCCCCACGTACGTCGCCTGAGCTGCACGTGGCGAGTCAGCTCGAGACCAACCCGGGTTTGGTTGTTCTTGGCGTCGTGGCGATCTCTCGATCTTGGCGATATCGGACGCCACACCGCCGAGACGCCTCGGGGTCGACCGAGGATATCGTGAGCGACGGGATCACGGGTCCCGGAATCGCCAAGCAACCCGAGACGCCAAGCTCGCCAAGGCGCGCTCGGGCTCCCGGCGCGAAGTGCTCGATCGAGGCACCGGCGAGGCGCGTCGGGGTGTTCTTGGCGTCTTGGCGAATGCGACGCGGGACGCCGGCACCCCGATCCCACGGAGTTGGATCACACCCCTCCCCCATGTGCCGAAAGCACCGCCGGACCTTTTTATGCTGCCCAGGCAGTGCTCCGGGAGAACATCACCGGGAAGGCCGCCTTCGACGGTGTCCAGGAGAGGCCGACCCGTACACTGTGGACTGCCAGCATAAACCGTTCGGGGCGGAGCACTGCTCGCGCAGCATGAAGGGGTCCGGACGGTGCGATCAACCCGTCAGTCGTGAGCGCACTCTCGAACATTCTTGCTTCCCACCCCCGCCATCCCATAAATCAAGGTCGCACGAAGTTGAAACGGGACGCCCGGCGAATCATCCAGGTTCACGAGCCGTCGAACCTGCGAGACACCGGACGCCCCGACAGACGTCGAACGGACCGGAGCACGCCACGAGACGCCCCGGCGCGCCCCGCCGTTCACCCTCGACCGGCCGCACTGAGCGAGTATGCTGGAATTTCTCGACGACCCGACCGTCACCGTCGCCATCCTCGCTGGCTACTTCGCCGTCCTCGCTGCCCTGTCGTTTTACGGCCTCCACCGCTACCTCCTGGTGTACCTGTACCGCAAGTACGCCCGCGGCCCCGACCCCGAGCCCGCCGCACGATTCGACGCCGAACAGCTCCCGGCGGTCACCGTCCAGCTTCCGCTGTACAACGAACGCTACGTCGTCGAGCGGCTCATCGAGGCGGTCTGCGCGCTCGACTACCCCCGCGAGCTTCTGCAAATCCAGGTCCTCGACGACTCCACCGACGACACCACCCGCATCGCCCGGAAGCTCGTCGCCGCCAGACGCGACGCGGGCGTCGACATCGAGCTGATCCACCGCGACGAGCGCACCGGCTACAAGGCCGGCGCCCTCGAAAACGGCCTGCAGTCGGCCACCGGCGAGCTCGTCACCGTCTTCGACGCCGACTTCGTCCCCGAGCCCGACTTCCTGCGCGAGACCATCCACCATTTCACCGACGAGGAGGTCGGGATGGTCCAGGCGCGCTGGCAGTTTTTCAACCGCGAATACAGCCTCCTGACCCGCGCCCAGGCGATCCTTTTGGACGGCCATTTCGTCCTCGAGCACACCGCCCGCAATCGCTCCGGCCGGATGTTCAACTTCAACGGCACCGCCGGCATCTGGCGCCGCGAGGCGATCGAGCAGGCCGGCGGCTGGCAGCACGATACCCTGACCGAAGATCTCGACCTGTCGTACCGCGCCCAGCTCGCCGGCTGGCGGTTCGTCTTCCTGCGCGACCTGGCCGCCCCGAGCGAGCTTCCCGTCGAGATGAACGCCTTCAAATCCCAGCAACACCGCTGGGCGAAAGGCTCGATCCAGACCGCCCTCAAGCTGCTGCCGCGCATCCTGAAAAGCGACCGGCTCGCCTTCCGGCAAAAATTCGAGGCATTCTACCACCTGACCGCCAACCTCGCTTATCCGCTGATGGTCCTGCTGGCGGTGCTGATGCCGCTGGCGACCCTGGTCCGGGTGCGGGCCGGCTGGTACGAGGCGCTTCTGGTCGACCTGCCGATCTTTCTGAGCGCCACCTTCTCGATCTGTTATTTTTACTGGGTCTCCCAGCGCGAGATCGGCAAGGAGATCGGCGAGACCCTGCGCATGATCCCGGCCGTCCTGGGGCTCGGGATCGGCGTGTCGGTCAACAACGCCAAGGCCGTCCTCGAGGCGCTTCTGGGCCACGACTCGCCGTTCGTGCGCACCCCGAAATACGCCATCCGCAAGGTCGGCGAATCGTGGGCCTCGAAACTCTACATCCAGCAATCGACCGTGATGGCGTTTGTCGAGCTGGGGCTGGGACTGTGGTTTACGGCGGCGATCGTCATCGTCGCCGGCTTCCCCCCGCACGGCTTCGCGAGCCTCCCGTTTCTCGCCCTGTTCCAGTTCGGCTTTTTGTACGTCGCCGCCCTGAGCATCGCGCAGTCGCTGCGCAGCGGCGCGGCGACCGCCCCCGCCTCCTGACTCCCGCCCCCGAGGTCCGCGCTCCCGATGTCCCCGGCCGACTCGAGCGGTGAACCGGCTGTCGGCGACGCGACTCTGTCCGGGGGCGGGGCGCCGGCGGGCGTGCTGGCGGCCCTCGCGGCGTTGACCGCCGGGGCGCTCGGCCTGGCGATCGGCGGCGGCTCCCTCCCCGAATCGGCCCTCCTGGCCGGCTACGCGCTGCTGTTCGCCCCGTACCTCGCGCTTTTGTGGCTCGCCCGCGACGCCGAGCTTCCGCTGTGGCCGATCGTCGTCGCCGGCGTCGCCGTGCGCGTCGTCTTGTTGCCCGCCGAACCGCTCCTCTCCGACGACATCTTCCGGTACGTCTGGGACGGGCGCGTCACGCTGGCCGGCATCAATCCCTTCGAGCACGCCCCGGCCGCCGACGCCCTGGCCCACCTGCGCGACGAGCACGTCTGGCCGAAGATCAACCACGCCGAGGTCCCGACGATCTACCCGCCCGGCGCCCAGTACCTGTTCGCCGCCAACGCGGCCGTCGGCGGCGGCGTGATCGGCATGAAAGCGCTGTTCGTGCTCGTCGAGGCGACCGCGATCGGAGCGCTCGGCCGGTGGCTCGCTCGGCTCGACGAGGCGCCCGCGATCGACCCCGCCTTCGCGCTGGCGGTCTACGCGCTCAACCCGCTGGTCTTCGTCGAGATCGCCTGGAGCGGCCACCTCGACGTCGTCGCCTGGGGGCTTTTGGCGGTCGGGCTCGTGGTGTGGCGGTACGGCGGGCGGTCTCGCGCGGCACTCGTCGCCTCGCTCGCTGTCGGCGCCTCGATCGCCGTGAAGTTTCTCGGGCTCCTCGCTGTGCCGCTGCTGGCGGCCGAGCGCGGCTCGCGACTCGCCGAGCGCCTGCCGCTGCGCCGCCGGCTGGCCGCCCTCGCGGCCGCCCCCATCGTCGTGCTCGTCGCCTACCTGCCGTTTCTCGGCGCCGGGCCGAAACTGTTCGCCGGCTTCGGCACCTACGCCGAATCCTGGCGCGGCAACGACGGCGGCTACCGCGCCGTCCACGCCCTCGCCGAGACCTCTCTGCGTCACCGCGCCTCCGAGACGCGCACCGGCCCGGGCGGCGAGCAGGTGCTGTTTCGGTTCGAACGCCTGAACGGCCTGTACCGCTCGCTCGGCTGGACCCGCGAGTGGCGCGGCGAAACGATCGCCGATACGACCTACTCCGCCGGGGAGCTCGCGGCGATCTTCGCCAAAGCGACGGCGATGTTCGTCGTCGGCCTCGTGATGCTGTGGTGCCTGATCGCTCGGCTCCGCCCCGCCGCCGGCCTGCTCGCCGTGCTCCTGGCGCTGTATCTGTTCGCTCCCGTCGTCCACCCCTGGTACGTCGCCTGGCTCGTCCCCCTCGCGGCCCTCACCCGCGCGAAGACCCCGCTCGTCTTCAGCTTCACCTGCCTCGCGGCCTACCTCGCTTGGCTTTCCGCCGAGAGCGGCGGCCCCTGGCACGTCCCCGACTGGGCCGTCGCCGCCGAGTACGGCGCGGTCGTCCTCACCGCGCTGTGGGAGCTGACGCGCGATCCGAGGTAATCGGCCGCCCCTCCCACCCCGGGGGTGCCCACGTCCACAACCGTCACACACCACCCTCCCCACCCGGGTGCCGAGACCTCCGCGATCGTTCGCCGTCACCCTCGATTTTCACGACGAGGGATCGACGACGGTTTTTCTTGCGACCGAATTTCGATCTCGAGACATCCGAGACGTCTCAGCGTCGACATCGACCGTCGA
>CAZRLK010000279.1:0-4279 GCA_964600555.1 uncultured Bradymonadales bacterium
GCCGGCGCGGACGCCGAGGGCTGCGCGTGTGAGCCCGCCCCCGAGCTCTGTGACGGCGAGGACCACGACTGCGACGGGACGGTCGACGAGGGGTGCGCCGAGTGCGGGGAAACCGGAGACCGTTGCGGCTCCGACGAGGAGTGCTGTATCGGCGCATGTGGGGAAGACGATCGCTGCGAGCCGCCGTGCGAGGCCCCCGAACCGGAGGTCTGCAACTCCGAGGACGACGACTGCGACGGAACCGTCGACGAGGGGTGTCCGGGATGTCGTGGCTTCGGGGAGACGTGCCGAAGCGGCGGGGATTGCTGCTCGGGCACCTGCTCGAGTTCGGGCGGCGAGTCGGGACGCTGCATCACGAACTGACGGGGCCCAAACAGATGCGCCCGCCGGGGGAACCGGCGGGGCTCCCGGCGGGCGCATCGGTCGGTTCGGTATGGACGAGGCGGCGGCGGTTAGAATCCGACGTCGGAGGTCGCCGAAATCCCGGCATCCGGCGGTTCGGCCGTCGGTCGGTCGTCCGGCTGGTCCGGTTGCTGTTCGCTGTCACTTTCCCCGGTACTGAACTCGAGGTCCTCGATCCCGTCGACCGTGCAGTTTCGCAGCCCGCGCATGGCGGCCTCATTGAGCTGCTCCTCGCTCGAGATCGTGCCGGCCGACTCGATGCCCTGGGTCGCACACCGGGCGATGAGCGAAAAGAAGCAGACCAGGCCCGACTCGAACGTGCCGGTCGACGCGGCCGCCGCCTGGCGCATCTCGCTGCGGCACTGCTGCATGGCCGACGACGAACAATCCTCCGTCACGCCCCCCGTCCCCTCGGCCCCGACGTACACCTGGCAGACCGTCTCGGCGAAGTCACACAGAGCGACGGGATCGCAGACTCCCCCGGCCGAAAGCCCCGAATTGAGGTCGAACCGCGTTCGCGCATCACTCCCGGCCGAAAACCGGGACGTCGAGTCGGCGGTGCCCCGAAACCGCGACGACTGACCGCCACCCCCGAAAAAACGCACCGTCGCCGGACTTGCTCCCGAAAACCGGGACTCGGAGCCGGACTGGCCGGACGAGCCGCCGCTGCCGTTTTGCGCCTGCCGACGCACGCCGAACCTCTCGCCGTCCTCGAGGCCGACCGACTCCAGCGACCATCCCTCGTCCGGGCTGTGGCCGAACTCGAGTTCGACCGTCTCAGCCCCCTCGCGGTTCGTCTCCACCGACAGGAGGGTGTCGGAGCGCTGCTGCAGCGACTCCCCCGCCTCGCCTTCCCCGCTCGTCCCCGTACACCCGGCCGCCACCAAAAGTCCGGCCGCGAGCACCGTCGTCGCGATACTCGTCGTCTCTATCCGATGCCACATGGTTCGCTCCCGTCTCGCCTAAAAGTAGATGTTCGCCGACAGACCGGAAGTAAACGTCCCGACCCGCACGTTGTTTTTGGTCAACGTCCCGCCGACCGCTCCACCCTCGCGGGTGTTCTGGCGGATCAAGTCCACCCCGAGCCCGACGTGGCCGCCGATGCTGAATCGCTCGATCGGAAACCACTCGAGCCCGAAACCCCCGATCAGTGCCAGCTCCGGCTGCAGCTCCGAGCTGAAGTTCGCATCGGTCGGATCCGCACTCGTCGCCGGTTCTCCGTCGAAGTACTTGTGGAAATTGACCTGCCCGAGAATGTACGGCGCGACCGGACTGTCGTTCATCAGATAGTAGCGGATCGCCGGTGCGATCAGCAGGTCGAACCCCGTGCGATTGACCGAAAAGCCCTCGTCCGTCTCGTAGTTGTTAATCTCGGTGGTCGAATCGACCCCGACTCCCAGGTTGATCCCGAGGTTGATGCTGTCGGTCACCATGTACCACACGCCCGCCGTCCCCTCCGCGTACGGGTTGCCGCCGGTCGGCACCCCGAACGCCAGCGAAACCGCTCCGTCGTCCAGGGCGTTCGCTCCGGCCTCTCCGCCGCCCCCCGATGCCTCTCCGGCGCCCTCGGAGGCCCGCCCGGCACTCTCGGAGGAGGGCTGTCCGGTGCGCTCGGCCGTCTGATCGCTGTCTTCGGGGGCCTGCTCGCCCTCCTCGGAGGCCTGCTCGCTCGGCTCGGCGCTCTCGGCGGTCTGCTCGGCATCCTCGGAGGCCTGCTCGTCCTCCTGAGCCTGCGCGCCGAAGGTCACACCCACCAACAACAATGCCACGAAACTACTCGAAATACGTCGATACATCGCGAACTACTCCTGATATGGCCATTTGAAATCATGCTCACCATCACCGGTACTCGCCGACCGAGTCGAAGTCAGCGGAGCCAGAGGCGTTCCGCTGCCAAACCTACCCCGGCTGCGAGCCAAAAACATCCTGCACCGGGCATTGTAGCCCCGCAGACCTGCCAGTTCAACTACGATCCCGCCTTTTGAGACTCCCCCGAACGCCCCGTCACTCGCGCAGCCTCTCGAGTTTGCCCTCGATCTCGTGCAACTTCTCCCGGCCCCCATCTCCCGGCGGAGCATGTCGATTGGCCTTCCGATAATAACGCGCCGCCTGCTCGAGCATCTCGATGCGCTCCCGACGATCTTCGGCCCCCGGCGCCCGGCGCATCCGGTCTCCTCCGGCGTACCGATAAAAGTCATATCGAGCGTCGACGACTTCGACGAGCCCGGCCATCGCCACCCCGGCGACACACAGCGCCGCCGCCACGCGCACCCCGCCGGCCGACCGACCCCGCCACATCCCGCCGAAGACCCACGCCGCCGCGCCGACGCCAATCCCCACCGCCAGCGCGCCCGTCCCCGGCAAGTCGATCCAGCCGACCGCCACGGCCGCCGCCAGCGCCAGCGGCATCCCGACCAAAACCGGCCGCTCCCCGCGACTCGCCCACCTCGACGCCCGCCTCCACAGACCGTCTCCGACCGATTCGACCGCTCGCCAGCCCCACTGTAACGGCTCCCGAGGCCCGAGACAGATCACCGCCATTCCGATCATATAGTAGCTGAACCACTGGATCTGGAAATCGAGCATCTCGGCCGACAGGTGAAAGCCGACGGCCACCAGACAGCCCACCCTCGCCACCACCGCCGCCACTCCCCCGCGCCGATCCGCGAGCGGCGCCGCCAGATAACCGACCGCGACGAGCATTTGCGTGGCGACGACCGCCGGCCCGACCCACGCCCAGAACTCCGACGGCTCCCCGCCGAGCCACTGCCACCACGCCAGCCCCCAGAACTCCTCGTCGCCGACGATCGTCCGGATCACCGCCCCCTTCTGCCAGGCCGGCTCGAGCTTCGCGACGGCCGCGAACGCATACGTGATCGCGACCGTCACGCACAGCAGAGGATACCCCCACGCGGGGCGGTTCGGCGGGTCGTCTCCCGCTCGATCGCTCGACGCTCCGGGCCCGGCCGCCGATTCGCCAATCGGCATCCCGAGCAGACAGACGAACACCAGCGACATCAAGTAGTGGTGCTGGTAAGAATCGAGCATGCTCATCAGCCAGGCCGCCGTAAACGCCGCCCCCGCCACGCCCACCGCCCGGCGCCCGAACGCTCCGAGCGCGACCGCGAACGACAGCACGCCCGCCCCCGCCACCAGACCGACGTACAGCCCGGACGAGATCTCCGGCAGCAGCCCCGCCGCCACCGGCACGTGGGGCACGTTGAATCCGTCGGCCCCGTACCGCCATCCGTGCGCCAGCATGTTCACACACACGTCCGCCGCAAACAGCGCCAGAAACCCCCGCACCAGCCACTCGACGCGCTCCCGCCGCACACCGCCGTAAAAATATCCCGAGATCGCTCGAACAAGACGTCTCATCGGTCGAGCCGTTCGTCGGTTCGCTCGATTCGCCCCTCCTCACACCGGATCGTCCACCGGTGGCGACTCCGCCGACCCTCCGGATCCTCGCAGAACGTCCGGACCATCACCTCCGGTGCCCCGTCGCGCTCGCAGCGCCGACGCAGATACGCCCGGATCACCTCGCTTCGGTTGCGCTTCATCAGCGTCCCCCAGGCGATCTGCACGTCGCGATACGTCTCGACCTCCTCGGTCCGACCGGGCCCGTGGATCCGACGCACGTCGAGCTGACATTCCGTCAGCCGCACCGACGAGAACATCCGCCAGGCGAACCGCTCGTCGAAGCGATCGTCGCCCAGGTAATACGAGGCCGGCAGGGCGATCTGAACGAGCAGAAATCCCCCGATGAAGAGGCTCGTCCAGCCTCGCTCGCTGGCAATCCCGGCCCCCTCCGTCGACTCCCCCGATGCTGTCGGATCCTGGTCGCCCATCGCTCGCCGCGCGCAATCGTCTTCGGTCG
>CAZRLK010000280.1:0-4235 GCA_964600555.1 uncultured Bradymonadales bacterium
AGCACGGTGATCTGGAGGTGTACGCACGCACGCCCGACGACGAGATCGTCGACCGGGCGCGCGGCGCCGAGATCGTGCTGACCAACAAGACCCCGCTCACCGAGGAGATCTTCGAGGAGCTTCCCGACCTGGAGTTCGTCTCGGAGTTGGCGACGGGCTTCGACAACGTCGACGTCGAGGCCGCCGCCGAGCGCGGCATCCCCGTCTCGAACGTCCCCGCCTACAGCACCGCCTCGGTCGCCGAACACGCGATCGGCTTGCTCCTCGAGCTGACCCACGGCATCGGGTTGCACGATCGCGCGGTCGACGACGGGGAGTGGGAGAACTCGCCGGATTTTACGTTCTGGAAGCGCTCGCTGACCGAGCTCGACGGCAAGACGATCGGGATTGTCGGCTGGGGGCGGATCGGGCGGCGCGTCGGCCGGGCGGCCCACGCGTTCGGGATGGAGGTGCTCGGGTCGACGCACGCCTCGAGCCCGTCGCCCGATCTCGAGCGCTTCGAGCGGGTCGACAACGACGCGTTGTTTCGCCGCGCCGACGTCGTCAGCCTGCACTGCCCGCTGACCGCCGAGACTCGCCGTCTCGTCGACGCCGAGCGCCTGGCGGCGATGAACGACTCGGCGTACCTGCTCAACACCGCCCGTGGCGAACTCGTCGACGAGGCGGCGCTGGCCGAGGCCCTCGCGGCGGGCGAGATTGCCGGAGCCGCCGTCGACGTCGTCTCCGAGGAGCCGATCGCCTCCGACAATCCGCTACTGGAGGCGCCGAACTGCGTGATCACCCCGCACATCGCCTGGACGAGCCTCGAGGCCCGACGGCGGCTGATGGAGACGACGGCTGCGAACATCGAGGCGTTTCTGGCCGGCGAGCCGCAGAACGTCGTCAACGGCGTCGTCGGGTGAGAGCGGTCGACAGGAAATCGGCCCGAGCAGCGGGCTCGTCAGTCCCGCGAGACCCGCTCGCCGAGATTCTCGAGGTCCATCTCGACCTCCGGATTGCCGAACGACGTCCCGACCGCCAGCGCCGAGGCGATCATCATCGAGTCGAGCGGCACGTTGCGGTTCTTGTTGGCGACCTTCGTCAGCGAGACGCTCGTGATGTCGTTGTCCTGCAGGGCGACCATCCGGTCGAATCGCCCCTGGGCGACCAGCGAGGCGGCGAAGGTGCCGAAGTGCGTCGCCAGCGTCCGATCGTAGGCCGTCGGCGTGCCGCCGCGCTGGATGTGCCCCAGGACGGTCGTCCGAATTTCGCTGGCGAGCATCGGCTTGAGATCCTCGCGGATCCGGTTGCCGACCCCGCCCAGCCGGATCGCGTCGGGGCTGTCGTCGATGCGCTCCCGGACCGTCATGTCGCCTCCTTTCGGCCTGGCGCCCTCGGCGACGGCGATGATCGTGAATTTCTGGCGGTCCTCCCGCGCCTGGCACACCCGGGCGACCTCCTCGATTGCGTACGGTATCTCCGGCAGCAAAATCACGTCGGCCCCGCCCGCAATGCCCGCCTTCAGTGCAATCCAGCCGGCGTACCGGCCCATCGTCTCCAGGATCATCACCCGGTTGTGCGACTGGCCGGTCGTGTGCAGCCGATCGATCGCGTCGGTCGCGATGTGTACGGCGGTGTCGAAGCCGAACGTCTGGTCGGTGTGCATCACGTCGTTGTCGATCGTTTTCGGCACGCCGACGACGTTCATTCCCTTTTGCTGGAGGCGGTGGCAGATCGACATGGTCCCGTCCCCGCCGATCGCGACGACGGCGTCGAGATCGAGATCGCGGTAAAAGTCCATCACCTCGTCGGAGACGTCGGCCCCGTCGCGGTCGAAGTAGTTGAAGGGGTTGGCCTTGTTGTGCGTGCCGAGGATCGTCCCGCCTCGGGTGAGGATCCCGCTGACGTTCATGTAGTCGAGCTCCGTGTAGCGCCGCTCGACCACCCCCTTGAAGCCGTCCTTGAACCCGATGACTTCCGCACCGTGCTGCAAGATCAACGCCTTGGTCACCGAACGGATCACGGCGTTGAGTCCGGGACAGTCTCCGCCTCCGGTCAAAATGCCGACGCGCATCGAATCCACCTCCTGACCTCTCGCAGATGATTGCCATACTCGATCCGACAATACGCACTGCAGCGGGGGCTGTCGAACGAGCCGCGAGATTGACGCCCCCTCCGCTCGCAACCTACACGTTCGACCTGCAACGCGTCGCGCCATCCACCGTGTCCCTCGCCCCGCAAGGACCATGTCTCGTTCCACACTGACCGTCGACGATCGTCTGACCGATTATCTCCGGGAGGTCGGTGTCCGGGAGTCGCCGCTTCTCGAGCAACTCCGCGAGGAGACCGCCGAGCTGGAGGCGGCGGCGATGCAGATCTCGCCGGAGCAGGGGCAGTTGATGCGGGTGCTGGCGCAACTGACGGGCGCCGAGCGGGCGATCGAGATCGGGACGTTCACCGGCTACAGCGCGATCTGTGTCGCCGAAGCGATGCCCGAGGATGGCGAGCTGATCGCCTGCGACGTCGACGAGGAGTGGACGGCGACCGCCCGCGAATACTGGGAGCGGGCGGGCCTGGAGGAGCGCATCGAGCTGCGGCTCAAACCGGCGCTCGAGACGATCGACGAGCTTCTGGAGGCGGGCGAGGCGGGGACCTTCGATTTCGCCTTCATCGACGCCGACAAGGAAAACTACGACGGCTACTACGAGGGCTGCCTGCAGCTTTTGCGCGAGGGAGGTCTGCTCGGCATCGACAACACCCTGTGGTCCGGGCGCGTCGCCGACCCGGACGAGCAGGGCGAGTCGACGCAGGCGATCCGGGCGCTCAACGCCAAGATCGCCGACGACGCGCGGGTCGAGCCGAGTCTCGTCCCGATCGGCGACGGGCTGACCCTGGCGGTCAAGGGCCGGGCCTGAGCGTCCGCCCTCCCGAGGCCGTCTCGCTGTGATTCGCCGGCCCCGGAATTCCGACTCCGCTCGCAGCCGAGTATCTCCATGTCCGGCTTTTTCGACAGTCTGTTCGGGAGCGACGACGACGATCGCGTCGTGCGCGAATCGGAGTTCGCCGGGGTGCAGTACCCGGACGAGGCCGACGAGCTGCGCGAGAGCGTCGAGCGCCACCTCGAGACCGCCTCCCCCGCTCCGACCCGCGACCGGCTTCGCGGACTCGTCGTCCCGTACGGCGACTACCGGTACGCCGGACCGGCGATGGGTGCGGCGTACGGGCTCGTCGAGGCGGCCGACTACGAGCGGCTGCTCGTCGTCGCCCCCTCCGAGCGCGTGCCGTTCCGGGGACTGGCCGTCGGCGGCTGGGAGGCGTGGGCGACGCCACTCGGCGAGCTGGAGGTCGATCTGGCGCGCATCCGCCGGGCGGTCGAACGCGACGAGGTGCGCCCGATCGATGTCGCCTTCGAGCCGGCCGCGGCGCTCGAGCTGCAGATGCCCTTTTTGCGCCGCACCGCCGGCGGGCTCCCCGTGGCCCCGATGCTGGTGGGAGATACCGACGACGAGACCGTCGCCGGTATGCTCGAGGCGTTCTGGGACGAGCAGACCCTGCTGGTCGTGGCGACGCAACTGAGCCGGGGGCTGGGCCGACAGCAGGCCGAGCAGCGCGACCGCGCGACGATCGAGGCGATGACCGAGCACCGCCCCGAGGCGATCGACCGCGAGGCGACCTCCGGGAGGATGGCGCTGCGAGGCGCGATGCGCGTGGTCGAGCCGCGCGGTGGGCGGTTCGAACTCCTCACCTATCGTACCTCCGCCGAGGCCGGCGACTCCGAGCGGGTCGTCGGCTACGCCGCCCTGGCGATCACCGGCTGATCACTCGTTGTACGCCGACTCCAGGCGCTGCTTGAGAAGCTCGCGGGTGATGTTCATGAAATCGCGCTCGGTCACCATCCCGACCAGGTGGTTCGAGTCCTGGTCGTCGACGACCGGCAGCGCCGAGATTCCTTCCTCGCGCATCAACTCGATCGCCTCGAGCGTCGTCGTATCCGGCTCGACGGTCACCAGCTTCGAGGCGGGAATCATCACGTTGCTGACCGGGATGTTCTCCTCGTCCTCTCCGTCCGACAGGGCGTTGGGCAGAAGCCGCAACAGGGTCCGGTGGGTCACCAGGCCGACCAGCCGGTGTTCGTTGTCCTCGACCGGCACGTGGCGGATGTGCTGCCAGTCCATGACGTTGGCGACCAGGTCGATGATCTCGTCTTCGTTGACGGTGAAAAAGTCGGTCCGCATGTACTGGCCGACCCGGATGTG
>CAZRLK010000281.1:0-4154 GCA_964600555.1 uncultured Bradymonadales bacterium
GCGTAAACCATCATGATTAGGCGACGCCGCGATTGT
The DNA here is from genome assembly GCA_964600555.1 of uncultured Bradymonadales bacterium. Classification (GTDB taxonomy): domain Bacteria; phylum Myxococcota_A; class Bradymonadia; order Bradymonadales; family Bradymonadaceae; genus CAJXPB01. The sequence continues at coordinate 37 of CAZRLK010000281.1, forward strand.
CGTGCCAGACGCGCTCGGAGGGCTGAGCGCTGCACGCGTCGACCGGCAGCCACACAAAAAACCCGACGCGGCTTCGAGCCGCGCCGGGTCGTCTCGTGACACTCGAATGATCAGCGACGAGTCAGTGGTCGCGCTCGGCGTCGGGAATGCGGTGAGGCGGTGGAGCGGTGAGGCGGTGGGGCCGGTGAGGCGGTGAGGTCGGTGAAGGGCTGACATCGGTGAGGGGCTGAGCGCCGAACGCTGAAGAAGCAGCTGAGGATCGCTGACGGCGCTGCGGTGCAAACGACGCGGCGTGGGGTGGTCGACCGCTGTGCGCTGACGGCGCTGCGGTGCAAACGACGCGGCGTGGAGTGGTGGGCCGACGGGCATGGCGCTGTCGCCCGGCAACTTTCCGGCTCGGGCTCGTCGCCATTCTGGGGTGGGACTGACTCGAGCCTCGTCGACGTCAACGTTCTCGATCTTCGTCGACGTCAACGTTTTCGATCTTCGTCGACGTCCTCGTGCTCCTGACCGCCACATCACCACAACACGTGTTCGATCACGCAGTGGAGTTGCAGGAGCGGGCCGTCGAGCAGGTGGGGGATGAACAGGGCGACGAGCGAGGCGGTCGCGAAGGTGCGGACGCCGTGGTTCGGGCAGTCGTGGCCGGTCGCGGCGTCGGTGGCGAGCAGCAGTTGGATGCGGGCCTGCAGGGCGGAGTCGGACTCGCCGCACAGGTGGCAGGCGCGCCGGGTCGCCTCCTCGCTCGCTCGGGCCGAGGCGACGATGGCCTCCGCGAGGTCGACCGGGCGGGCGCCGGCCTCGACGGCGGCCCGATCACAGCCGATCTCGCGGGCGAACCGCCAGGCGCGAAACTCCTGGTCGAGCCACGCCGAAAAGGGGTTGCAGACGCGGGCGACGGTACCGACGAGATTGCGGATCGGGTCGCCGTGTCGCAGGTGGGCGATCTCGTGCAAAAGCGCCGCCCGGAGAGCCGGCTCGTCGAGGTCGTCGACCAGACCGGCGGCGACCTCGATGCTCGGGCGGAACCAGCCGCGCACCGCGCAGATCCGGGCGTCGCACTCGACGACCCGGATCCGGTCGGCGTACGCCTCGAGGGCCGGCTCGCTGTCGACGACGTCGGCGAGTTTCTGGCGTGTCCGGTCAGATTCGCCGGGGAGGTGGCGTCCGTGACGGCTCCGCCAGCGTTGCCACAGGCCGTACGCCTGGTGGCTGGCGAGCGCGACGCCCCCGGCGACGAAGACGCCGAACCGCCAGTCGCCGGCCTGAAAGATCCACTGACAGCACGCCCGCGTCACTCCGCCGGCGCCGATGTGGACCGCCGCCGACAAAAGCCACAAAAGCGGGAAGACCGCCGCCAGGACGAGCGCCGCGAAGACGTCGGGCGAATCGAACGCCTCGGGCGCGTCGAGCGCCCGGCGGCGCCGGCCGAGCCAGGCCCGGACGAGCGCGGTCGCGACGGCGGCAAATGCGAGGTAGATCCAGGCGGCGCCGAGGATGGTGTGCAGGTACGCCATCACTCGTCCTCGAGCTCGTCTTTGCGGCGGGCGATCAGCTCCTCGAGTTCGTCGAGCATATCGGGGTCCGCCTCGGAGACGTCGCCGATGAGCGCCGACAGGGCCGCCTCCCGGCCGGAGTCCGGCAGGCTGTTCATCACCTCGACAGCGAGCCGGGCGTGAAACTCGCGGCGGCTCAGGGTCGGCGAGTACAGGTATCGCCGGCCGTCTTTCTCGCGGTCGAGCAGGCCCTTGTCGAACAGGCGCTTCACCGTCGTCATCACCGTCGTGTAGGCGATGTCGCGGTCCTGCTCGAGGACCTCCAGGACGTCGCGCACGGCGAATGCCTCGAAGTCCTCTCCCCAGACGACGTCCATCACGTCGGCCTCGAGGTCGTGCAGGGCGACCTGGGTGCCCTCCTCGTCGGGGCGAATCTGGATCTTGTCGAACATGGTCGACTCCCGGGGCGAACCTCCTCTACTATCGGTCCTCGTAATAGCGGTCGGGAAGCCGAGCTGTCAATCGCGGTCGGGCGTCACGCCGAGAGACGACGCCCCGCCTCGGCGGCCGGTCCGCGGACGCGCACCCACAGCAAAAAGGCGACCATCATCGTGACCGCCCCGAGCAGCAGGTAGGTCCACTGCAGCCAGTGGCCGGTCTGCAGGAGCGCCATCTGCACGGCGATCCAGATCGTCAGCACCCCGCCGGCCCCGAACGCCCCGATCTCGCTCCACGGATGCCGCCGCCAGACGGCCACCCCGGCGGCGAAGTTCGAGACCCCCACCAGGCCAGCGAGCAGCAGACCCGGGACGCGCAGGTCCGAAAACGGCGACCCGTCGAGCAGCGCTGGCGAGAGGCCGAACCAGGGGCCGCCCGCGGGCCAGGCGATCATCTCGAGGCCGCCGACCAGCGCTGTCAGCCCGACGAACAGGCACAGGGCCGCCAGCACCGCGCGTCCCCGCCGCTCCCAGGGGACCTCGAGTTCGGGGAGGGGCTGGTCGGGGGGGCCGAGTTCGTTCATCTCGCCGCCGAGCTCGCGGCCCCAGTCGCAGGCGGCGTCGAAATTGCGCCAGTCGCCGTGCGGCAACTCGGGGCGGTCGGGATCCTCGAAGCGGCCGCCGAAGGTGACGTGGCCGCGGGCATCGACCCGATCGATCATGCGGCGAACCGGCCAGGTCGGCGGGATCTCGTCGTGGTCCGCCGAATCGTCGAGCGGGCCGCTCGAGAAAAACCAGACCGGCAGGTATTGCAGCTGGCGGGCGTGGCGTTTGACGAACTGGCGGGCGTCCCGTGTCCACATCCACGCATACAGGGCGCCGCCGACGACGACGGCATCCCACGGCTGCAGCCCCTCGACCCGAGCCGCCGGCCTCACCTCGACGGTGTGGCCCGCCTCGGCGATGCCCTCGGCGACCTGCTCGGCCAGCTCGGCCGTCCCGCCGCGTTTCGAACCGTATGTCACGAGCACGTCCATCACGCTACTCCTCTGAAAATCGAGTCGCCTGGCGGGCGAGCGACACAACCGCCGTCACTCCTCCTCTCCGTGCCACCGCTGCATGTGCTCGGCGTGGGTCTGCAGATACGCCCCCTTTTCGTGGAACTTCTCGTAGAAGTCGAGATCGAGGTGATGGGCCTGCAGATACGGCATCACGTAGATCGACGGGACGGTGGCCGGGAACTTGCCGAACGTCTCGTAGACGTACTCGGCCTGCAGGACGACACAGTCGACGAACTCCTCGCTGTGGACCTGGGCCGCCCCCCGGACCTGCTCGGAGTTTTTCCAGGGGCCCGGCGTCTGGGGGTGAAACGGGCCGCCCTCCCCGAATTTGCGCTCGTAGACCGCCTCGACCGCCGCGCGCATGTCCTCGTAGTGGGGAGGCGTCGTCGCCTCGAAGACCCCTTCGCGGCCGGTCGGGTTCGGAAACGACCATTCCTCGCGCTCGTCGGCCCGGAACCGCAGACCCGGCGCCGCCGGATCGCCGCTGACGCCGAGGACGCTGAACGGATTGATGCCGTTGAACAACCACCCTCCCAGTCCCATCGCCTGGAGCATCAAGTGGCCGGCATAACAGCTCGTCCCCAGCTCGACGGTCACCTCCGAGAGCGACAACTGCTCGAGGAAACTCAACGGCCACGGCTCCTCGTCGTACAGATGCTCGTAGGCCTCGAGGCCGGGGATGGCGCGGTCGTGGATGTCGTCGGCGATCACGGCGCCGTTTTGAAGCATGTAGCACAGCCCGAGGATGACGTGCTGAGCGAGGTCGCCGACGGGGATGACCAGGAGCGTGCTCGGCTGGTTGACCACCCAGGTATTGTGCGCCTCGACGTGCGGCGGCTCGGAGGGGACCTGCAGCCGCTCGTCGTCGAGCTCGACGACGTACTCGGAGAGGCGCTCGAGGATCCGGTCGAGCTCGAGGTGCCCGCGCTCGTCGGGCACGTCGAAGGCGGGCGCATCGCGGTCGTCGAGCAGGTACACCCCGTCGTCGTCGGTGAAAAACGTCACCGAGGTGTGAAACCCGGCTGCCGACGGAAAGGTCCGTCCGCCGGCCGCCCCGGCGTAATTCGAGAGGTGGGGGGCGTAGCGCGCCGCCCGATAGATCATGTCGTGCCAGCCGGTGTTGC
>CAZRLK010000282.1:0-4083 GCA_964600555.1 uncultured Bradymonadales bacterium
GGGCGACGACGAGACCGAGCCACAGACACCTGCTCAATACGCGCATGAGGCTTCAGTTGGTGGGGAAAATCGTGGACACAAATGCGCCGGGCCCGATGCCTCGAGGCACCGGGCCCGGCGACGTCATTCACCACGGTCGGTGACAAAGCCGCCCGGCCATCCCCGGCGGCTCTTCGACGCGCTCACTGCCAGCTGAACTCGACGCGTCGGTTCTCCTCGTGGCAACTGTCGGACGCATCCAGACCGCACTGACGGGCCAGCCGCTCCTCCCCGTACGAGATGGTGTCGACCCGGGTCGACGAGACGCCGAGCGACTCGAGGAAATCGGCGGCACTCTTCGCCCGCCGCTCACCGAGCGCGAGGTTGTACTCGTTGTTGCCGCGCTCGTCGCAGTGGCCGGCGAGCTGGACTGCCTGATCGCGATCCTGGATGCACTCGGCGTTGGATTCGAGCTTGTCGCGCGCCGTGCTCGTCAGCGACGAACTGTCGAAGGCAAAATACACCGTCTCGAGCGTGCAATCCGGCGTCGTCCGCGCCGCGATGCACTCGCCGTTTTGGCACTGCTCGTCGGAGCCGCAGTCGGCGTCGGTCGAACACTCCGCCTCCTGCTCGCAGCTCCCGCCCTCGCAGACGTAGCCGTCGTCGCAATCGCCGTCCGATTCACACTCCGGACCACAGCGATTCTCCCGGCAGACCTGACTGCCACTGCAATCGGCGTCGCCTTCGCAGTAGTTCGGAATCTCCTCGCAGGCCCCGGCATTGCACTCCATGCCCGGCTCCCCGCAGTCGGAGTCGTCGCGGCACTGCTGGCACAGACCGTTCACGCAGTACAGTTTCCCCTCCTCCTGGCCCTTGTCACTGGACTGACAGTCACTGTCCTGGTCGCAGTTGGGGTAATTCGGCCCGCACCCGCTCGCCACGAATCCGACGAGCGCCAGCCCGAGCAACACAACCGTCCCTGTCGTTCCTCTCGCAGTCATACTCGCTACTCCCTGTCTGCCACACCTATCGAAAACGCGAATACTGGTTCACGGAAACTTCGGCGCACATGCTTCTCCCCCTTCCCCCCCTCCTGCACTGCTGTTCCCATCGTCTCCTCGGGGTACGATTCGATCGTCGGCACCACGCTACTCCACACCCAAATTTTCAGTCAAGCCTCCTCGACATAACCCACCCCGCCGGCACCAGTTCGAAATCCTCCTCGACCGAAACGAGCCCCTGGAGGTCGTCCCTCTTCGACACCGGAGCGCCCGCCTCGCGGAGCCGCCTCGACGGCCCCGGACCCACCCCGCCGGCGGCGCAGAGGCCTTCCAGGAACGTACCGACGCCCGCCGAAAAACCGTAGACGCGTTCGCATCCGCACACGTCCGCTTCTCACCACCGATCCGAGTCGCGTACGATCGCTCTGGGCCGAAAACCGTTTGCCATCGCCCTCCAGGTGCACTAAATCGTCCGCGCATTAGCTTCCACGTCGGCCCGGTTCGCAATGCAGCTTGGCATCGACCCACAGCGAGGACGCCGGATCGTCTCCCTGGCGGCGCCGATCATCGTCGCCATGGTGACTCAGAACCTGATCAACATCGTCGATACGATCTATATCGGCAAACTCTCGCCGACCTACTCGATTCCCGGCCAGGCCGCCCTCGGCTTCGCCCTCCCCTTTTACTGGAGCATCGGGGGCTTTCTCGCTGCCATCAGCGTCGGCACCCAGGCGACCACCGCCCGGCGCTTCGGCGGCGACGACCTCGCCGGCGCCGGCGCCACGCTCACCAACGGTCTGTCGGTCGGCGTCATGAGCGCCCTGCTATTTACCGTCGTCGGCTGGTTCGCCGTCCCGACCTTCTTCCCGCTGCTGACCTCCAACCCGTCGGTCGTCGACCTCGGCGTCCCCTACACCCAGATCCGCATCCTGGCGATCGTCCCGATGGTCTGCACCTTCGCCTACAAGGGCTTTTTCGACGGCCTCGGCCACACCCGGGTGCACATGTACGCCTCGCTGGTGATGAACACGATCAACATCTTTCTCAACTACGTGTTCATCTTCGGCCTCGGCCCCATCCCCGCCATGTACGTCTCCGGGGCCGCCGTCGCCAGTGCCCTCTCGACGGGCATCGGCCTGGTGGCGATGATCGGGTGGAGCCTCCGCGAAAAGTACCGCGACACGTACGGCTACTACCGACTGAGCAACGTCAACCCGGCGGTGATGTGGCGGCTCGTCAAGTTGAGCGCCCCGAGCGGCGCCGCCGAAATTTTCATGATGCTCGGCGGGCTCGTCTTCTTGATCATCGTCGGCCTCCTCGACGAACAGGCCGTCCTCGGCGCCCTGCACGCCACCGAAGCGTACGCCCACGGGTTCGGCGAGACGGCCGCCGAACTGCAGTACCGCCTCTCGAGCCTCGAGGGCTGGATCGGCGCCATCTTCGCCGGCGACTGGGCCCCGACCCTCCTGCACAGCCGCCCTCCCATCTACACCACCGCCGCCAAGCTGATCATCGACCTGTTGACCCTGAGCTTCGTCACCTGCATCGGCTTCGGCCAGGCGACCGCCACGCTCGTCTCTCAGCAGATGGGCGACGACAACTTCGCCGAGGCCGAACGCTACGGCTGGGATTCGGTCAAAGCCGGCATGTACTTTTTCGGCTCGATCGGTCTGCTGGTCGCCTTTTTCCCGGAGGTGTTTCTCGACATCCTCAGCGACGACCCGCTGGTCATCCAGGCCGCCGCCCCCGGCCTCCAGATCGCCGCCTCGCTCGAGGCCTTCATCGCCGCCGCCCTGATTTTGGTCCAGGCGCACTTCGGCGCCGGCAACACCAAATTCGTGATGGTCGTCGAGGGCGTCCTCCACCTGATCTGTCTCGTCCCCCTGGCCTACCTCCTCGCCGTCGTCCTCGATTTCGGCTTCATGGGCGTCTGGACCTCCTTCGGCGCCTACGTCGTCGCCCTCTCCGGCATCCTCGCCTGGAAATTCTGGGAAGGCGACTGGAAGGAGATCGAAGTCTGATGGGCTGCCCCCCCGACCTGCCCCAACGCCGGCCCGCCCGGCCGGCCGCCCCGCTGCTCGCTGCCGCGCTGGCGGTGGCGACACCGGCGTGCGGCATCATCGGCTCGACCGACGACGGGGGCGAGGCGCCCCCCACCGAGCAGGCCCCGAGCATCCGGGAGGTCTCCCCGGCGGAAGGCACGATCTCGACGGCCCCGACGTTTCGCATCCGGTTCGACCGGTATCTCGACGACGACGCCTTCCGCAGCTTCGACGCCGGGACCCTCCGGACCGGCGCCCGCTCGTGGAGCGGCTGGACGAGCTGGGTGATGACCGACAAGACACTCGTCTGGGAGGCGCGCAGCCGCGTGGAACCCGGCCTTCGCGTCTCGCTCGGGCTGACCGACCAGCTCGAGAGCGTCTCCGGCGTCCCCTGGCAGCCCGCCAACCCCGTCGCCACCTACACCGTCGACGCCGACGCCTCGTCGCCCTCCGGCTCCCCGTACCCTCCCGCCTCGAGCTGGAAGGACGTCCGCGCCATCTTCGAGCGCCACTGCAACGACTGCCACGGCACCTCGAGATGGCACGACCTCACGCCCCTCACCCGGGAGGCCCTCGTCGGTCGCAGCTCCGAGCAGGTCGACCGCCCGCTCGTCCGCCCGTACGACCCCGCCGATTCGTACCTGATGCACAAATTGCTGTGGGACTATCCGACCCGCCGACTCGAGCCCCAGCCCCCGCCCTGGGCCGACGAAATCGACGGCGTCGCGGTCGCGGGCGAAGAACTCGCCCGCCGGGAACTGCTCGCGATCGAAGGCTGGATCGCCAGCGGCGCCCGCTAGCGCCGCCGGACCGTACCGTCATTCGCCGCCCTCGTCGGCCTCGAGCGGGGTGTCGATCTTATCCTTCAGGCTGGTTTCCTCTATGAATTTCTCGTACGCATCTGCCGTAGTGGCGAATCCTGGTAGTACAGGCACGTCAACCTCGGTGTTGAGTTCGCCGAGGTTTGCGCTTTTTCCTCCCACGCGATCGGTGTCGCTGGAGTCGATTTCGTAGAACCAGAGAACGGTTTGCATATACGTACAGCTTCGAACTGCCTCCAT
>CAZRLK010000283.1:0-2105 GCA_964600555.1 uncultured Bradymonadales bacterium
CATCGCAAGCCTTGCGACTGTGCGACCCGCGCAGAAACGTCATTACAGCTTTGCGTTCTTTGCGGTTCGACGCCGTTTTTCCCCGCCCGCCGGCACTGGAACCCGACAGAATGTTGTTTACTATCGAGCCGTTTCGATTTAGAGACGTCGACGACGAGCAGCCGACTCCCGGGCCATTGGCCCGACGTTTTCCCACGCCACACACCAACGCCATGAGTGAAATTGTCGAACTGGACCGCCGCAACTTCGACCAGGAAGTCTACGAGACCTCCCGACCGGTTGTCGTCGAGTTCACCGCCGAGTGGTGTGAGTTTTGCCAGGAGCTCGACTCGGTCGTCGAGCAACTCGCCGACGAACACGCCGACACCGTCAAGGTCGGCCGTGCCTCCGTCGACGAGCACGGACGCCTGGCGAACGACCACCAGATCGACGACGTCCCGACCTTCGTCGCCTACTTTCGCGGCAACGCCCTGCAGCGCAAATCGGGCGAGCTGTCGGCCGACGAGGTCGAGGCGCTGTTCGACTACCTGCTCGACTTGCCGAAAGTCGCCGCCTAGCGCCGGGCCGGTCTCGAGACCTCGGCGCCCGGTCCGCTCCGCACTGCGAGTTGCGAACCATGCAGATCGCCCTGATCGCCGCCCTCGGGCGGAACATGACCATCGGCAAAGACGGCGAGATGCCCTGGCCGCGCCCGGGGGACCTGCGGCGCTTCAAGCAGTTGACCCTCGGCAAGAGCGTCCTGATGGGACGCCGCACCCACGAGGCGATCGGCGGGTCGCTGCCCGGCCGCACCAACATCGTCATGACTCGCCAGGACGACTACCGCGCCGACGGCTGCCTGGTCGCCCACTCGATCGGCGAAGTCGCCGAGCTGATCGACGAGATCAAGGGCATCCAGCAGCTCGTCGTCGCCGGCGGCGCCGAGATCTACGAGCAGTTTCTGCCCCGCGCCGACCGGATGTACCTGACGGTCGTCTACCACGCCTTCGACGGCGACCGCTTTTTCCCGAACTTCTCCCCGGCCGAGTGGCTCGTCGAACAACGCGTCGACGCCGGCCCCGACGAGACGTTCGACTGGCCGCACACCTACTTTTCGCTGCGGCGCAACCGCCCGAAGCCGATGTCCGTCCAGATGCAGACCGGCCCCTCGACACTCCCCGAGATCCTCGCTCCGATCGACGACGACCAGATGGACTTCTCGTAGGTCGTCGTGGCCCGCCGCATCGCGCCCCTCTCTCGAGGGCGTCTGCCGACATCCCGTTCGCATCCGCCATCGGCCGAGAGGATAACGCGCGTCGTCTGCTTCGCGCCATCGACCGTCCGAGACGGTAAAGGCCGCCGTTTACTTCGCGCGAGTTACCTTCCGAGAAGGTAAAGGCCGCCGTTTACTTCGCGCCATTTAGGTGGCGAGCCGTCGAAGGCCGAGGGTCACTTTCGGTCGAGGAGGTGCCGGGAAGGTAACACCGCGCGAGACGACCCTCCCTCCCCCCGATTCGACCGATGGGGGTGGTGGCAGGTCGACCATCGAACGGCAACTCGAGGCGATGGGGTCGCCGACGAGCGACTCTTCCCCCCACCCATCCGTCGAAGTCGATTTGCGCGACTCCTCCCTCTCTCACCCCCATCGATCGAACCTGTCGTCCTCTCGGTCGACTCTCGGCCGCCCCATCGCCGGCAGTCGATTTCCGCGAAACGACTCCCGCCCCTCCCCTTTCACGGCATGCCTCCCCCCCGGAAGCGACCTTCGGCACGTACCTTCGTTCGATGGGTCGGATCCGAAATTTCGCGACCGACAACTTCCGTCCATCCCCCCACCCCGGGGTGCACCCCCTCTCGCCAGACCGTCCTCGGGCTCTCGGCGGTCCGGAAAAACGACGTGGAACCGCAAAGAACGCAAAGGCGTTGTCGGGCTCTCGGCGGTCGGGGATCCGTTACGCCAAGATCGCCAAGATCGCCACGACGCCAAGGCGACCTCGGGCTCTCGGCGAGGGGTGCGCGATCGGGGCACCGGCCCGGGCGGCTCCGCCGCCCTCCGGTGCCGGGGGTCTGGCGAGGCGGCCCCGGGCTCTCGGCGGGCCTCGCTCGATCGAGGGGCGGGCGCGGCG
>CAZRLK010000283.1:2205-3992 GCA_964600555.1 uncultured Bradymonadales bacterium
TGCTCGGTCGAGCGAGGGGCGGGCGAGGCGTGCTCGGTCGAGCGAGGGGCGGGCGAGGCGTGCTCGGTCGAGCGAGGGGCGGGCGGGCTGTGCCCGGGCTCCCGACGGGACTCGCTCGATCGAGGCACCGGACCGGGAGACGGGGTCTCCCGGGAGGTCGCCGCCTTCGGCCGCAGATGAAAAGCCGCACTCCAGGCTTTTCACTGCGCTCCGGTTGCGGCGACCCGGGCGGCTTCGCCGCCGTCCGGTGCCGCCGGTAGCCGCAGGTGCGGCGGCGTCGTTTTGGGTTTCTTGGCGTCTTGGCGTCTTGGCGCCTTGGCGTACGTGACTCGGGCCGCCGGTCCTTGCTCCGGACGGCTCGCCAGCGAGGTCAGTCGGGCCGTTCGAGTTCCATGCCGGGCCGCCAGTTGTCGACGACCAGCAGCTCCGAGCGGTCGCCGAGCAACGAGCAGTAGCCGGCGAACAGTTGGCCGGCGAGGTACTGGGTGAACGGGGGGTCGTCGGAGGACTTCTCGCGCAGCCGGGTGTTGGTGGTGGTGCCGCCGGTGCGGTGCTGATCGGGCTGGTCGAGGTTCATCGACACCGTGCGGACCTTGCCGTCGCGGTAAGCGAGAATCGAGACGGTGCCCGAGGCGTCGGTGCCTTCGACGAGGCCGACCAGAGTGTACCAGTCGTTGTTGCGGCCGTCGCCGTTGGCGTCCTCGACGTTGTGGAAAAAGACCAGGTCGCCGGGCTTCGGCTCGCGCGACTGGAAGACCGCCTCCTGCTCCCGGCAGTGCCGATACAGCGCCGGGACGTCGGCGTGGGCCTCGCCGGGGATGGCGACTTCGTTGAGTTCGTAGATGGCGGCGGCGTAGCGGGCGGCGTCGGCGTTGGTGCCGCCGTCGTCGGCGTCGGGTTCGGGCGGCGGCCGGTCGCTGGCGGAGGGCGCGGCGGAGCTGGTCGCGGCGGGTTCGGCCTCCGGTTCGGGTTCGGCCTGGCGAGTCGACGAGAGCGCCGGCGTCTCGGGCGAGTCGCTCGTCTCCTCGGTCTCTCGCGCGCCGTCGTCGGAGGCCTCGGCGGTCGCCGTCTCGGATGTCTGCTCGTCGCCGGCGGATTCGTCGGGCTCGTCGGATTCTTCGTTCTCGACGGTCGCGGTGTCGGTCTCGGTGGCGTCGTCCTCGACCGGCGGCAGGCGCTCCGGCGGGGCGGCCTCGTGGTCGCTCGAGGCGATGAGCGGCGAGTCGTACATCTCGAACGGGAGCGGGTCCGGGGTCGGATCGATCTCGGCGCAGCCGAGCGGGGCGAGCGCCAGACTCGAGACGACAGCGAGGCGAATTGAGAGCGTGCGGAGACCATCCATGGCGGCTCCGGGGTGGCGGGGAGAGGGGGCCGTCAGCCATCTGCCAGTGTAGCCGGAGAGGTCGGCGGGGCAAATTTTTTGGAGGGGGGCCGGCGCTCCGAGTCACTTACGCCAAGGCGCCGAGACGCCAAGAAACCCAAAACCACGCCGGCGCACCTCCCCCGACCAACGGTACCGGCCGTCGGGAGCGCGAGGACACCTCGCCAGACCCCCGGCACCGGACGGCGGCGGAGCCGCCCGGGGGCCCCGCAGCCGGAACGCAGTGAAAGGCCCGCCGTCCGGCCTTTCATCTGCGGCCGAAGGCGGGGAACCCAGCCGGGAGACCGCGTCTCCCGGGCCGGTGCCCCGATCGCACACCTCTCGCCGAGAGCACGAGCACGCCTTCGCGTTCTTTGCGTTCTCCTATGCGTTTCGGTCAACCCGTCCTTGTGCTTCGTCCACAGTT
>CAZRLK010000284.1:0-3927 GCA_964600555.1 uncultured Bradymonadales bacterium
CGATCTGGTCGAAGAGGCGGTCCTGCTGGAATTCGAACGCATCAGCCGCCGCGGCGGGGTCCTGGGCGCGATGGAACGCCAGTACCAGCGCGGCAAGATCCAGGACGAGTCGATCCAGTACGAGATCAAAAAGCACAACGGCGAGATTCCGCTCATCGGCGTCAACACCTTCCTCAGCGAGGAGGAGGAAGACGAGGAGGACGACGAGCAGGGCGACCTGGAGCTGATCCGCTCGACGGAAGAGGAAAAGCAGACCCAGCTCGAGCATCTCGACGAGTTCCAGTCCGAACACGCCGACGAGACCCGGGCCGCCCTCGAGCGGCTCAAGCAGGTCGCCCTGAACGACGGCAACATCTTCGCCGAGCTGATGAACACCACACGCGTCGCCAGCCTCGGCCAGATCACGAACGCCCTGTACGAGGTCGGCGGCCAGTATCGCCGCTCGATGTGACGCTCACCCGGGCCCGGCCGCCCTCTGTAGCAAGGGCATCTTGCCCGTTGCAGCGACCCGGTTCCGGCGTCGCCCCCTGTAGCAAGGGCATCCTGCCCTTGTGGGCGCGCCGGAGGGCCGCCGCCCCCTGTAGCAACGGCATCTTGCCCTTGCGGGTACACGAACCGAACGCGGTTTCCGTGCCACCGAACAATCAGTCGATCAATTCCAGATAATCGGCCGGGGAGAGGACCGAGGCGTCGGAGGGAGCACGGATGACGTCCAGCCGACGGGCGTTGAAGCCGTAGCTGAGAGCGTGTAGCCTCGAAGCTACGGTGCGACATTGGCGGTTTGGCGCACGATCTCGGTGGTTGGAGGGTCGGAGCGACGGCCGCCGCGACGCTGGCGCGAGTGAGTTGCGAACTCGATGAGAGGGTGTGTGATGGATTGGTGGCCCGAGTCCGACGCCGAAACGGTCATCTACGGCGTCATCTTCGTGATGGCGCTCGGATGCGGGGGTGGAGGGGGTGTCGAGCTGATGCCTCACCTGTCGGGGTGGGGGAGCAGCGAGGCGCGGTGCAATCCCGACCAAAACGAGTGTCCGAACGGCAACGAAGTCTGCGTGTACAACCCCTATATCGTCGACGACGGGGCGGAGATCGACCTCAACGGCTACGACGCCTGGATCGGGAGCGAGTGCGGAGAGGCGCCCGACGACGAGGGAATCTGCGTCGAGCGGCCCGCGCCCGACGACGGCGACTACCACCGGCCGGTCTGCAGTTGCGACCGGACGACCTACGAGAACCCCTCCGCCGCCCACGCCGACGGCGCCTCGATCGATTATTACGGCGAGTGCCGCCAGTTGCTGCCGCACATCGAGGAGGGCTCGTCGCTCGATCTGTGCGATCTCGGGGCCGGGGAGTGTCCGGCCAGCGAGGAATGCCTCCTGGAGCCGTTCAAGCGCGTCAACGGGGAGTATCCCACCACGAAATGCCTCGAGTCGGACGGCGACACGACGCGGGTCGAGGCGGGGACGTACTCGAACGGGTACGGCGACGAGGACTTCCGCCCCGGCGGCCACGGGTTTTGTGTGAGCGTCGAGAGCGGGGCGTCCACCGGGAGTTATCCCGGCGACGAGGACCCGGTCTGCGGGTGCGATGGCGAGACGTATCCGTCGAACGCCGCGGCGCACGCGGCGGGGACGTCGGTCGCCAAGCAGGCCGCCTGCGACGAGTCGAGCGGCCAGTTTTGCCGGCCCGGCGCGATCTCGTGTCCGCCGAGCGAGTACTGCGAGGCCGACGGCGACCGGCCGTGCGAGGACTCCGGCGAGTGCGTCGCGCCGCCGAGCGAGTGCCCGTCGGGGGAATCGAAGGTGTGTGGCTGCGACGGCGTGACCTACCGAAACACCTGCGTCGCCCACCGCGAGGGCGTGCCGGTGGCCGGGGAGGGGGCGTGTACGACGATGTCCGGCGAGATCGGCGACGAGCGGCTGCAGCCCCCCGAGTACGACCTGCCCGCCGACGACGGGGAGGAGCGGTGATGCGGCTCGCAGTCTCGACGAGGCATCTGGTGGTCTGGGGGCTTTTCGCCGCGGTCGCCGTCGGCTGCCAGGACGGCGAATTTGCGCAAACCTCCGGCCCGGGGCAGGCGACCGACGACGGGGGAGGGGCGGCGGACGTCCCGGAGGCCGGCGATCGCGACGCGGCCGAAGCCGATGCGGCGGACCGGCGCGACGGGGGCGGGGCGGCGGACGGCGGCACCTGCGAGCGCTGCCCGTCGTGTGTCGCCTGCGAATATCGCGACAATCCCGAACGCAGCTGCCGGGCGCCCGACGCCGACTCGCCGCCGCGCTGCGAGGCCGAGCCGACGGAGTTCGCCGGGTGGGGGCCGGGCGCCGTGCTGACCGGCCTCGAGGTCGGCACCGAGCGGGCGCAGGAGTGCTGTTTCAATCTCGACGGCTCGGAGGATGGCTCGCCGGACAACGAGGTCGGGGCGCTGCTGGCGGATGTCGACTTCGAGATCGACCGGATGATCAAACGCGGGCTGCTGTACGAGGATTACGTCGGGCTGGCGGAGTTCGACGGCCTGTCGGCGCTCGACCAGTCGGAGCCGTTCACCGTCCACGGGTATCTCGGGTATTTCGGCAGTCCCGACGCCTCGAGCTACGTCGAGAAGGCCGACCCGGACTGCGATCTCGAGACCGCCGACTGCGAGCTGCAGGGCCGCGCCGGCGAGCGATTCTGGATCAACCCCGAGAGCCTCGAGGAGGGGGCCCGCTCGCAGGTGCAGTTCGAGCCGGCGGAGGTGGCGGACTCGCGGCTCGAGGCGGGGCCGGGCGACGTCTCGCTCGATTTGATCATCCGCAATCTCGGGCGGGTGGTCCTCGAGGTGCGAGGGGTGCACGTCGAGGCCGACATCGACGCCGAAGCGAGCGACCCGGAGGGCGACGGGGTGGTGGTGGCCGACGGGAAGATCGGCGGGTACGTCTTGCTCGAGGACGTGATCGCGCTGCTGAACGGGCTGCTGGCCTCGTGCAACTGCCTCGACAACCCCGAGGAGGCGATCGAGGTGCCGAACGCCGACTCCGAGGACACCGACCCGTTTCCGGAGGCGTGTGAAAGTGGCGAGGCGCCCGAGGAGGACTGTCGGTTCTCGTGCGCCGACGAGGTGCTGGCCGAGACGAACCGCTGCTCGCGGCGCGCCTCGCGTGTGTGCCGGGAGGCGGACCGGCTGTGTGCGCTGCTGAACGTCCTGCCGGGGCTGGCCGACCTCGACGCCGACGGCGACGGGCAGCTCGATGCGCTGTCGTTCGGCGCGCGCTTCGAGGCGACCGGCGCGCGGATCGCGGGCGTCGGCGATTACGTCCGGGCGAACGATCAACGGCCGGGGGAGGACGGGGAGCTGGCGATCGAGCGGGTGTTCGCCAGCGAGCCGGGGTGGCTGGCGGTGTACACCTCGCAGACGCTCGAGGCCGACACGCGGATCGGGCACGCCCGGCTGGAGGCCGGTTCGAGCGACGGGTTCACCGTCTCGACCTCCGAGTACGAGCCCGGCCAGCGCGTCTGGGTAGTTCTGTACCGCGACGACGGCGACCGCGAGGGGGTCTTCGAGCCGGAGGCCGACTCGCCGGCCAAGCGCTATCCGGAGGCATCGGGCGTCGTCTCGACGTCGCTGTGGGTGCGTGCGCAGTGAGGTCGGGCCGGGATCGCGAGCGCGGAGACGGGGGGTTGACCCCCGGAGGCCGCGCTCGGGAGCGCTCGGGGCGAGGGTCGAGTAAAATTTTCAGGGAGGCTACCTCCCTTTTTTCGAAGGTCGAGTCGCAAAAATCGCGGGGTCACCGGCGTTTCGATGAAGGTGAGTTGACCGAGAATCCGCTCGGGAGCGGTGGAAACGAATTTTTCTCGCCGAGTCGAGCGCTCGTGAGCGCAGACCCCGGGGGGGCACCCCCTGGGGGGTTGCGATCGGGAGCGCCGGTTTTGCGACTCGACCTTCGTCGC
>CAZRLK010000285.1:0-3914 GCA_964600555.1 uncultured Bradymonadales bacterium
GAAGGTGTACTCCAGGCCGATCCGATCGGTCTGATCGGTGTCGGCCCCGTCGTCTCCGTCCTCGGGATCCGGTATGACGAGTTTCTTGCGCGACACGGCTTCGCGAGCTGATGGAGAAGCTGGCATCCGAGCCGTCACGATACCGGGAGGCGCCGCAGGTTGAAAGGTGCGACGCCAACCGCCCGTCGCATCCGGCGCGCGTTTGGCAACTCGCCGCGAGTCGGTTAGACGTGAGGGAGGATTCCACTCCCCGCCTCCGACGGAGTTGTCATGACGTCTGCCATGGGACCGTTCGCCGCCACCCCCGGATTGACCAACCTGACCGACGCAGCGCGCGAGTATTTCAACTCGCTGATCGCCTCGATCCCGTCGATTCTGACCGCCCTGGTCGTCCTGGTGGTCTTCTGGATCGCAGCCGGCCTGGCCCGCAACCTCGCGACGCGGCTGTCCGAACAGGTCACCGACGACCCCAACCTCAAGCGCCTGTTCGGCACGCTCGCTCGCATCGGGACACTGGTGATCGGGCTTTTCTGCACCGCGAGCATCCTGTTTCCCGGGCTCAACGCCGGGGATCTGGTCGCCGTGCTCGGGCTGTCGAGTGTCGCCGTCGGTTTCGCCTTCAAGGACATCTTCGAGAATTTCCTGGCCGGGATCTTGATTTTGATCCAGCGCCCGTTCGTCATCGACGACCAGATCTGTGTCGCCGGCTACGAGGGGATCGTCGAGAACATCAACATCCGCTCGACGAGCCTCAAGACCTTCGACAGCGAGCGTGTAATCATCCCGAACTCCACGATCTACAGCTCGGAGGTGCAGGTCCGCACGGCCTTCGAGACACGCCGCACGACGTTTTCGACCGGCATCGGCTACGACGAAGACATCGAACGGGGCCGCGAGACGATCGAGGAGGTACTGCAGGGGTGCGAGACGATCCTCGAGGAGCCGGCCCCGCAGGTGCTGGTGACCGGCCACGGCGACAGCTCGATCGATTTCGACGTGCGCTTCTGGACCGACTCGCGCAAGAGCAACGTCGTGGCCGCCCGAAACGAGGTCGCGACCCGGGTCAAGGAGGCGCTCGACGAGGCGGGCATCGAGATTCCGTACCCGTACCGCACGGTCGAGCTGTTCGAGATGGACGCCGAGCCCACCCCCGATCCGACGGGTGGCTGACGGAGGCTGACGGATCCGATATACGCGAAGTTCCGTGCCGTATCCGACGGGGGGAGCGAGAGGCTCGCGCCGGTGGTCGGGGCGGGCCGCGCCGGCATGGCTGACACTCGCGGTCGTGCTGGTCGCGGCGACGATCTCGGCTTCCGAAGCGGCGGCCGCCGAACCGACGCCCGGCCCGAAGAGGCTGGCGGTGTACGGGACCGGCGATACCGACGGGGCGTTTGCGCGTCCGCGATGCCGGCAGTCGCCGATATTGACGACCGACCAGATGGCCTTCGCCCGCCAGAGCGGCTATTTTCGCCGGTTCGCCGAACGGGCCGCCGAGCAGACGTCGACCTTCGAGCCGCTGGCGCTGCACCTCGGCGATGCGGTCTTTCCGGGGCCGCTGGGACGGTTTCTGCTGCAGAGCGGCGAGGAGGGGGGCACGAGCCTGGCGCAGATCCTCGAGCGCATTCCGTTCGCCTCGGTGACCGTCGGCAACCAGGAGATGGGGATGAGTCGCTCGGAGCTTTTGAACTTCGTCGAGGGCGTGCAGAGGACCGACCTCCCGCTGCGGGGGGCGAACATCACCTGCACGCCGGAAGGAGGGGCCGAGGCGCTGTGCGATCTGCTCGGCACCCACGAGCAGGGCGAGCCGTACCAGGTCGTCGAGCGGCAGGGGGTCCGCATCCTGCTCGTCTCCGTACTCGACCCGGCCATCCAGTCGAGCATCGCACTCTCGCGGCTGAGCGGCCTGGAGTTGCTCGATCCGACCGAAATGCTCAACCGCGAGCTGCCGGAGTATCGCAGACGGGTCGACCCGGATCTGGTCTTCGTGCAGTTTCACGCCGCCTCCTCGACCGACGTCGACTCGCTGGTCGAGACGGCCCGCCGGCTCGACGGAATCGACGCGATGTTCACCAACAAGCAGCTCGGCGATTTCTCCCCCCCGCAAACCGCCGCCGACAGCGGCTACGTGCGTACCCCCGAGACGGGGACCTACATCCTCCCGACCGGCCGAAGCCCCAACCACGCCTCGCTGACCGAACTGCAGCTCGAACACACCGTCTCGGACGGGAGTAAACGCTGGGCCATCCGGGACGTCGAGACCACCCACGTCGACACCTCCTCGGGGCCGGTCGACCCGACGACCGCCGAGCTTTTGTGGAGTGCCAGCCGGAAGTTGTGTCGAGAATGGGGGCGCTCGATTCGCAAAAACGCTCCCCTCGAGCGCGCCTTCGACTACGAGGCCCTCCAGCGATTCGTCCTCAACGTGATGCGTTTCAGCGTCGAAGCGGAGGTCGCCCTGGCCAACGAAGGGGCGTTTTTGCAGGCCGGCAACTTTCCGATCCGCAATCACCTCACCCAGGCGGACGTGTACACGATTTTGCCGTACCA
The DNA here is from genome assembly GCA_964600555.1 of uncultured Bradymonadales bacterium. GTDB lineage: Bacteria > Myxococcota_A > Bradymonadia > Bradymonadales > Bradymonadaceae > CAJXPB01. The sequence goes on from CAZRLK010000285.1 coordinate 2,548, forward strand.
CAACCCGCTGGTGCTGGTGCGAGTGCGGGGGGCGGAACTCGAGCGCCTGGCCGACGATCTCGGCGGCCAGGCGGTGGCGACCGGCCTGACCACAAACGCCGACGGAGAACCGAGGGTCAACGGCCGCTCGATCCGCTCGGATCGCATCTACACCGTCGCCACCAACCAGTACGTCGCCGATGGAGGCGACGGGATTCTGGCCCCCTCCGCGATCGAAAAGCGCCGCACCTACGAGCCGGGCTGGTCGGGCGAGCCGCCGGCGATCGCCGACGTCGTCGCCCACTTCGTCGAAACCGGGGAATTCGCCCGGCGCGGCTCGATCGACGATCGCCTGTCGCCGGCCGGGAACTTTCCGGATCTGCACCGGCGCCTGCTGTGGGATCTCGTCGGCTCGACGAACCTCTCGTACAACCAGGTCGCCGTCACCAGCCCGCAGGCCGGCGGCGGACCGGCCTACGACCAGTCGCAGTTGAACGTCCAGTCGACCGCCCAGATCAACCTCGAGGGGAGCTTTCAGGCCAACGCCGACAGCCTCAACCACGGCCTCGACCACAGTTTGTTGCTGCAGTACGCGACCTCCCGGTTCGACAACGACGACCGGGACGGCTTCCAGGAGACGCGCGACCTGATCCGGGCCATCTCTCGGTACAAGTACGCCGGGTTTCGCTCCCGGCTCGGCGGCAGCTGGTGGGTCCCGATGCCGACCGGCGAACTGCAGGCCGAGACCGAGTTCGACCGGCCCGACCAGCGCGACTGGCACAAGGTCGAGATGACGGGCATTGTGGGGAGCACCTTCCAGCTGTTCGACCCCTTCGAGTTGCGGGTCGGCCTCGACCTTCGCCGGGATCTCAACAATCCGACCGCCGAGACCGTCTACGGGGTGACGGCCGGCTACTCGCTGGACCGGCTCGATCTGGTCGAGATCATCGACCGGCCGATCCGCTTCGAGAGCGAATTCGAGTACTTTTTCAACAACCCCTACACCGACCGCATCCACGAGCTTCGGACCACCAGCCGGGTGTTTTACTCGGTGTTCGACCAGCTGAACGTCACCTCGACGTTTTCAATGTTCATGTACCGGACGGCGACGGTCGGGGAATTCGGACGCAACACGGAATTTACGATCGGGCTGAACTATCTGTGGGACGAGAGCATCCAGGCGTTTTGAGTCAACATCGGACCATCGGACGGTCGGACCACCGGACAATCCGACGGTCGGACAATCGGACGGCATCGGACCATCGGAGGGTCGGACAATCGGACCATCGGACGGCATCGGACCATCGGACGGCATCGGACCATCGGACGAGCAGAGGGTCGGACAATCGGACCATCGGACGGCATCGGACCATCGGACGGCATCGGAC
>CAZRLK010000286.1:0-3843 GCA_964600555.1 uncultured Bradymonadales bacterium
GAGGTGCTGTTCGCCGGGCCGATCGACGAGTTCGACGACGGCGACACGCTCACCAGCCGCGCGTTGGCCGAGCGCCGCGGGCTCGACCCCTCGCCGAGCCCCGATGCGCCCGAGGGCCACGTCGAGATCGTCGGCGCCAACGAGTTCAACCTCGACGACATCGAGGTTGCGCTGCCGAAAAATCGCCTCTCGGTCGTCACCGGCGTCAGCGGCTCCGGCAAGTCGACCCTCTGCGAGCGCGTCCTGTTCAACGGCTGGAAGCAACAGACCGGCGAGGGGGGCGTCGAGGCGGGCGCCGTCCGGGAGCTTCGGGGCCTGGAGGGCTTCGACGAGGTCGTATTGATGGACCAGTCGGCGCTCGGCCGATCGACCCGCTCGAATTGCCTCACCTACAGCGGGGCGTACGACGGCGTGCGCCGGCTCTTCTCGAAGACGCGCCAGGCGAAACTCGCCGGCCTGTCGATGGGCGATTTCAGCTTCAACACCCCGGGCGGCCGCTGCGAGCACTGCGAGGGTACCGGCACGAAGACCGTCGAGATGCACTTTTTGGCCGACATCGAGGTCCCCTGCGAGGAGTGCGACGGGAAGCGCTTCAACAGCCAGGTCCTGTCGGCGACCTACCGGGGCAAAAACGTCGCGGACGTCTTCGAGATGACCGTCGACGAAGCGATCGAGTTTTTCGACGAATACGACTCGGTCTCCCGCAAGCTCGAGCCGCTGCGCGACGTCGGGCTCGGGTACCTGTCGGTTGGCCAGACCACCGCGACGCTGTCGGGCGGCGAGGCGCAGCGCCTCAAGCTCGCCAGCTACATCGCCGAGGGGCGCAAACGGGGCGACGACGAGCCGATCTTGTTCATCTTCGACGAGCCGACCGTCGGCCTGCACCTGTTCGACATCGAGACGCTCGTCTCGGCGCTGCGCAAACTCGTCGACCTCGGCCACACCGTCGTCGTGATCGAGCACGACATCGACTTCATCGCCCGCTGTGACCACGTCGTCGACCTCGGCCCCGGCGCCGGGCCCCGCGGCGGCCGGGTCGTCGCCACCGGCACGCCCCGCGAGGTCGCCGACGTCGACGAGAGTGTGACCGGTCGGTTCCTCGACGAGCTGCTGGCGTGAGCACCGGCGGCCGCACGACCCCGAGCGATTGACGCCCCTCGCCGCCAGCCACTACAAATACGTGGCATCTGCGGGGACTAACGCGCCGTAAAGCCCGCCGGGTGCGGTCCGGTTTCGTGCCAGTTTCGCACCGGCTCGGAATCTTCCGGCGCCCGAATCGAGTTCTTGTCCCCGACCAGACGGCGTCCCCCGCTCGGCCCACTGCCGTCCCCTCGGCGGGCGTTCGAGCGGTCGACCGTTCCCGAACACCGAGTGACTCCGTGGCTGATTCATCCTCACAAGACGACAAACCGTCGGCGAGCTGGCAGATGTCGGCCGCCATTTCGGTGGTCATTTTGCTGATTGCCGGCGGTCTGGTGGCCGTGACCTTCTCGACGGAACCGACCGCCAAGCGGGACGGGGCGACCAAGAAGACGGCGATGCTCGTCGACGTCGTCGAGGTCGAGCGCACGGATCACCGCCCGAAGCTGGTCGCCCAGGGAACCGTCGAGCCGAAACGCGACGTCGAGCTTCGCCCGCAGGTCGACGGCCGGGTCGTCTCCCGCGGCGAGGAGTTCACCCCCGGCGGGTACGTCGAGCAGGGCGAGAGGTTGCTCCAGATCGAGCGCGAGGATTTCCGCCACGCGCTCGCTCAGCGCCGCAGCGAACTGCGTCAGGCCCAGTCCGCACTCGCCGAGGCTCGCGGCCAACACCAGTCGGCCGAACAGGAATACGAGCGCTTCGACGAGGAACTCCCGCCCGACAAGAAGGCCCGGGTCCTGCACGAACCGCAGCTCGAGGCGGCGAAAGAGCAGGTCGAGGCGGCCCGGGCGGCGGTCGAGCAGGCCAGGCTCCAGCTTCGCCGCACCTCCGTCGAAGCGCCATTTGATGCGCACGTCGTCCGCCGCGACGCCAATGTCGGCTCTCAGGTCTCCTCCGGTGAGAGCGTCGCCCGGCTGGTCGGCCTCGACAGCTACTGGGTCGGCGTCGAGCTGCCCCTCTCGAAGCTGCGCTGGGTCTCGGTCGCCGGCGAAGGGGGCGACGGCTCCGAGGTCCGGATCCGCAACGAACAGGCCTGGCCCGCCGACACCCACCGCACCGGCCGCCTCGCTCGGCGCGTCGGCGTGCTCGACGACGACACCCGCATGGCCCGCCTTCTGGCCGAGATCCCCGATCCCCTGGCTCGCGACGGCGACGACAAACCGGCGCTCGTGGTCGGCGAATTCGTCGAGGTCGCCATCGACGGCAAAAAGCTCGCGGACGTCGTCCGGCTCGATCGCGACCACGTCCGCAAAGACGACACCGTCTGGGTGATGGAAGATGGCGAGCTGCGGATCGTCGACGCCGAGATCGAGGTCTGGGACGACGATCACGCTTACGTCACCGAGGGGCTCGACGACGGCGACCGGGTCGTCACCACGAACATCTCGACGGTGACCGAGGGGGCGGCGCTTCGAGTCGGCGATTCGGGGGAGGGGGCGTCCGGTGAGTGATCGCGGGAGACAGCCGGGCCGGGCGGACGACCAGCGGGGGGGTCCGATCGCCTGGATGGCCTCGCATCCGATCGCGGCGAACCTGCTGATGTTGCTGCTTTTGGCCGGGGGCGTCTGGACGGCGACCTTCATGCAAAAGGAGGTCGAACCCCGATTTTTGCTCGACGTCGTCGAGGTCAGTGTCACCTACCCGGGCGCCGCCCCCGCCGAGGTCGAATCCGGGATCTTGCTGCCGATCGAGGAGTCGGTCCGCAGCGTCCGGGGCATCAAAGAGATCCGCTCGAGGGCCCGCGAGGGATCGGGGCGGGTCTCGATCGAGCTGGTCGCCGGGGCCGACCGGCGGACCGCCTACCAGGAGATCGACCAGGCCGTCAGCCGTATCCGCACCTTTCCCGACGCCGTCGAACAGCCCGAAGTGCGGATGCAGACCCGCCAGCGCGACGTCATGGAACTGGGACTGTACGGCGAGGTCGACTCCTGGACGCTCCGCCAGCTCGGCGAGCGGTTGCGCGATCAGCTCCTCAACGACCCCGAGATCACGCAGGTCGAGCTCGACCATGTCCCCGAGTACGTCACCCACGTCGAGTTTCCCGCCGAACGTCTCCGCAAATACGACCTGACGCTCGACGAGGTCGCCGAGATCGTCGGCGAGTCGAGCCAGGACATCCCCGCCGGCGACGTCCAGTCGCACTCCGGTGAGATCTTGTTGCGGATGAAAGAGCGCAAGCAGTGGGCCGAGGAGTTTGCAACCATCCCGATTGTCACCTCCGAGTCGGGCTCGACGGTCACCCTGGGCGATCTGGCCGAGATCGAGGACGGCTTCGAGGAGACCGGCTTTCACTCGAAGTTCAACGGCCACAACTCGATCGAGATCGCGATCTATCGGATCGGCGAGCAGTCGCCGCTCGACATCTCGACGGCGGTCCGAGGGGTGATGGAGGATTTCGAGCCGACCCTCCCGGAGGCCGTCGAGATGCGCATCGACAGCAGCGCCGCCGACGACTACGACGCCCGGCTGTCGCTGCTGATGGAAAACGCCGGCCTGGCGGTCTTGATCGTGCTCGGCATCCTGGCGCTGTTTCTGGAGCTGACCCTGGCGTTTTGGGTGATGATGGGGATGACCATCTCGTTCGTCGGCGGGGTGTTGTTTTTGCCGATGGTCGGCGTCTCGCTGAACATGATCTCGATGTTCGGTTTTCTGGTCGCCCTCGGGATCGTCGTCGACGATGCGATCGTCGTCGGCGAGAACATC
>CAZRLK010000287.1:0-3815 GCA_964600555.1 uncultured Bradymonadales bacterium
CCCCCCCGCCGCCCCCCCCCCGCCGGGCGCGGCCGCCGCCGCCGCCGCCGCCGACGCGCTGGGGCGGGCGGTCGACGCCGGCCGTGTCCACGACCGCAACGCCGCCGCCTTCGGGGGAGTCGCCGGCCACGCCGGGGTGTTCAGCACGGCTCGAGACCTCGCCGCCTTCGGCGCCCACCTCGTCGACGTCGACCGCGGCGAGGCCGGCGACGATGCCCTCGTCGCCCGCGACACCCTCCAGTACGCCTGGTCGGATCGCTCCGGCGGCGGAACCGGCCACCACCGGCTCGGCTGGGATACCCCGAGCGGAGAAGCGAGTACCGCCGGCCGCGGCTTCCGCGCCGGGGAGACCGTCGGCCATCTCGGCTTTACCGGCACCTCGATCTGGATCGAACGCTCCCGCGGGCTTGTCGCCGTCCTGCTGACCAACCGCGTTTATCCCGACCGCAACAACGATCGCATCAATCCTCTGCGCATCCGCTTCCACGAGGCAATCTTGCCTCCCCCCTGACCGCATGTCCCCGGCTCGCAGGTGTTTAGTTTGCTCGACGACCTGCCGAACGGTTGACGCCTCGCCTCGCCGGCAGCTAACCAAACGTCGAGTCGATCGAATCCCCCGGAGTGGCCGATGACCGAATTTCTCACCGAACTGCGCGTCGCCGAGTCGCTGGCCCGTCGGGCCGGCCGACAGATGGCCAGGGAGCGCCGCACCGGCTTTTCGGTCGACTACAAGGCGACCAACGACCCGGTGACCGACATCGACATCGGGGTCGAGACGTTCCTCCAGGAGGAGCTGCGAGAGGCCTTTCCGGACGACACCGTCGTCGGCGAGGAGCTGGAGACCGCCCACGGCGGCGAGACCGGTCGACGCACCTGGTACGTCGACCCGATCGACGGGACGCTGAATTTCTCGCGCGGCCTCCCGATGTTTTGCACCTCGATCGCGCTGCAGGTCGAGGAAGAATCCGTCGTCGGCGTCATCTACGATCCCCGCCGCGACGAGCTCTTCAGCGCCCGGCGCGGCCACGGCGCCACCCTCGATGGCGCCCCGCTCGAGGTCAGCGAAGTCGCGGCCCTCGAGGAGGCACTCCTCGTGACGGGCTTTCCCCGGTCGCTCGACGAGGCCGAGACGGACAACGTCCTCGAGTTCGCCCGACTGACCCGCGCCTCGCGCGGCGTCCGCCGGCTCGGATCCGCCGCCCTCGATCTGGCCTACGTCGCGGCAGGACGCCTCGACGGCTTCTGGGAGTTTCATCTCAACCCCTGGGATACCGCCGCCGGCTACCTGATCGTCGCCGAGGCCGGCGGCCGGGTCACCGACACCGCCGGCGCCCCTTACGACGGACGCCAGTCCTCGATCCTCGCGACCAACGCCCACCTGCACGAAGCGATCATCGACGAACTCGCCGAGATCTGAGCGGATTTCCCATGCTGTGTAGCCCATGTTCGGACACGCCCTCGCTCGTCGTCGCGCTCTTGGCGGTCGGCCTCGGAGCCGCCGCCTGCGGCCCCGGCGACGTCGAACAATACAACCACCCGGGCCGGATCACGTCGGTCGGGCCGGTCTCCTTCGAGGACTCGTCGCTTCTGGTCGACTACACCCTGTTCGACCGCGAGGGCGACGACCTGGCCGTCGAGGTCGGCGTCTGCCCCGAAGACGACCAGGAACCCGGCGTCGACTGCCCGACCCCCGTCGCCGGCGCCGGGGGCGATGGACGCCGCCGCCTGCCGACCGCCCCGGGCGGCGAGGACGTCGCCCATCGACTCTCCTGGAACGTCGGCTGTGGCCGCGTCGACGCCGAGAGCTGCGTCGAGACGCAACTCGACCAGGCCTATGTCGTGCATCTGCGCGTCGAAGGGACCGACCGCACCGTCTCCTCGGAGCCGTTCACCCTCGGCGACGACTTTGCAATCGACGAACTCCCCGCCTGCGATCCGAGCGCCGGGACGATCCCCGAACCGTGTTCCCCCGATTCCGACGAGTGAGCCATGAATGACGAGATCGACTGGCAGCAGCGGCAACTGGATACCGCGCGCGAGCTGATAAGCGAGGGCCAGCAGGCCTTCCAGCAGGGAGATCTCGACAGCGCCGACGCCGCCGTCGACGAGGCCCTCGTCATCCTCGAGATGGCCGACGTCGAGGGGCCGAGTGAACGACGGAACCGCCTCGAGGTCCGTGCGCTCAACGACCGGGGGCTGTTCGCCCAGCGGCGCGAACAACTCGACGAGGCCCGGAACCTGCACGGCCGCGCCGCCGAGCTGCTCGACGACCTCGAGGAACTCGGCGACGATGATTTCAAGACGACCGCCGCCGCCGTGCACCTCAACGTCGGTCAGGTCGCCTTGATCGACGACGACTACGACGAGGCCCGTCGGGCGACCGACCGCGCCCTCCGGCTCGCCGACCAGCTGCGCGAGGCGGGGGCCGAGGGGGCCGACTCGCTGACGATCGCCGTGTACCAGAACAAGACCGGCGTCGAGAGCTTCACCGATCAGTTCGACGAGGCGGCCGCCACCGCCGAGCGGGCCGTCGAGCTGGCCGAGTCACTCGCCGAACGCGGCAACCCGAACGCCCTCGGCCAGGCCGCCCGCATCTGCCAGCAGTTGAGCGTTCGCCTGTTCGAAAGCGACCACCACGAACGGGCTCTCGAGTGGGGCCGCCGCGCCGAGGACCTCTCCGAGCGCACCTACCACCACGTCGGCGAAAAAGCACTGCACCTGTACGTCGTCAGCCAGATCAATCTGATCTCGTACTACGAACAACTCCGACGCTTCGCCGACGCCGAGGATTGCCTCTGGAAGGCGATCGACGTCGCCGGCGCCGACCCCGACATCCTCGAGCGCGGCCGGGCCTTCTACGAGCACTGCCGCAAACAGGCCGACGAACGCCTCGAAGAGGGCAATCTCCCCCGCGACGAAGTCGAAATGGGCTACGAGGATCTTCAGGAGGTCATCGAAGAGGCCGGAGTGGCCTCGTGACGCGGCGGCTCGCCTTCACCGACACGCCTCGTCGTTTTTGATCGCCCGGAGCTTGTCGGTCGCCTTCCTGGCAAATTCCGTGCCCGGGTGCTCGGAGTCGACCGTCTCGAAAAACGGCTTCGCCTGCTCGCATTTGTCGAGGCGCACGAATCCCACTCCGATCCGGTAGGTCGCCTCCCCGCGATACTCCGAATCCGGGTAGTTCTCCAGAATCTTGCGGTAGTCGACGATCCCGCTGACCCACTCTCCCTGCTCGAAGTGAATCTCGGCGAGTTTCATTTGCACGCGAGCCACCCGATCGTCCTTGCCGTGGCGCTCGAGAAACTCCTCGTACGCCTGCCGCGCCGCCATCCAGTCCCCCTCGTCGAACTTCTCCTGGCCGAAGTCGAACAGCTCGTCGGCCTCTTCGGGCAACTCCTCGTCGAGACTGTCACTGCTGAAGCGAAGCTCGACGTCCTCCTTGAACACCTGCAATTCCTGGTCGATCTTCTGGATGCGAAACTGGGTCTCCTGGATCTTGCCGCGCAGCTTCTGGATCTCCTGGCGCGTCTCCTGCATCTCCGCGCCGAGATCGGCGTTGTTGCGCTGCAGGACCTTTTTCGCCTCCTTGAGCACCTCGCGTAACTCCTCGACGTCGGAGCGCGACTCGGCGATCATCTGCTCGAGCTCCTTTTTCTCCTCCTCGAGCCGCTCTTCGGTCGTCTTCTGCTCGGACTCCAGCGCGTCGATCCGGTCCTGCATCTCCCTCGCCTCCCAGATCGGCAGACACCCGACCGAGAGACCGGCGGCGGCGAGGGCAACGACGAGTCCGAGCCACAGACACCTGCTCAATACGC
>CAZRLK010000288.1:0-3671 GCA_964600555.1 uncultured Bradymonadales bacterium
CTCGTGCTCGACATCCGACCGCTGATCGGCTTCGGCGACACGGCCTTCCGCGACGACCTTTATTTCGACATCGACGGCGGGGGCGCTATCCGATACTATTTCTGACTCCCGACCGCCGGGTCGACCGGCGCTCCCCGGGAAGCGCCGCTCACCCACTTCGCCTCCGGGCGAGCTGGGCTTGGCGCGCGAACGATTATCAACTAGAACGGAGGTCAGAACGGTTCTTCTACAGCAGTACTCTATACTGAAGGACAAAGATGTATCGCTCTAAACGTCCACTCCTGGTTGCACTCGTCGCTTCGTGTTTCGCCCTGCTCGTCCTCGTGCCCGCCGTCGGCGCCGCCCAGTCGTCCGGCCAGATCGGCAGCGGCAAAAACATCGGCCTCGGCCTCGGTCGCGGCACCCTGACCTCCGGGATTACCGGGAAATTCTACCTCGACCGACAGAGCGCCATCCAGGCGTATATCGGCAGTTTCGGAGACTGGTACGCTTACGGATGCAACTCCTGCGGCATCTCGCTCTCCGGGGAGTACATGTACGAGTTTGCGAACCTGGTCGAAGAAGACGTCGGTCGCCTGTTCGCCGGCGGTGGCGGCGGAGCCTTTTTGTACAGCATCAACACCTTCGGCCGCTATCACGGCGGCTATGCCGGCGCCGGCATCCACGGGGTGTTCGACCTCGGCTGGCAGTTTCGCGAGTTCCCCCTCGAGATCGCGATCGACATCCGTCCCGGCTTCGATTTCGGGTTGTACCAGTCCCTGTTCATCGACTGGGGCGGGTCGCTTCGGATATTTTTCTGACCCGACGAGTCGAGGCCTGACAGGGAGCTTCGAGGAGGGGCGCCCCGCTCGCGGCTGATTCTCCCCTCGGGATCCACTATACTGGCGGCGCGAACTCTCGAGGACGTTCAATCCTGCAAGCCGAGCCACGTGTGAGCCGTCTCGTCGACGCCCTGCCCCCTGCGTTCGATGCGCTCGTGGTGTGTCTGGCGGTCGGCGCATGGTTGCTGATCCCGACACCGGCCCGAGCCGGCGCCTGGGCCCAGGAGGACAAGGGCCTGTACACGAAGCTCTCCGGCGCCTACTCGTTCGCCACCCAGCAGTACAAGGAATCCGGGGAGACCTTCCGGCTATTGAGCGAAGACGAACCGGGACGGTTCGACTCGTATGGCGCACTGCTGTACACGGAATTCGGTCTGTTGCCGAATCTGACGGTGACGATGTCGACGGCCTTTCAATCGGCCGTCGTCGAAAGCAACCTCGTCGAGATCCGGACGACCGGGGTCGGCGACGTGCGCACCGGCCTCAAATACCAGTTTCTCGACCGGCCGCTCGTCGCCGCCGTCGGCGCGACCGTGACCACTCCGACCGGCTACACTCCCGACCCGGCGGCGGCGACGGCGCCGACGCTCGGGCTCGGCGTGCCGATGTACGAGGGGCGCCTGCTGGTCGGCAAGAGCTTCCATCCGTTCCCGATGTACGCCTCGGCCGAGGCGGGCTTTCGGGCCCGGGGAGCGAGGCGGTCTCGAAGTGACGAGCGCGTCGACTACCCGCCCGAAATCCCGTACCTCGCCGAGATCGGCGTCCACCCGCTCGACTGGCTGACCCTCCGGGGCGTCGTCGACGGCGTCGCCGGCCTCGGCGATCCCCTGGCACTCGACGCCTTTTCGCTCTCGCCGCTGACCCAGTCGTACACCAAGCTCGGCCCGAGCATCATCGTCACCATCGCCGAGTGCTTCCAGATCAACGCCGACTACCTGTACACCGTCGCCGGCGTCAACGCCGTCCAGAGCCACGATTTCACGGTCGGCGTCGCCGTCGACCAGACCCTCTGATCCGTGCCATCGCCGATGCCGACACGCCGTGACTTTCTGTACCAGCTCGGGGCCGGGACGCTCGGCTTGATGGGGGTGCGCATCCTGCCGGGCTGCGAGCACATCGAGGTGACCTCGAAGGTCGCCGGCGAGATGGCCGATTTCATCACGCCGGCCGAGGACGGCGTCTGGTACTGGCAGAGCGGCAACGGGACGGCCAAGGACGACGCCCCGGACATCTCGCGCGAGGAGTGGTCGCTGCAGCTACACGACGACGGCGACCGGCTCGACGAGATCGGCTTTCCGGACCTGCAAGAGATGGCCGACGCCGGCCGGACGGCGACCTACATCAAGACGATGCGGTGTATCTTCGGACGCCAGATCGGCACCCTGTTCGACAGCCTCGTCTCGACCGGTATCTTCAAGGGCGTCCCCGTCCACCATCTGCTCGACCGCTACGAGATCTCCGGCGAACCGGCCAAGCTGCGGACCTTCGGCGCCGACGGCTTCGAGGGCAACATCTCGTTCGATCGCGCCCTCGAGACCGGCCCCGAACCCCCGCCGGTGATTCTCGCCTACGAGCTGAACGGCGAGCCGATGCCCCGCCTGCGCGGCGGCCCGGTCCGGCTGGTCGTCCCGGAGATGTGGGGCTACAAGAACATGAAGTGGCTGACCCGGCTCGTCGCCACCGAAGACGACGCCTTTTTCGGCACCTACGAGACCGAACGCTTCGCCGCCGACGACGCCCAGCCGATGATCGACGACCCGGCGAAGTTCGCGCTGACGACGACCGTCTCGCGCCCCGCTGCTCCCCGCCAGGAGATTGAAGGGCCCGAGATCACCGTCGCCGGGACCAGCTTCGCCGGCGACGCCGCGATCGAACAGGTCGAGATTGCGCTCGACGACGGCGACTTTCAGCCGGTCGAGATCCTCGAGCGCCGCGACGCCCGCTCGACGATCCGCGAGGCGTTCCGCGAGGCGTTCGACGAGGCCCTCGACGGCGAACAACGCTGGCCGCCGCCCAACGTCTGGACAGTCTGGGCGCGGACATTCGAGGATGTCACTTCGGGCGATCACGTGGTAACAATCCGGGCGTCCGACAGCGAGGGGCGGCGCCAGTCGGCCTCGCCCGACGATCGCTATCGGGTCGCTCCCCGAGTGCGGGTGGAATTTACGATCACTTGAATGGCACGGCCGTTTTTGGCTTCTGCAGACGATTGGCTCCTGAAGACGATGGATCGATGATGACGCTACGCAATGCAGCACGCATCGTTTGTTTGAGCGTTTTGTTGGCCCTCGCCGGATGTGCCGGCGAGGATACGCCCGACGACTCCAACGGCGGGGAGGCCGACGCGGCGGCGGACGCCGGCCCCGATACCCGGCCGGATACCGACGACGGGGATGCCGGCCTCGACGACGCCGGGGGCGACGCCGCACCGGACGACGGCGGCATGCCCGACGGCGGCGACCCGGATCCCGACCGCCAGGAGTGCGGCTCGCTTCCCGCCCCGCCCTCCGACCAGCTCTGCCAGGTCGAGCAGGGTGATCCCGACCTCGTGATGCTGCGCGGCGACGTGCTGACCGAATCGACCGTCTACGACAACGGCCGCGTTCTGGTCGACCGCAGCGGCGAGCAGGCCAGCATCGAGTGCACCGGCTGCGATTGCGCCTCCGAGACCGGCGAGACCGAACCGACGACGGTGACCTGCCCGGAGGGCGTGGTCAGCCCCTCGCTGATCAACCCCCACGACCACCTCGGCTGGGCGACGGTCGGCCCCAGCGACAACGGCGAGACCCGCTACGACCACCGCCACGAGTGGCGGACCGGCGCCCGGGGCAAACCCGAGATCTCGACGCC
>CAZRLK010000289.1:0-3657 GCA_964600555.1 uncultured Bradymonadales bacterium
TCCGCGACAAATACGAGGACGATCGCCAGCGGATGACCGAAGAGACGATGAAGCTTTTCCGCGAAAACGACGTCAGCCCGATGGGCGGGTGTCTGCCGATGCTGTTGCAGATGCCGATTTTGTACGGGCTGTACATCATGATCTATTATTCGGTCGACCTGTATCACGCCGATTTCGCGCTGTGGTATACGAACCTCGCCGAGCCGGACCCGTTTTACGTGCTCCCGGTCGCGATGGGCGTGGTGATGTTCGTCCAGCAGAGCATGATGAGCGGGGCGACGGGCAACACCCAGGCGAAGGTCATGAGCAAAGTGATGCCGGTGATGTTCACCGCATTCATGCTGTTTTTGCCCTCCGGGCTGGTGTTGTACTACTCGACGAACCTGGCGATCGGGCTCGGCCAGCAGTTTTACATTCGCGGATTTTCATTCGGCGCATCAGACGACGACAGCCAATCGTGACGGGTGGGTCCCCACCGGGACCGGCCCTCGGACATCGAGTAACCACGGGTTGTAGCTCATGAGCAGTAACGGACCGAACCAAACCGACGACGAAGACAACCACCGGCAGGCCGACGAGTCGACCGAAGGGTCGGCGGCGGCGGTCGCGGCGGATGCGGCGGGCGAGGACGGCGACGAAAACGAACTGTCGCCGCCGGCCCCGAATCAGCCCCAGAAGATCGAACCGGAGGAGGGCGACGAGGAGGATCCGGCGGCCGCCGAGACCCTCGACGAGTCACCCGAGGCCGACGAGAGCGCCCCGGAGACGGAGGAGGAGGCCTCCGAGGCGGGCGACGACGCCGACGAGCAGGCTGCCGACGCCGAGGAGGCCGACGAGCAGGCCCCCGGCGACGAAGCGGCCGATCAGCCGGAAGACGAGACCGACGAACAGGCCGCCGACGAGCCGGACGACGAGCGAGAGGCCGCCGACGAGCCGGACGACGAGCGGGAGGCCGCCGACGAGCAGGACGACGAGCAGGACGACGAGCCCGAGTACGAACCCGAGCTGACCGTCCCCGAATTCACCGACCTCTCCGGGCAGGGTGCCGAGTGGCTCGCCGGGCTGTTCGAGCGGATGAACTTCGAGGCCGAGGCCGAGGTCACCGACGAGGACGGCGATCCGCACGTCGACATTCGCGGCGCCGACGCCGCCCGGCTGCTCGGCGCCGGCAAGCTCGGCCCCAAGGCGATCGAGGGGATCGAGACGCTGATGCAGTCGGTCTTCTCCGAGGACGACACGGCCCGCGACCTGTACGTCGACGTCGACGGCCGCCGCGCCGAACGCAAGGAGATGCTCCAGCGCGTCGCCGCCGAGATGGCCGACCGCGCCGTCGAGCTGCACAAGACCGTCACCGTCTCCGGGCTCAACAGCACCGAGCGGCGCATCATCCACCGCCAGCTCCGCGATCACGACGGCGTCGACACCGAGAGCGTCGGCGACGGGATCTTTCGGCGACTGCGCATCGAACCGACCGGATGAGCATGGCCTCCGCGTCGGACACGATCTCCGCGATCGCGACGCCGGCCGGCCGGGGAGGGGTCGGCATCGTCCGCACCAGCGGCTCCGAAGCCGAACGCATCCTCGGCGAGCTGGTCCCGGACTGGCCCGACGAGCATCCCAGCCACAAGTTGCGTCTCTCCCGCATCCGCGATCTGGATGGCGAGCTGATCGACGAATCGCTCGCCGTCCTGATGCGCGGCCCGGAAACCTACACCGGCGAGGACGTCGTCGAGTTTCAGTGCCACGGCGGCCCGATCATTTTGCGCCGCGTCCTCGACGCGACGATCGCGGCGGGCGCCCGGGCGGCACAGCCGGGCGAGTTCACGCAGCGTGCCTTTCTCAACGGCCGCATCGATCTCACCCAGGCCGAGGCCGTCGCCGACCTGGTCGAGGCGACCAGCGAGAAGGCCCACCAGATGGCCCTCGACCACCTCGAGGGGCGGCTCGGCGACGAGATCGAGACCCAGCGCGAGCGCGTCAGCGAAGCGTTGACGCTGGTCGAAGCCGCGATCGATTTCAGCCACGAAGAGCACGTCTACCAGATCGAGAGCGACGAGATCTTCGAGCGCCTCGACGCGGCCCTCGAGACGCTGCGCCGGCTCGAAGCCCAGTTCGACCGGGGGCGCCGCCAGCGCGAGGGGATCCGCGTCGTGATCCTGGGGCGGACGAACGCCGGCAAATCGACGCTGTTCAACGGGCTGCACGGCACCGACCGGGCGATCGTGACGCCGGTGGCCGGGACGACCCGCGATTTTCTCGAGGAGGAGCTTCGGCTCGGCGGCGTCGCCCTGCGCGTGATCGACACCGCCGGGCTGCGCGACGACGACGAGGAGGCCGACGACATCGAGGCGATCGGCATCGAGCGCAGCCGCGAGCTGCAACAAAAGGCCGACCTCGTCCTCTGGGTCGTCGACCGCAGCCGTGGGCTCGACGACCGGCAGCGCGCCGAACTCGCCGAGCTGGCCGACCAGGAGGTCGCCGCGATCGTCGTGCTCAACAAAGTCGACCTCGACGACGGTCTCTCGGCGGCCGACCGCGAGGTCCTCGAGCAATTCGACGAGGTCCACGCGACCTCCTTCGAGCGCGAGCCCCCGGAGGGCCTCGAGGCGGTGACCGACGCGATCGAGCGGGTCGGCGAGCGGCTCACCGCCGGCGAGGGCGTCCTGCTGAGCCGCGCCCGGCATCTCGAGCAGGTCACCGACGCCATCGAGGCCCTCGAGCGCGCCCGCAACGCCATCGACCAGGGGATGGAACACGAGTTCGTCGCCGTCGACCTGCGCGAGGCCCTCGACGCCCTCGGCGAAATCGTCGGCCACGTCTCGACCGAAGACATCCTCGGCAACATCTTCAGCGAATTCTGCGTCGGCAAGTAGCCGCCGGCCTCGCCCCCAACATCGTGCCGGAGCGCCGACCCTCGCCCCGAACGTCGTGGGGAGCGTCCATGCCGTTCACCTCTTGAATCTCCGACCTCCGAACTCCGAACTCCGATCTTGGATTCGCCGTATCGCCAGCCTCGCCGACCCTCGCCCCCAACATCGTGGGGAGCGTCCATGCCGTTCACCTCTTGAATCTCCGACCTCCGAACTCCGAACTCCGATCTTGGATTCGCCGTATCGCCAGCCTCGCCCCCCACCATCGTGGGGAGCGTCGGCGGCCTCGCCGACGGTTGTTGTTTACTTGGGACTTGTTTGCACACCCGCGAGTGTTATGATCGGGGACGTGGGAGACGAGACACCGAGTTCTGACCGACTGCGGTGTTCGTGCGAGACGGGAGAAAAGAAACCCCACAATTAAACAATAGGGAACCATCTCTGGCGGAGATAGGTCATGCCTCTTGCGTTCCAAGAGCGAAGGCCGACGGCCGTTATACGGTGCCCACCTGGTAAACCAAGGGTTTCTCACCCCAGTACTCAACATCGGCACTCGCGGTCGGTCAGTTGTCACCGAAGCCGGAGGATGGCCTCGTGCCATCCTCCGGCTTTTTGTTTGCAGCGTCTGGTCCCTCGACGTCTGGTCGACGTCAACGTTTTCGATCTTCGTCGACGTCAACGATTCCCGTTGGGCCGGTGAGACCAGGTTGGGGGTGCGGGGATGGGTTGTCCCCCCGGGTTGAAACCCGGGGCTACGAACGGCACAACCGACTCTGGAGGGTTGCGC
>CAZRLK010000290.1:0-3641 GCA_964600555.1 uncultured Bradymonadales bacterium
GTCGCGAAATTCCTCGATCGGGCCGGCATACAGCACGTCGCCACCCTGGTCGCCCCCGCCCGGCCCCAGCTCGACGACGTAGTCGGCCCCCTCGATGATCTCGGGGTCGTGCTCGACGACGACGACCGTGTTGCCGAGATCGCGCAGGTGGTAGATGACCTCGAGCAGGCGGTTGGTGTCGACGGCGTGCATCCCGGAGGTCGGCTCGTCGAGCACGTACAGCGTGTCGGTGAGCGCCCGGCCGAGGCTGGCGGTCAGGTGGATGCGCTGCATTTCGCCGCCGGAGAGCGTGCGCGACTGGCGGCCGAGCGACATGTAGCCGAGTCCGATCGTGTCGAGATACCTGAGCCGGTGGCGGATCTCGGCCAACAGCGGCTTCACCTGCTCTTTTTTCTCGTCGGACAGCTCCAGCTCGTCGAACGCCCGGCGAGCCTGTTCGATGCGCATCTGCCAGAAGTCGCTGACGGCGTGGCCGCCGACTTTGACGTTGCGGGCCTCGTCGGTCAACCGCGTCCCGTCGCATTCGGGACACCGGTCGTAGCCGCGGTAGCGCGCCAGGAAGATCCGGACGTAGGTCTTGTGGCGTTGCTGCCGCAACTCGTCGAAAAAGCCGCGCAGGCCGAGCCACCCGACGCCCCCCTCCACGACGTACTCGCGGTGCTCGTCGTCGAGGCTGTCGAACGGGACGCCGATCGGGATGCCTTCGCGACGACAGGCGGCCAGGAGTTTCTTCTGGTAGTTCCGATATTTGTCACCGTTGGTGAACGGCGCGATCGCCCCCTCCTCGAGCGAGAGCCCGCCGTTGGGGATGACCTTCGAGTAGTCGATCCCCATGACCTTGCCGAACCCGGAGCACTCGTCGCAGGCGCCGAGCGAGCCGTTGAAGCTGAAAAGCACCGGCTTCGGCTCGACGAACTGGCGGCCGCAGCCGTTGCACCGGAAGCGCCGGTCGAAGACCAGCGGCTCGCGGTCGGGATCGTCGTGGAAGTGGACGGCGAGCTGGCCGTTGCCGAGCTGAAAGCCCGTCTCGACGGCCTCCGAGAGCCGAAGATCGTCCTCGTCGCGGACGACCAGCCGGTCGACGACCACCGGAAACGTCTCCCGGTCGATCACCTCGTCGAACTCCGATTCGGTGACGTCGATCGTCTCACCGTCGACATAAAGCCGCCGGTAGCCCTCCTGGACGAGCTGCTCGAGGACCGCCCCCCGGTGTTCGTCCTCGCCGCCGTCGACTTCGGAGACGACGATCAGGCGAGTCCCCTCGTCGAGCTCCCGCAGCCGGTCGGTCGTCTCGGTCGGCGTATCGCGACGGACTTTGCGGTCGCAGTCCGGACAGAAGGTCTCGCCGATGTGAGCGTACAAAAGCTGCAGATGGTCGTCGATTTCGGTGACGGTGCCGACGGTCGAGCGGGCGTTGTTGATCTCGTTTTTTTGCTTCAGGGCGACGCTCGGCTCGACGTGGCGCACCTCGTCGACGGGCGGCCGCTCCATGCGGCGCAGAAACTGGCGGGCATACGTCGACAGCGACTCGGTGTAGCGGCGCTGGCCCTCGGCGTACATCGTGTCGAACGCCAGGCTCGATTTGCCCGAGCCGCTGACGCCGGTGACGGCGGTGAAGGCACCCTGGGGGATGTCGACGTCGATGTCGTCGAGGTTGTGGGTGCGGACTCCCCGGAGGATGGTCGTCTCAGATTTCATGGGAGCGGACTACAATTGAGATCGGAGAACGGACGATCGGAGATGTTACAAAAAAAAGCGGCGCGGAGGGTCGCGGAGGATTGAGAAACCGGCAGGGGCGATCGGTTTATTCCGCCGCCTCGGGTTCCTCGAGATCCTTCTCGAACTGGACGTCCTCGAGGCCCTCGGCGTCGGTCGGGTCGACCCCCTCGCGGCGCTCGGGTTCGTCGAGCAGGTGGCAGGCGACGCGGTGGCCGTCGCCGACCTCCTGCATCTCCGGCTCCTCGTGTTTGCACCGATCCCAGGCATACGGACACCGGGTGTGGAAGACGCAGCCGGTCGGCGGGTTCATCGGGCTGGGGACGTTGCCCGGCAGGACGATCCGCTCGCGGTCGGCCTCCATCTCGGGGTCGGGGATCGGCACCGCCGAGGTCAACGCCTCGGTGTACGGGTGGAGGGGCTCGTCGTAGATGTCCTCGCTGTCGGCGACCTCGGCGAGTTTGCCCAGATACATCACCGCGATGCGATCCGAGATGTGCCGGACCGCCGCCAGGTCGTGGGCGATGAACAGGTAGGTCAGTCCGAATTCGTCCTGCAGTTCGTCGAGGAGATTCAGGATCTGGGCCTGGATCGAGACGTCGAGCGCGCTGACGGGCTCGTCGCAGACGATGAATTTCGGGTTGCAGGCGATCGCGCGGGCGATGCCGATGCGCTGGCGCTGGCCGCCGGAAAATTCGTGCGGGTAGCGGCGGACGAACCGCGGGTCGAGGCCGACGATGTCCATCAGCTCCTGGACGCGCCGCTGCAGGGCGTCGCCACTCTCGAGGCCGTGCACCTCGAGGGGCTCGCCGATGATCGAACCGACGGTCATCCGCGGGTTGAGCGAGGCGTACGGGTCCTGAAAGATCATCTGCAGGTCGCGGCGCAGCCCGTGCATCTGGTCGTCGGACAGCTCCGTCAGGTCCTGGCCTTCAAACCGGACCGCCCCGCCGGTCGGGCGGAGCAGCTGGATCAGCGATCGCCCCGTCGTCGACTTTCCGCAGCCCGACTCGCCGACCAGCCCGAGCGTCTCCTGCTCGCGGATCTCGAAATCGAGCCCGTCGACGGCCTTGACGCGGTCGACGACCTTGCGAAACAGCGTTCCCTCGTAGATCGGGAAGTGTTTCTCGAGGTTTTCGACGCGGATCAGTTCGTCACTCATGAGTCGCCATCTCCGGTCTCGATGCGTTCACCGGCCTCGACGCGCCGTTCGATCTCCTGGACGTGCTCGTCGTCGGCCCGGGAGCCGAGTTCGGCGGCGTAGACTTCCTCGGCGCGCCAGCAGTGGCTGCGACGCCCGTCTTCGACCTCGACCGCCGGCGGGAACTCTTCGGTGCACTCGTCGACCTCCCACCGGCACCGCTCGGCAAACGGACAGCCGGGTGTCTCGTCGGTCGCATCCGGCGGGTTCCCCTCGATCGGAATCAGTCGCTCGCTGCTTCCGCGGTCGACGCGCGGGACACTCTTGAGCAACCCGACGGTGTACGGATGGGCCGGCTGGCGGAACAGCCGCGCCGCCGGAGCCTCCTCCATCACGCGGCCCCCGTACATGACGACGATCCGGTCGGCCATGCCCGCGACGACGCCGAGATCGTGGGTGATGACGACGACGCTGGTGCCCATCTCCTCGCGCAGCTCTTCGATGAGATCGAGGATCTGTGCCTGGATGGTGACGTCGAGCGCCGTCGTCGGCTCGTCGGCGATCAGCAAATCCGGCTCGCACAACAGCGCCATCGCAATCATGACGCGCTGGCGCATGCCGCCGGAGAATTCGTGCGGGTAGGCGTCGATGCGCTCGCGGGCTCCCGGAATGCCGACCTTCTCGAGCATCTCGATCGCTCGCTCGCGGGCCTCCTCGTCGTCGATGGCGCGGTGGACCTGCAGGCCCTCGATCAACTGCGTCGAGATCTTCAAAAACGGGTTGA
>CAZRLK010000291.1:0-3557 GCA_964600555.1 uncultured Bradymonadales bacterium
CGCAAGCCTTGCGACTGTGCGACCCGCGCAGAAACGTCATTACAGCTTCGCGGTTCCGATTTGCGTCCTTTGCGGTTTCCCGCTATTGTGCGCCGCACAACAAGCGACAACCCACCGCCCGCACGCCCCGCAGCGCCGTGTTCGAACCCTTCGTCCAGCACCCGGTCGCCTGGAGTCTGTTCGGCGTCTATCTCGTCGGCACCACCATCCTCGCCCTGATCGGCCACGCCAAGACCGACGACCTGGCGAGTTTCGCGATCGGCAAGGGCGACATGTCGCCGATCGTGGTCGGCGTGACGCTGGCCGCCTCGATCGCCTCGACGGCGACCTTCGTCATCAACCCCGGCTTCGTGTACGTGCACGGCCTCTCGGCGCTTTTGCACCTGGGCGTCGCCGCCGGCGCCGGCATCCTGACCGGACTGCTGGTGCTGAGCCTCGGCTTCCGCACCGTCGGCACCGCCAACGAGGCGCTCACCCTGCCACACTGGCTCGGCGCCCGGTACGACTCCGAGGCGATGACGATCTTTTATGCCGTCATCAGCCTGCTCAACTTCATGTTCGTCGTCCTCATCGTCGGCGGCCTCGCGATCGTGATGCAGCGCACGCTCGGCATCTCGAATACCGCGGCGGTCGCCCTGATCATCGGGTTCGTCTTCAGCTACATCTTCCTCGGCGGCACCTACGCCCACGCCTTCACGAACACGCTGCAGGGGCTCATCATGTCGGCGATCGCGGTGGTGCTGGTCGTCAGCGGCCTGCACTTTTTCGGCGGCGGCCTCGAGCCGGTCTGGACGACGCTCGCGGCCGAGGACCCGCATCTCACCCGGGCGATCAACCCCGACAGCTCGCTGTTCGGCAGCGGCTTCAGCGTCTACGTCGCCGGCTACGTCATCGGCTTCGGGCTCGTCGCCCAGCCCCACATCATGATCAAGACTCTGTACGTCGACTCCGACCGCGAGATGTGGCAGGCGATCGGGGTGTGCATCGCCGTCACCGCCCTGTTTCTCGGCCTGCTTTTGATCGGCGTGTACGCCCACCTCGCTGACATCCCGGCCGAGCAGTTCGTCGACCCGAACACCGGCGAGTTTCGCCAGGACATGGTCGTGACCGTGTACGTCACCGAGACCTTCTCGCCGTGGCTGGTGGCGCTGATTTCGGTGACGCTTCTGGCGGCGGGCATGAGCACGCTCGACGGCATCCTGATCGCGCTGTCGAGCATCGTCGCCAACGACCTGTTTTTGAACCTGACCGAAGACAACCTCCTGGCCGACAAGACCGACGAGGAGAAGAGCCACATCGCCCACCGCTTCGGCCAGGGACTTCTGATCGCCCTCGGCCTGGCGACGTTTTTCATCGCCCTCGACCCGCCCGAGTTGCTCGGCATCTTCGGCCAGGTCGGCGTCTACGGCATCGTCGCCGCCAGCGCCATCCCGATCCTCGCTGGCATCCTGTTCGACGACCTCGACCCCCGCGTCATCTTCGCCGCCGCCGTCGCCGGCATCGGCGTGCACCTCGGCCTGTACCTCGTCGGCATGTGGGCCGGAAGCGCCGGCGTCTCGCTCGTCGACGCCGCCCGGGGACTCGGCCCGCTGTCGCTCCTCCTCGACACCAACATCGAGCTGCTCGGCTTCAAAAACCCCGCCGTCACCGCCACCTACGGCATCTTCGCCTCCATCCTCGTCTCCGCCCCGACCTGCATCAGCGCCGCACAGGGCGAGTAGGGGGCGACTTCGATCGGAGATCGGAAATCGGAGGTCGGAGGTCGGAGATCTGAGATCTGAGATCCTGAGATGCGGGAGGTCCGGCGACATCTGGCGGGAATCAAGGCCCCAGAAGCGCCGCCGGTACCACCGCGATCCCGTCCTCTCGCCGGTAGGCAGTCGGGCCGGTCGTCACCAGAACCGCATCCAACACGTCCTCTCCACCGCGTTCGCTCAGCCAGGCCAGATGTTCGACGTCTTCGTCACTGGCCTTGCGTCCGAGCTTGATTTCGACGGCGACGATTCGTCCGTCGTCGCGTTCGATGACCACGTCGACCTCGTGGCGACCTCCGTGCGTTCGCAGGTGTCGAACGCGCCCCTCGGCAGCCTGTGCGTAGACCCGGAGCGACTGAACCACGAGCGATTCGAACAGGTATCCGAGCAACGTTCCATCGCGGGGAATCGGCTCGGGCCCCTCGGCCTCCCCGCGAATCAGCCGTTCCAATCCGACGCCCAACAGCCGCGCCGCCAGTGCGGGATCTGCGAGGTGGTGTTTTGCCTTCTTCGCCAGTTGAGACAGGTAGTTTCGCGACGGAAGCCAGGCCGGCAACTCTTCGAGAATCCAGAGCCGTTCTAGCAGCTCTCGATATGCGGATGTCGTCGTTTTCGCCGGCTTGTCGTCGCGACCGCTCGTCGCAGCGTCGCGGATCGTCTCCCAACTCGCTGTCGTCGAGGTAGCAGCAGCATAGGCCTTCATCCATCGCCTCACCGAGGCCGGTTTTCGTACGCGTCGTCCGAGCTGTTCGAAATCCGTCTCGACGATCCGGCGAAGATAGCCGTCGAGCGAGGCCCGCCGCGCGCGACCATCGAGGTGTCTCAGGCCCGGAAACCCGGAGGTCACGATGTGTTCGGTGTACTCCCGCAAGCCGACCTCCGAGGTGCCGTCGACGCGCGGCCGCTCTCCGTCGAGAAGCTCGTGCAGTCGAACCTCCGGCTCCTCCAATCCCCGCTCGGCGAGTGACAGGGGGCGCATGCGTAGCGTCACGATTCGTCCGGCTCCCGAATGAGTCGGCCGTTCGGCCGGGGTCGCCGAGCCGGTGAGAAGAAATCGCCCCGGTTCCCTCGTCGCATCGACGGCGCGGCGGACGACGTCCCAGGTTTCGGGAACCCGCTGCCACTCGTCGATAAGCACCGGTGGCTCGCCCTCGCGAATCAGGCTCGGGTCGGCCTCGATCGTCTCACGTTGGGCGGGATCATCGAGCTCCCAGGTCGTCTCTGCACGTCGGAGGGCGGTTCGGGTCTTGCCTACCGCCTTGGGTCCCTCGAGTGATACGGCAGGTAGCGCCGGGAGGAGTTCGTCGAGTTCGTGGTCGACCACCCGGTCGATATACGGATCGTCGGCGGGCGAATCACTGATGTCGGTCACCTTCTGATGAGAGTTGCCGGCGCAATTACCCTACATTTTGTGCAACCTTTACCATACGATTCATGCACAAACTAGAAACCATTTCGTGCACAGACTACCAAACACTTCGTGAAACCGTGCTCCACCCGCTTCACGACTGACGAACTGGCGAGACGCGACCGCCGGCCGATCCGGGTGGGGAGGCAACTTCTTCGATCGGAGATCGGAGGTCGGAGGTCGGAGATCTGAGATCCGGGGACGCGGGAGGTCCAGAACGCGGGGGTCGACCCCCCCGCCTCACCTCCCGCGGGCCGTTTCGCCCGGCGGTCGAATCGCTCGAGACGATGGGCAAAACCGTTTTGGCGGAGGGTCGAATCGCTCGCACCGATGGGCAAATCCGTTTTGGCGGAGGGTCGAATCGCTCGCACCGATGGGCAAATCCGTTTTGGCGG
>CAZRLK010000292.1:0-3554 GCA_964600555.1 uncultured Bradymonadales bacterium
CCCCCCCCCCCCCCCCCCCCCCCCCCCCCCCCCCCCCCCCCCCCCCCCCCGATTTCAATGACCCGGCGCCCACCGAGATCTACACTCTTTCCCTCCACGACGCTCTTCCGATCTCGAGTCGGCGCTCGCCGAGCTCGAGGACTGCGAACCGGCGTCGGCTCCGTCCGGGTCGGAGCTGCCCGTCCCGTCGAGCGTCACTTCTCCCCCGCGATGAGTCGTCTTGTCGGAGCCCGCCTCCGCCGTCGGCGCCGCGTTGCCCTCCTCGACCTCCAGCTCGACCGTCCCGGTCTCCCCGGCAATGTCCGCGAAGATCGTCACCGTCCCGGCCTGCTGGGCGGTGACCACCCCCGTCGCGTCGACCGTCGCGACGCTCGACGAGCCGCTCGTCCAGCTCACCGTCCGCCCGCAAGGCGTCTCCGTCCCCTGCGCATCTTCCTCGCTGCACAGCGGGTCGCCGTTGCCGTCGTTCGGCATCGCCACCAGCTCGAGCGTCTCGTTCGGCGCCAGTGCATCCGGCTCCTCGGGCGTGATCGTCACCGAGGCGACCTGCGTCTCGATCACCTCGAGGCTCGCTCGACCCTCGACCCCCTCGACGGTCGCCACGATCTCGGCCTCCCCGACGTTGAATCCCTCGACAACCCCGTCGCTGTCGACCTCCGCGACGTCGGTGTCGGTCGACTCCCACTCGACCTGCCGGTCGGTCAATTCGTTGCCGAGCGTATCGTACGGCGTCGCCGACAACTCCACCTGCTGGCCGACCTCGACCTGCGGCGCCTCCGGCGAGACTTCGACCCGACCGACCTCCGAGGGGACCACCTCGACGGTCGCATCCGTCTCGAGTCCCTGGACCGAGGCGGTCACCGTCGCACTCCCGGTCGCCTTCGCGTCTACCACCCCGACACTCCGGTCGGTCTCGCCTTCACCGTCGGTCGGCGGAGCGACCTCCAGCACCGCGCTGTCCGAGGAGGACCATGAGATGCCGGTCCCCTCGAGTCGGTTGTTCTCCCCGTCCAACACCGTCGCGTGCAGCCTGACTTCGTGGCCGACGCCGACCTCGACGCTGCGGGGACTCACCAACAGCGACTCGGGCTCCCCCTCGGCGACCTCCGAGGGCATGCCCCCGTCGCCCTGACCGCCGACCGCCAGCCGGCACACCCCTTCGACGCACTGCTCGTCGTCGAAGCAGTCACTGTCGCTCTCGCAGGTGGCCTCCTCGAACTCCGGCGCGCATCCCGCCGCGGCCATCATACCTACAAGTGCCATACTCGCCCAGACGATAACCTGCCCTGTTCGTTCCATCATTTATTATGTCCCTACCACTACACACGACCGGATCGATTGGCTGACAATCGTGAGGCGACTATATCAACCGAACGCCTTTGCCGAAAGCCGACCGCCCCACAAAAAAACCCCTCTCCGGAATCGCCGGGGAGGGGCTGACCATCGGACGCGACGACTGCGAGTCAGTCGCCGACACCCAACTCACCGAGCTTCTCGATCAGTTCCGGGACCACCTCGAAGGCATCCTGCACGAGCCCGTAGTCGGCCACGTCGAAAATCGGCGCTTCGGGGTCGGTGTTGATCGCGACGATGTACTTCGAGCCCTTCATCCCCGACAGGTGCTGGATCGCCCCCGAGATCGCGATCGCAACGTACAGTTGAGGGGCGACCACCTTGCCGGTCTGCCCGATCTGCCAGTCGGTCGGTGCATAGCCACTGTCGACGGCGGCCCGGCTCGCCCCCACCGCCCCGCCGAACAGATCCGCCAGCTCCTCGAGCATCTCGAAGGCGTCCGCGCTCTCCAGGCCCCGCCCTCCCGAGATCACGACGTCCGCGTCGGTCAGTTGCGGACGCTCGCTTTCGACCAGGTCGATCCCCTCGTGGTCGATGTTGTCGAACTGCGGCACCTCGACCTCGATCGACTCGACGTCGACCGGATCGGTCGGCTCCGCGTCGTCGAAATCCGTCGTCCGCACGCTGACCACCGCCCTGGCCGTCGTCACCTCGACGGTCTTCAGCACGCTCCCCGACCACATCGGCCGCTTGAACTTGACGCCGTCCTCCTCCCAGACGTCGATCCCGTTGGTCACCATCCCGGCTTCGAGCGCCTGGGCGACCCGCGGCAGATAATCCGAACCCTGCGCACTCGACGGGCCACATACGATCTCGGCGTCGTACTCGCGGGCGACCTCGGCGACCACCGGCGCTGTCCGCTCGGCGATGTAGTGGTCGAAGCTGTCGTCTTCGACCGCAAACACCCGGTCGACTCCGTATTTCGCCACTTCGGCGGCCGTCTCGCTGGCGTCGTCGTCGAGTACCAGCGCGTGCACTTCCCCGCCGATCGCCTCGGCGGCCTGCCTGGCAAACGAAATCGTCGGCAGGGTCGCCCCCCGAAGCTCACCGGCCTGTATCTCCGCTACGACCAGTACGTTCGACATAACTGCTCCTCGTTCAGTCTCGATTCAACCTCGTGCGCCCACCGACGCGGCCCGTCCCCGAGGCCGCCGCTCTGGACGCCGTCTCCATTCGCGTCCGCTCCGCGCGGCGGCTCAGATCAGGTTCGCCTCGTCGCGCAACTTCTCGATCAACTCGTCGACGTCTTCGACGATCTCGCCGGCCTCCCGCTCCGGCGGACGCTCGTAGCGCAGGCCCTCGACCTTCGGCGCGATGTCGACTCCGAGCTCGTCGGGCGTCAACGTCTCGAGCGGCTTGTTTTTCGCCTGCATGATGCTCGGCAGGCTCGCATACCTCGGGTCGTTGAGCCGCTCGATCGCCGTGACCACCGCCGGCGTCTGGACGCGCTTGTGGTCGTTGCCCCCGTCGATCTCTCGGCCGACCGACAGCCACCCGTCTTCGACCTCGAGATCGTACGCGTAGGTCGCCTGCGGCCAGTCCAGCGACGAGGCCAGAAGCTGGCCGGTCTGGTTGCGGTCGGTATCCAGCGACAGCTTCCCGAGCGTGATCAGATCCGGCTCTTCCTTTTTCGCCACCTCGGCGAGGATGCGGGCGACCGCATCACTGTCCGGCTGCTCGTCGGTCTCGACCAGAATCCCACGATCTCCCCCCATCGCGATCCCCTTGCGGATCTCCTTGGTCGCCTCCGAGGGCCCGATCGAGACAATGACCACCTCGCCGCCGTGCTCCTCTTTGATCTGGACGGCCTCCTCGACGGCCCACTCGTCCATCTGGTTCATCACGAACTCCCCCCCGACCGTCTCCACCTCCGTGCCGTCCTCCGAGATATTGATCTTTTGATCCGGGTCGGTCACCCGTTTGACCGTCGACAGTATCTTCACAACGTCCTCCTTGCTGGCGTCAAACTTATCTCGTCACATCACGAGTGAACTCGCAGCCCCTCGATCAGCATCCGCGTCACCTGGTCGACCTCCTCGGAGACGTCCTCGGGCTGCACCTCGGTCAACGTCAACTGCAACAACACCTCGTCGAGCGCCCCGAAAAACGCCCGGGAGACCAGCCGGCTGTCCAGGCCCTCGGTGAATACGCCTTCTTGCTGGCCCTCTTCAATGAGGTGTTTCAGCATACCGAGGTAATCT
>CAZRLK010000293.1:0-3538 GCA_964600555.1 uncultured Bradymonadales bacterium
TTTGGGTTGGGGGGTGGGGGCCGATGGGCGTTGGGCGAGCTTTCGGGCGGGGGTCCTGGAGACAGCACAGAAAAAACTGCGGGGGAGGTACAAAAACGGCGTCGATGGGTTTGGGGGTGGGGGCCGATGGGCGTTGGGAGAGCTTTCGGGCGGGGGTCCTGGAGACAGCGCAGAGGAAAAACTGCGGGGGAGGTTTGGGTGTGGGGGCTGATGAACGGCTGGAGGGCGCCAGGTCGTGGGGCGCCGGGTGGGCGGGGAATGGAGGGCGCTCGAGGGCCGTCGGCTCAACTCGTCCCCACACATCTGACGATGTTGTTTTGTCTCCCCAGTCGTTTTTTCTTTGCGCCCTCCGCGCCTCTGCGGTTAACGTCCCCCGCAGTTTTTCCTCTTCCCTCTCCCCCCTCGTGTCCGAGTTCCTGATACCGTTCCTGGCGGCCGCCTGGGTGTCCGGCTTCCTGAGTGGCTCGATCGGCTTTGCCAGCGGCGTCGTCCCGGCCGTTCTGCTGACGCTGTTTGCGCCGGCGTCGACGGCCATCCCGCCGCTGACGCCGGTGCTGTTTGTCGGCGCCGTCGTCGCGCTGCTCGAGTGCTGGGGCCAATGGGATCGTCACCGCGTCGTCCTGATCACACTGCCACTTTTCGTCGGGACCTGGTTCGGCACCGAATTTCTGGCGACCGCCCCCGATTCGCTCGTCCGCCGGCTGCTGGGCGCCTTCGTCGTCGTCTCGGCGATCCCGGAACTGCTCGACACCTTCCGGGACCGGGAGCCGAGCTCCGAGGACCACTGGCTGCGGCGCCTCGCCGGCAGCACCACCGGCGGCCTGACGCTCGGCTTTCTCGGCGGTATCACCTCCGCGATCGCCCATGCCGGCGGCATCGTCGTGACCATCCATCTGGCCAGCCGACGCCTCGACAAACACACCTTCACCGCCACCGTCCTGGCCATCCTGGTGCTGGCCGACCTCGCCAAACTCGCCACCTTCTCGCAGACCGGCCTCCTGTCGAGGACGATGATCGGCCCCGTCGCCGCCGCCCTGCCCTTCGTGCTCGTCGGCGTGTACCTGGGCCGCCGCGCCCACGACCGCATCCCCACCCGGCGTTTCCATCAACTCGTCGCCGCCACGCTCGTGGTGGTCGGCGTCGTGTTGGTCGCGATATGATTGTATGAGACTAATTGCGGAATGACTCGACAACGCACTGAAGGACAAAACGATGCGTACACTCGATTTACTACTCGTCGTCACAACCACCTTGCCCCTCGTTGCGTGTGCGTCTCAAAACCCCACCGCCCAACCTGCCGCCGTCGACTCGGAGGTTCCCAACCGAACCCCCGAAGCATCGACCGGGGCCGACGCGCTCGGTGACGCGGTGAGACGCAACGACTTGCAGGAGGCGAGCGAACTCCTGCAGCGCGGCGTCGACCCGAACGAACGGACCTCTCTCGGCTATCCGCCGCTGACACTGGCGGCCGGGCGCGGCAACTACCAGATGGTCGATCTGCTTCTCTCGGCCGGGGCCGACGTCCACATGCTCGATTCCCGCATGGGTTCGACCGCCCTCCACCGGGCTGCCCAGAGCGGCGTCGTTCCGGTCGCCAAGCTGCTCGTCCGCCACGGCGCCTTCATCGACATGCGCTCGCCGACCAACGGCAATACGCCCCTGATCGACGCCAGTTGGCACCGCAAGCCCCGGATGGTCGAATACCTGCTCGAGGCCGGCGCAAACTGGAAGATCAAGGCCCGTGGCACGCTGACCGCCAAGTCCATCGCACAAAAGGCCGGCGATGACGAGATCGTCCAGATCATCGAAGACTACGAGCAGCGGGCCGAGTCGTATCGCGAATCGACCGACATCTACACCCTGATCGAAGACGGCGATGCCGAAGGGGTCCGCCAGCTCATCGACCAGGGACTCGACGTCAACCAGAAAGCGACGTACCGGGTAGGCAACGCCCTGAGGGGCGTGACGCCTCTGTTGTACGCCGCACGGCTGGGCCAACACGAGATCGTCGAGATACTGCTGGAGGCCGGCGCCAACCCACGGATCGTCGACTGGACGATGAAGTCGACGGTTCTGCACAAATCGGGCTACACCGGCCAACCCGACAGCATCGCCCGTCTGGTCGACGCCGGCGCCGAACTCGATGCCCAGGGCCCGTACAACGGGTATACCGCGCTCCATGACGCCACCTGGCACGGCCACGCCGATACCGTCCGCGCTCTGCTCGACGCCGGTGCCACCCCCGGCCTCGAAGGCCTCGATGGCAATACTCCGCTCGACCTCGCCAGAGAATACGGCTACGACGAGATCGCCGAGATGCTCAAACAGGCCCGCTCGGACTCGTCTTGAGCCGGACGGAAGTCGGGGGTCGTGGGCGGGGAGCCGGGTCTCGCCCGAACACCACAGGTGCCGTCCGCCCCCCTGGTGTCCGAATTCCTGTCAGAACAAGTCGATCTTCCCCTCTAGGGAGGAGTCGTCGTGGGAGTCGTCGTGTATCGAACCGGAGCCGGGGGCACCGCCCATGAGGGTCGTGCCGTCCTTCCCGTCATCGTCATTGTCCGAGCGGGACCGCCGCACGATCGGGTCGGGCTCCGGCTCATCCTCGGAGGGCGTCGCCTTCGCCCGGCGATCGGTCGGCGAGGCGGCGGCGCCGCGAGCGAGGTCCTCGAAGGAGCGGTGGGCGGTGCGGAGGTTCGCCCGCGTCCGCTCGGCGGCTGCGGTGAGATACTCGCCGGTCTGCTCGAGGGCCTCGACCGGCTCGAGGTCGTCGGCGTCGACGGAGGACTCCCAGTCGACCTCGGCGGCCGGGGTGGTCGACCGGGCGGCAGGGCGATCGGCGTCCGTCTCGGCGCCGGCCTCGCACCCGGCACCGACCACAAGCAGGGGCGCCACCAGGGCCGCCGCGCCGAGCAGCTCCCGGGCGCCGGTCTGCTGGCGGGTGACCTGCGGGTCGCGGAAGACGATCTCGTCGTCGGCCGTCACGTGGTATCGCACGCAGGGAGCGTGGTGGTCGGCGAGGAACGCCTCGGCCTCCCGTTCGGTCATCTGCGAGAGGTTGACGACGTCTCTGTCGCAGTGATCGCAGTGGCGCCGGCGGTCGTCTCCCTGCATCGCCTGCCAGGAGGCATCGCACGGCTCGTCGATCGGTACGTCCTCGCGTCTCATCGATGCCTCCTTTCGATTCACACAGCGGTGTACGCTCCTCGTCGCCTGCACTTGCTTGTTACGTACACGAGGCGAAATCGATCTAAATTGGCGGTATCCGAAAAAGGACGAGACCCCGCAATCAAGCGGTGTTTCGACGAGTCGTGTGTCTTCCCCTGAGCGGATTCCCGGGCGTGAGATCCGGTCGTTCGAGTTCTCAAACGATCTCGTAGCCCCGGTCGCAGGCGACCCAAGAACCTCGTAGCCCCGGTCAAAGACCGGGGTCGTATGCCTTTTTAGGCATTTTTATACTCGTAGCCCCGGTCGCAGGCGACCCAGGAACCTCGTAGCCCCGGTCAAAGGCCGGGGTAGTATGCCTTTTTAGGCATTTTTA
>CAZRLK010000294.1:0-2003 GCA_964600555.1 uncultured Bradymonadales bacterium
CGAAAGTGCGGCAGGTCGTCGCGTAGTACCTGTTGCTCGACGCTTTCGACAAGGTCGTCCATGGGCTTCTCCGTCCAGCTTGGCTGGGATTGGCGTGGTTTTCGGGTCTCCGGATTTGCTCGCGGGCCCGAGTCGAGGAGTCGGCAGACTCAGGGCCGCGCAGATTATCGAGCGCTATCACCCACGGCGCGCGAATGCAAGGCGCGTGGTGGCGACTCGCGATCGCCCGCCCACCGGTCAACTGTAGGAGACGAGCCGTCTCGCGCAACCCCGGCGCTCAATCGACCTCCTCGTTCGACTCCTCGTCGACGAGATCCGGGCGTCGCTCCGCGGTCCGCTCGCGCGCCTTCTCGCGACGCCACCTCTCGATCCTGGCGTGGTCGCCGCTCAACAGCACCTCGGGCACCGAACGACCCCGAAACTCCCGCGGCCGGGTGTAGTGCGGATACTCCAGCAGCCCCTCCGCCGAGAAGCTCTCCTCGTCGAGCGACTGCGCGTTGCCCAGCACGCCGGGCAGCAGGCGCATGACCGCATCCAGGGTCACCAGCGCCGCCGGCTCGCCCCCCGACAGAACGAAATCGCCGATCGACAGCTCGCGGTCGATCCACCCGTCTCGCACCCGCTGGTCGATCCCCTCGTAGCGGCCGCACACCAGGATCATCCCCGGCTCGCCGGCCATCTCTCCGGCCAGTTCCTGGTCGAGCCGCTCCCCCTGGGGCGTCAGCAGGATGCGCGGCGCCTCCGGTTGAGCCTCGGCGGCGTACTCGAGGGCCCGCACCAGCGGTCCGGGCTTCATCACCATCCCGGCCCCGCCGCCGTACGGCTTGTCGTCGGTGCGTCGGTGCCGCCCCGTCGCGAAATCCCGGATGTCAGTCACCTCGACCTCGAGATGCCCCTCCTCGATCGCCCGTCCGATCATGCTCGCTTCGAGCGGATCGCGAAAAAACCCCGGAAAGAGCGTCAGAATGTGCGCACGAAAGGGGCTCGACACGGCCGACCTCACAGCTCGTTTCCATCCGGCGCCCACTCCTCGAGCGGGCGAAGATACACCTCGTCGGCGCCGGGCTCGATCTCGGCGATCGCCCCCTCGAACATCGGCACGTACAGCTCCTCGTCACCTCGGTCGACGACCATCACGTCGTTCGCCCCCGTCTCGAAGACGCCGGCCACACGCCCGATCGCTGTCGGCTCCTCGTCGACGCCCTCGGCGGACAGCACGAGGACCTCCCGACCCTCCAGATCGTGGTGATACACCTCGCCGCCGTCCGGTGCCGGCAGCCGATCCTCGGGGACGACGAGCAGCCGGTTGCGCAGCCGCTCGGCGGCGTTGCGATCCTCGATCGACTCGAACCGGGCGATGACGAACTCGTTGGCAATCCGCCAGCGTTCGATGGTGAGAGCCCGCGGTGGTCCCGAACGCTGCTCGAGGTAAACCTCGGTTCCGACCTCGAAGCCCTCCCAGTCCGGCACCCGGGTGTAGACGCGAACTTCGCCGTCGATCCCGTGGGCCCGACCGATCTTGGCGACTTCGACGAACTCCCCGCCGGTCTCGGTGGCGTCGGTGGCCATGCAAACCCCTCGCGTCGGCAAAGGTGGGTGGTGGAGCGGGCCGGAGGTACGGAGGGATGGCGCAACTTGCGGGAAGTGGCGGGCGGACCCGCCGCCGGAGGATCGCGCGGCAGTCGCCGCCGTCTCAGTCGACGATGTCGAGCGTGACCCGGCGCGGCATTCCGAGATCGGCGGCGGCCAGGACGTTGCGCATCGACCGGGCCGCACGTCCGTGCCGCCCGATCACCCGCCCCCGCTTGTCGGCGGGCACGTGGACGTTCACACACAGCTCGTCCGGCTCGCGGTCAATCGTCAATTCCAGCTCGACATCGTTGCCGAGGATCGACCGGATCATGTACCGGACCAGCTCGAGGGCCTGCTGTTCGGAGTCGTCACTCATGGCGGGCTTCCACTCGGCCGCACGGGGCCGATCGTCAGTCCTGGTCTTTGTCGTC
>CAZRLK010000294.1:2103-3528 GCA_964600555.1 uncultured Bradymonadales bacterium
CTTCCTGCTCGTCGGCCTCTTCCTGCTCGTCGGCCTCTTCCTGCTCGTCGGCCTCTTCGGCTTCCTGCTCGTCCTCCTCGTCGCCCGGCTCGCCGACACTCTCGGCCAGCTCGCGGCGGCGAGCTTCGATCTCTTCCTGGCGCTTGCGGCGCCGCTCTTCGCGCTTGGCCTCGTCGGCGCCCTCCTCGCTCAGGTCGACGACGTTCGTCGCCCCTTCGTCGAGCCGATCGACAAACGAGCGAACCGTGTCGGTCGGCTGCGCGCCGTTGTCGATCCAGTAGTGAATTCGCTCGCCGTCGACGCGGATCAACGGCGGCTCCTGTTTCGGATCGTAGGTCCCGAGCTGCTCGATGTACCGACCGTTGCGCGCCTTGCGCTGATCGGCGGCGACGATGCGGTAGTAGGGGCGTCGCTTGGCTCCAAATCGCTG
Source organism: uncultured Bradymonadales bacterium (assembly GCA_964600555.1). Lineage (GTDB taxonomy): Bacteria > Myxococcota_A > Bradymonadia > Bradymonadales > Bradymonadaceae > CAJXPB01. The sequence goes on from CAZRLK010000294.1 coordinate 2,534, forward strand.
TAGTCTGAGTCGTACCATCGTGTATCAACTCGCTGTCGAAATGACCCGTGAACCAGTGTCTGTGCGTGTATCGTCGAGACGTAGATGCGTCGCAGCCGCGAGAGACCGGATTAGTAGAGACAAGCCCCCGCCCGTGTCAAGCTCGGGTTGTCAGCCGGGCCGACTGAACTCGATTCCCTCGTCGTCGAACAGGTCGGCCAGTTCCCCGGACTCGTGCATCTTCATCAAAATGTCCGAGCCGCCGACTAGCTCGCCCCCGACGTACAACTGCGGGATCGTCGGCCAGTCGCCGAACTCCTTGATCCCGTCGCGCTTGGGCGATTCGCTCAAGACGTCGACCGAGTGGTAGCCGACGCCGTACGCCTCGAGCAGTTGCGAGGCGCGGGCCGAAAACCCGCACATCGGCTGCTCGGGCGATCCCTTCATGTACAAGACGACGTCGTTTTGCTCGATCTCCCGTTCGATCGCCTCGAGCACGTCGTCCGCACCGGAGGCGTCGGCCTGCTCGGCCTCCTCGGCGTCTCCCTCGTCTCCTCCGGCGATCGGCAGCGAAATGTTGTCGTCGTCGCTCATGGTCCACCTCGTCGTTTGCGGTTCGACTCCGGGGACTCACTCACCCGGGGCTTTCGTCTCCAGTTGCAACGCATGGATCGGACCCTCCATTTCCTCTTCGAGGGCATCGTAGACGAGCCGATGGCGCTTGATCAGCGGCTTCCCCTCGAATTCCGGGGAGACGACCACCACCTTGTAGTGATCGCGCGTGCCGGTCAGATCCTGGATCTCGACCTCCGCCTCCTCGATCGCTGTCTCGATCTTGTCGACGACCTCGTCCGGTTCGATCATCGTCGTCTCCTCGGTCACCTGTCGACTCGCCGGTTCACCTCACAAACCAGAGGCGATTAGTGGGGATTCCCGGTGACTGCAAGCGCGCAAAAAGGCGGGGAACCGCAAAGCTGTAATGACGTTTCTGCGCGGGTCGCACAGTCGCAAGGCTT
>CAZRLK010000295.1:0-3502 GCA_964600555.1 uncultured Bradymonadales bacterium
CGGCGCCCGCCCGGCCTCACACATTCTGCAGGCGCGGCAGGATCAGCCCGTAGAAGCTGTGATCGCCCGACCAGTACGCCCACCCCAGGTGCGTCGTGCATTCGCGACAGACGACCACCTGCCAGGTGTAGCCGGGAAACCAGCTGAACTCGTCGGACTCCTCGCCGAGTTCGGTCACCCCCGAGGCCTGCTCGAAACATCCGATCTGGTACATGATCCCGGCCGGATTGACGAAACTGTGCTCGAACCCCCCGTCGATGGCGGTCTTGTGGCGGTGGCTGGTGATCTCGTGGTCGCACGCGGCGCACAGGATCACCTCGTCTTCCCGTTCGCTCGAGTCGGTCTCCTCGTCGACGACCTCCTCGACCCCTCCCCCCGCCTCGTGGTCACCTTTCCTCAAAAACATGATCACAATCGTAACCGCAGCCCCTTGCGACGCATCCGAACGCACGGCGCGAGTCACGCCGGCCCGCTCCAGCCCGACTCCAGCACTACCGAAGCGGCACCACGCGGCTCGCATTCCGGTAGACCACGTCGAAGCCCCGGAAGCGCGGCAGGTGCTTCGCCTCCGGCTCGCCCTCCTTTTTCGCCTTCTTGTTGACCGGCTCCAAAATCACCTTCCCGACCGACGGCTGCACCTGGCACTGGTACTCGCGGCCCATGTACTCCCAGGTGCGCGGAAACTCCTCGCGCCACCGCTCGATCTCGAACTCGGCGATGCCGAGCCGCTCGGCGAGGTCGGGGCGCAGATCGTCGGCCTCGAGCAGCGCCAGATCGTCGGACTCGCGCAGCCCCAGCTCCCAGAGCCGCTCGGCGAGGTACTCGCGCGGCTCCGGCACCTCGTCGGCCCCCGACCAGTAGCGCTCCTCGTCGGGCCACTCGCCGAGCAGCCGCCACAGATGAAGGTCGGTCCGCAGCGCCTCCGCCGCCCCGTCGAACAGCCGCCCCTCCATCACCAGATCGGCGACCGCCTCGCACAGCGTGCGCCCCTCCAGCTCGTCCTCCTCGGTCCGCAACGTCACGCCGGCGTAGTTGCGCTCGAGCTCGGCGACGATCCGCGGCGCGAGCCCGCCGCCTTCGATGCTCACCTCGGCCGGCTGCACCTCGCCCAGACCCGCCTCGGCGAGCTGGCCTTTCGTCGCCGGCACCAGCATGTCGCCGATCCCGTGGATGCCCGGCCCCCGCCCGCCCACCCAGAAGACGCTCAGCACCAGGCCCGCCTCGGGATACTCGACGTCGGTATCGCGGACCCGCTCGTCGACCGGCGGCTCGAACGGATACACGTCGAGCTCGATCTCGCCGTTGCCCCACGGCTCCGAGCGGCCCGGCTTCGGCTGGCCGTCCCGGCGGCGGCTGCGAGCCCGCTCGCGCAGCACGAAGGCGTACTCCGGGATGCGCTCGAGCAGAAACGACGCCAGCTCGCGCATCGACGGCAGCTCGGCCTCGTCGCGGCGAGGGTCGGCCGCCGGCGCGTCGATCATCTCGCGGAGGCTCGCCGAGACCTTCTTCGCCTCCTCCCAGGCCGAACGGTGCAGGCCGTGCTCGCGGGGGTAGCCGTCGCGCAGGCACCGCACCTGGGTGTCGATCTCGTTGTCGCACTCTTTGAGCAGCCGATTGCGGTGCTGCTTCACCTCGCCGGGATTCGAGACCATGCCCATCGGCAACAGCAGGTCGGTGCTGCGCTGCAACAGGGCGACCAGGTCGGCGAGCGTCCCCTTGAGATGCTCCGGCGGGTCGATCAGCATCCGGGCGTCGTGGGCATCGACCGGCAGCTCGGCGAGCCGGCGGCCCAGGTCGGTCAGCTCGTCGTCGGCGTCCAGGGCTCCGACGCGCCGCAGCCGCTCGCGGGCCTGCTCGACGGCGAACTCCGGCGGCTCGGTCAGCCACTCCGCCCGGTCGAACGCCTCGCCGTCGAGCCCGCAGCAGCCGGCGTGCAGGATCACCTCGTCGAGTTCGATGCGCTCGATCTCCGGCGGGGTCGTCTCCTCGGGCCGGTAGCGCTCGCTCCAGAGGCGAATGCAGCGGCCCGGCTGCACGCGCCCGGCCCGCCCGGCGCGCTGGTCCATCGACGCCTGCGAGGTCGGCACCAGCGCCAGCGCCGAACGGCCGCCCCTGTGGATCTTCATCTTGACCAGCCCGCTGTCGATCACCGTCGTCACGCCCGGCAGAGTGACCGACGTCTCGGCGACGTTCGTCGACAGATACACCCGGCGGCCGGCCCCCTCGTCGTCGAACGCCTCGGCCATCTCGCCGGGCGGCAGCCGACCGTGGACCTCGAGCAGCTCCAGGCCGTGCTCGCTGGCCACCCCGCCCAGCGCCCGCTTGCAGTCCGAAATCTCACCCTTGCCCGGCAAAAACACCAGGATGTCGCCCCCGTCGTCGTCCGGCGCCTCGACGACGGCCGGGACCGCCTCGCGCACCCGGCGATCGAGATCGTCGCCCGTCGGCGCGACCGGCTCGCCGGCGTACTCGATGTCGACCGGGTGCGTGCGCCCCTCGGATTCGACGAGATCCGCCCCGAGTTCTGCCGCGATCACCTCGGCCCGAATCGTCGCCGAGGTCAACACGAACGGCCCGAATCCCGGCTCGCGGGTGCGGCGACGGAGCGTCGCGACGATCAGATCGACCTCCCAGCCGCGCTCGTGAAACTCGTCGACGACGACCCCGGCGAACGGCCACGGCTCCTCCGAGCCGAGCATCCGCAACACCACCCCCGTCGTCGCGAACATCACGCGGGTCCGCTCGGAGGTGCAGTCGTCGAAGCGCACCCGATACCCAATCGACTCGCCGGCCTGCTCGCCGCGCTGGCCGGCCAGATACTCCGCCAGCGACCGACACGCCACCCGGCGCGGCTCGACGACCAGCACCGGCCCGTCCAGCTCGTCGTCCATCCACAACGGCAGACGGGTCGACTTCCCCGAGCCGGTCGGCGCGACGGTGACCGTCGGCCCCTCGGCGCCGAGGGCCTCGACAAACTCCCCCTCTTCCTCGTCGATCGGAAGCTCGTTCATAGAGATACGGCGGAAAAAGATCTGGCTAACCGCAGAGGCGCAGAGGACTCAGAGGAAAAAAGGCGGGGAGGCAACAACTGCATCATTGGGTTGCGGCCGGGTGCACGGAGACGATGACGAAGCAATCAAGATGTCCGCGGGTGGCCCCACAGCTTCAGGATCGCGGGCTTCCCTAGACGTCGATTGAATTGTCCCGGCCGATAGCTTCCCGAACGCTCTCGAGGCACTTCCCCACCCTGATCACGCAGTTTTAACTCCCCGCCTTTTTTCCTCTGCGCCCTCTGCGCCTCTGCGGTTGGACCCACGCTGTTTTTTTACCTCCGCACCTCGAAGCCCCCGAACTGCCCCTCGGCCTCCTCCCAGTCGACCTCGACCCGCTCGACCCTCGCCCGCGGCGGACCCTCGCGCGTCCACTCGACGACCTCGCGAACCTCCGACTCCGGCCCCTCGATCACCGCCTCGACCGACCCGTCGTCGAGGTTCTCGACCCA
>CAZRLK010000296.1:0-3473 GCA_964600555.1 uncultured Bradymonadales bacterium
CCCTTGCGCGGCGCCACCGCCCCGACCAGCTCGCTTTCGACACACCCGAACAGCTCCGAATCCAGCACCTCCTCGGAGAGCGCCCGACAATCCAGGCTCATCAACATCCCCTCGCTCCTCGGCCCGAGGTGATGCAGCGCCCTCGCCATCAGACTCTTGCCCGCCCCCGCCTCCCCCTCGATCAGCACCGGACTCTCCAGGTCGACCCACTCGTTGAGCCGCCGGTACACCTCCCGCATCGCCTCCGACTCGCAGACCAGATCTTTGAACAGGTACTGCCGCCGCTCGCGCTGGCGGAAATACCGGTTCTCCTCGGCCAGCTCCAGCGCCTCCAGCTCCCGCTCGACCCGCTCCAGCACGATCCGCCCCATCGGCTGCACCAGCGCCCCCGCCAGCCCGACCCGCTCCGCCGCCTCCTCGAGCGCCTCGAACCGCAGGTCGACCATCGCCCGAAACTCCCCGTCGCCCAGCGGCAAAAAGATGCTCGTATCGCCCTCGCCCCCCTCGACCACCGCGAACTGCCCGCCCCCGTCGAGCGCCTCGACGATCTCCCGGCGGTCGATCGCGAGCCCGACCAGCGGCGCACGCTTCCGGGCGTAGCTGCCCGCAAACAACGCCCCGTCGTCGCCCGACTCCTCGCCACTCTCCTCGACCGGCACCTCCAGCCGGTAGATGTGATTCTCGACCTCGCCCTCGTTCGCCAGAAACGACAGCGTCAGCTCCTTCGGACGCTCCTCGACGATCGAGGCGACGACCGCCGCCACCGCCCGAAGCAACTGCTCGACCGACGAATCCCGGCTCAGCGCATCGGTCGCCCGCCACAACAGATGCGCCGTCTCGGCGCCGGGACGCACCCTGCGCGTATTCGACAACTCGTGCGTCTCGACCTCCGCCCGCTCCGCCCCCTCCGCCCGATCGACGATCTCGATGTCGACCGGCGGCTCCGCCCCCAGCCGGATCGTATCCCCGACACGCACCGACAACTCCGCCTCCTCCCCGCCCCCCACCGTCGACATGCACGCCCCGTCGCGGAGCAGGCTCGTCGGCACCCCGCAGCGCTGGCTCGCAAACCGGATCTCGTCGTCCCCGACCGTCAACCTCCCGTGCACCCGCGCCTCGCTGCCGACACAGACGACCACGTCGTGGAACGCCTCGCAGCCGACCGAAATCTCGTCGCGGTCGAAGACGAACTCCCGCTCCTCGCCCGCTTCACTGACCAGCAATCGCACCGTCATCGCTCGACACTCCTTGCCGCCACTTCGCGACTCATCTTCTCGGCTCCTCGTCCTCCGGCGGCGCCGATCCCGCGTCGCGACCCTCGCCCGGGCCATCCGACTCCGAGTCGCCCGACTCCGGTCCCCCACCCGCCCCGCCGACGTCGACCCCGACGTCCGGACCGCTCGCCAGAAGCCCCCGGCTGATCTCGACCTCCGGCATCGGCTTGTCGGGGCGCGCCGGATCCTGCTGCACACTCGCCCACGATTGCAGCCGATAGGCGCGCTTGCGGTACGGACTCGACAGCCGCGAGGCCTTGCGCATCGCACTCTCGCACATCTCGTAGTCGTCCGCCCGGCAGTGCCGGTAGCCGATCGCGAACAGCCGCGCCGCCCGCTCCTCGTCGCTCATCGTGAATCGCTCCTCGTCCTCGACGCGCTGGCGACCGGCCCGCTGCCAGGCGTCGATGCGCGCTCCGTGCACCACCAGCGAGGCCTCCTGGAAGGCGTTTTGGCGATCGACGGCGGGCATCTCCGCGTCGACCGACGGGTCGGCCTCCCACTGCGAGGCGGCGATCTTCCAGGCCAGGTAGCCGCCGAGGGCCATCGCCGCCAGCCCGGCATACAGCGTCCCGACGTATTTGAGCGACTCGACGAAACTCCCCTCCGGCGGCCTCGAGACCTCTCCCTCGCGGATCGCCTCGCCGCGCTCGAGCGCCCCGCGGACCGACCGCACCCACGGGACGATCAAGATCGCCCGGAACACACACGCCCACGCCTTTTGCGGCCGCCCGTTGTAGATCTCGCCCGCCCCCGGCGCGACGAGATTCAACAGCGCCGCCAGCGCCGGGATGTGCTCCGGACGATCGTCGAACGACCCGTCGCTCAGCACCGATTCCCCCCCGACACTGTCGGTCAACACGTCGCTCATCCGGGCCCCGTCGAAATCCGACGAGTCGTCCGCCGGCTCGAAACTCCCGCCGTCGGCCGGACCGCCGGGCGAGCCGGGTCCATCGGCCTCGGGCGTCGGGATCTGCGGCGGCGACTCGTCCTCGCGCGGACGGGACGTCCCCGACGGCTCGAGACTCCCCGACGAGCTACCCGGCCCGGCATCGCCGCCCGACGCCTCGCCCGCCTCGCTGCCATCCGCCGACAACTCCTCGAGCGCCGGCGTCTCCGGCTCGTCGGGCTCCTCGATCGCCTGCAGGCCCCGCCCGCTGTCGTCGGCCACCTCCGCCGGACCCGCCGGCGCGTTGGTCGCCGCCGACTCCGACGGCTCGATCTCGATCTCGCCAGCCCCGCCCGGCACCTCCTCGATGGTCTGGGAATCATCCGGCGACTCGCCGGCTCTCTCGTCGGACTCGCTTCGCGCCTCCCCGCCGCCCGCCTCCTCGCCCAGGATCTCGCCCCACCCGTCGGCCCCGTCTCCACCGGACTCGCCGGACGCCCCCTCGGCGCCTCCCTCGACCGACTCGAGCTCCGCGAACTCCTCGACCGGCTCCGGCTCGACGCCCGCCGACTCGACGACGTCCGCCAGCGACTCCTGCAGCTCGGCGAACTCGCCCCACTCCTCCTCACCGCCCCCGGAGGCATCTCCGCCCTCCCCCTCGCCCGGCGCGTCGTCCGACGCCTCGTCAGTCCGATCGCCCGACCCCCCCGCGCTCGAGGCGACGACCTCGTCGTCGGCCTCGTCGCGGATCTCGGCCGGGATCTCGAGGCGCTCGAGCTGCGTCAACAGCCGCTCGGCCTCCTCGCGATGCAGGTCGGCATCCAGCGTCACCGGCCCCCGCCCGAGCGCCCCCGCCAGCCGGTCGCTCGGCTGCCGGGCGACCGAACTCAGCCGGTCGGCCAGCTCGTCGGAGGTGCCGCCCCACCGCGCCGGCACGACCAGAACCGAAAAACTCCTCTGGGCCATTGGCGTTCGACGTCCACGTCGGGTCGGTGTGGCTCGCAACGGCTTCTACGGTGCGGGGGATCGCCCGCCGCGTCAACGTCGAGATCGTCTCCTCGCTCGGTGCCTCGGCCCGGCGTCGGTCGGTCCCCCGGCGCGTGAATGCGTCGCCCGGCCGGGTCACGTGTCGTTGTTTTTCCTCCCACGCCGGGCCGGCGGTTCTTGCTCGATGGGCGTTCCTCCCCCGGGCCGGCGGTTCTTGGTGGATGGGCGTTTCTCCCCCAGGCCGGCGGGTCTTGGTGGATGGGCGTTTCTCCCCCGGCCTCCGGCTCCCGTTGGTCGCCTGCGACCGGGGCTACGGGACAACG
>CAZRLK010000297.1:0-3395 GCA_964600555.1 uncultured Bradymonadales bacterium
GAGATCGCCGAGATCATGGACTGTCCGATCGGGACGGTCATGAGCCGGCTGTATCGGGGCCGGCGGATGCTGCGCGAGCGGCTCGGCGAGTATGCCGAAAACGAGGGGTACGTCTCGCTCGAGGACGAGGAGACCGAACAGGAGGCCGAAGAGGAGGACGAGGGCGACACCAAGACCACCGATCTCAACGAGTACCGCAAAAAACAGGCGTCCGGCTGACGACGCTCGACAGCGAGCAGGCCTCGCCGAGCCGAGATGCTGCGGCGGGGTCGGGCTCGCCGGCGGAGCCGGGCGCTCCGCGCGGAGGCTCGATTCGACACACGGGAACGCGATGAGCTGTAACAACTACCGTCCATTCATCGGGGCGTACATCGACGACGAGTTCGATGAGCGCGAATCCGCCGAGTTCGAGGCTCACATCGAGGCGTGCGAGGGGTGTCGGCGCGAGTTGGAGGAGCAGCTACAGCTCAAACGCCTGCTGCGTCGCTCGATCGACGAGGAGCAGGCCCCGGAGGTGCTCAGAGAGCAGATCCTGGAGGGGATGTCCGAGATCGACGCCGAGCATCGCGTCGACGGGCAGTCGCCCGGCCGCCAACAATACGCGGCGCTGGCGGCGGCCCTGCCGCTGGCGGTCGGGGTGGCGGTCGTCCTGTGGTTCATGCCGTCGTTGACCGTCGCGCCGGTCGAAAGTGGCCAGCCGCCGGTCGTCGAGCAGACGGTCGACTGGCACCGCCAGGATCTTCCGGTCGAAATCGCCGGCCCCGATACCTCGCAGGTCGCCGGCTGGTTTCGCGGCAAGGTCGACTTCCCGGTTCGCCTCCCCGATTTCAGTGACGACGACGGCGTCGAGCTGGTCGGCGGGCGCATCGCCCACCTGCACAACCACCGCGCCGCCTACCTTGCCTACGAGGTCAACGGCGCGCGGATGAGCGTGATGTTGTTTCACGCCGACGGCGTCCAGGTGCCGACCTCGCACATCCGCCAGATCGGCGATCGCGAGGTGGCGATGTTCAACAACCACGGCTACGAGGTGGCGATGCTGCAGGACGGCGGCGTCACCTACACGATGACCAGCGATCTCTCCGAGAAAGAACTCGTCGACGTGGTCGGCTCCTCGCTCACCGAGTGACTACTCCTTCCGGCTGCGCCAGCCACCGACTCCGCGATCTTGCCGTCTCCCCGGTGCTCGGGTTATAGGTCGTCTCGTCCATCGACTCGAGACGGCTGATCAGGAGCCCTCGTGGGAGACACCTCCTCGAGACATCCCGACGTCGGGGTTGTCGTCGACCCGACCGTGCGCGGACGCGATCCTCGCGACGCGTGGGATACCCGTCGTCTGCCCGTCGCCACGATCGACGAACTCGAACAGGGAACCGCCTGTCGCGCCGTCGAGACCGATGCCCGATTGATCGTTTTGGATGGCGACGACCGGCTCGTCTCCCGGGCCGTCACCGCCTATCAGCGACGTCATCGCGGACGGCCGGCTCCCCTGGAGCTTTTGCCGCTGGAGGTCGGCCGCTTCTGCCGCGTCGCCCGCGAAGTCGGCGGGCCCCGCCCCACCGACCGATTTGCCGAACGGCTCGCTGCCGGGGAGATTCGCTCGCAGACGACGGCGATGCATCGGCGGGCTTTGAGGGTGACCTCGTCGGCACTTCCGGCGCCGGTGTGGGGGTTTTCGGCCGGCAGCGGACTGGTCTATCGCCTCTTCGAGATGTTGCTGCGAAGCGAGGGGGGCGGCTTCTCCGGGCTGCGGTCGGTCGTCGCCCAGTTCGCCGACGGTCTCGCCGGCGGTGAGCGCCGCTTCGACACCGTCGGGGCGCGGATCAGCGTCGACTACCGCCCGGAGGGCGACGACCTCGGCTACCTCGTCGCCAGCGGGCTGGAGCGAAGCTGGCTCGGCCTGCGGGCCGCCAGCGATCAGCGCCCGGGCTGGCAGGGGAGTGACTCGGCCGGGGAGCTGGTTCGAGCCGTCGCCGGCGCCGCGACGCTTCCGGACTTTCTCGGCCGCACCGGCGGCGCCGAGTTCCGACGCATTCACATCGACGGGCCGGGCGGCTTCGTCGTCGACGGCGAGTTGTACGAGCCCGACGCAGCACACGTACTTCAGATCGCACCCGGACCCGAATGGACCTTTGCGGGGTTGTCATGAGACAGGCGTCGACAGGTGGTGGACCGACCGGTAACCAATCGAGTGGGAGCAACATCTGGCTGTGGATCGGGGGCGGCTGTCTGGGAGTGCTCCTGATTGGGGCGATCGTGCTCGCGTTCGGCGCCTACAAGGGCGTCACCTGCTGTCAGCAGGCCCTCGAGCGGCAGTCGAAGGCGCGGAAGCTCGTCCGCGAGTTCGCCGGGCAGTTGCGCGACGGCGACTACGAGGCCGCCTACGAGCAGTTGTCCCCCCGGTATCGCGACCGACTCTCCCGCGAGGAGTTCACCTCGACGGTTCGGGCGCACCGCGACCGACTCGCCGGCACGTTTCCGATCCTCGTCGGGATGAACCGTCAGTTCGAGGAGGGGAGTGACGACGATTCGCGCCAGGCGTGGGCAGCGCGCGTCGGCTTCATGCCCCGCGAGGGGGAGGAACTGCTGGTCGGGAAGTTCCGACTGGTGATGGAGGAGGTCGACGGCGAGGCGATCTTTCACGTCGACGACGTCGAATTCGAGCGGCGAGAGCGCGAGATCGCCGAGGAGCCGCCCGCGCGGATCGTCGAGCAGTTCCACGACAATTTCTCCGAGGGGGACCGCGAAAGCTCCCGGCGATTCGTCGCCGGGGCGCGGGTCGACGCCGGGTCCGCGAGCGAGGCCTGGTCGATCGTCGAGTCGCACGAGGCGATCTTCGAGGCGATCGGCCTGGAGGTGCTCGCCGTCGGCTATCGGCCTCCGGACGGGGCCGTCGTCGACGTGCGCCATCGCAGCGAGTCGGGCGAGACACATCTGGTGCGCTACCGCCTGACGCGCGGCTCCGGCGGCTGGCACGTCACCGACGTCGCCGTCGATCCCCCGGATCTCGAGGCTCCCGACGACGCCGCCGACGGCCTCGAGTCTGGCGGTCCCGACGCCGGTCCGTCGTCGTCTCCCGATGCGACCGGCGCGAGTGCTCCCGACCCCGGCGCATCCGGCGATTGACCGCTGCCATCGTCGGTTCGCCGCCACGAGAGGTTGTTGACGGGGCATTTCACCGCTGTTAATCACCGAAATGTCGGACCGGATCATCACCGATCCCACTCCGACGTGCGAATCGACGACGGTTCGCCCGAATTCCACTTCAAGGATGTTCATCGCGGATGGCGACCCGGACCCCCTTCCTCGACGGGTCCAAAAAGGAGCGGCATGGCGAAGGAACCGACGCAACAAGAGCCGGAACAAGAAGACGACGTGCGCCAGCGATTGGCCGA
>CAZRLK010000298.1:0-3341 GCA_964600555.1 uncultured Bradymonadales bacterium
GCTCCAGGCGAAGATGAACCCGCCGGCGCCGGCGCCGAAAAACAGCCGACCGACATCCTCGTCGACCAGGTCGGCGAATTCGCTGAGGTAGCTGCCGGAGACCGAGAGCCCGCAGTTGAAGGCGCATCCGTAGCGGCCGTACGAGCCGAGCGAGCCGACGAACAGTTGGGCGGCGGAACGCGGCGTCAGATACAGTTTCCCGGTGATCCCGGAGGTGTAGGTCCCGGTCCCGAGGCCGAGTCCGATGTTCTCGTCGTTTCCGAGCGGATCGGTCTCGACCGCCGCCGCGTCGGCGGTCGTCGGCGCAGCCGCCGGGCTCGGGGAGGCGACGGCGAGTGCGAAAAACGAGACAGCGAGGACGGCGGCGACGGGGCGAGACATGGGGGCCCTTTGGTTGGAGGCTCTCTGTCATGGAGCGTGCGTCCAATCCAGTAGCCGCGCCTCCGGGCCTGTCAACCGGTCGGTCTCACCCGCCGGCGGCGTGGTTGTACAGTCGTTTCAGCGCCCGTCGATTCTCCTCGTCGGCCTCGACGAACTCGATGCCGTAGGCGTGTCGTCCGTCGGCCTCGGTTTCGTGGCGTACTTCGCCGACGAGGTTGACTTCGAGGCGGGGGACGGTGCCGACGGCGGCGATCTCGAGATCGACCTCGGTGCCGGGCTCGATGGTCGTCTCGGTCTTGAGCAGACACCCCTCCGGGCTGACGTTGGCGAGGCCTCCGTACACCCGCTTCGGCCCCTCCTCCCAGGTCAGCGAGGCGACGGCCCGGACCGGAGCGCGGCGCATGCGCGTCTGGGGGCCGTGTTCGTAGGTCGGGGCCCCGTGACCGGACTTCAGATCGACCGATTTGGGCCTCTCCGGAGCCGACTCCGAGCGTTCGAGACCGATGTCTTCGAGAAACAGACCGAGCGAAAGGATTCCGACGGGCATCATGACGCATCCTCCGTGAGCGGGGCGAGAAACCATCCGTGGCTTCCTTGTCCACTCCTCACGATAGCCGGAATCCGGGCGGGTGCAAAAAAAAAGCGACCGGCGCGATGCACGCCGCCGGTCGCTTTCGGTGATGGGTGATTCTCCGCCTCGAGGCGGGGAGCGTCGATAATTTCACCGACCTCTCCGATCCGCCGCTCCCCCCCGTCAAGACGGTCGTCCCCTCGATGTTCGGTCAGCTCCCGGAGTCTTCGTCGCTCCCGGCGTCCTCGTCGCCGTTGCCGGCGTCCTCGTCGTCGGTGGCGGGGACACACTCGTCTTCGACCCACTCGCATTCTTCGGTGAGCCCGAGGCAGGCCGCTTCGTCGGCGGCGACACAGGTGTCCTCGTCCTCGCCGGTGTCCTCGTCGGTCTCGTCCTCGCCGGTGTCCATCGTCTCGTCACCCGTGTCGGCGACCGTCGTGTCGGGTTCCGGATCTCCGTCGTCGCCGTTGTCGTCGTCACCGTCACAGGCGCCGACCGCGAAGACGAGGGCACTGGCGAGAAGAATGGTTCGAACTGTGCGAAACATGCTCATAGTCATCCACTGGGGTTGAGGAGATGAATCGAACGTATTCGATTTGGGGACTTCCCTGTTGGTCATTGTAAACCCCGGGGCCGCCCCCGAATCAAGCCCCAATCCGGCGGTCGAGTGGGCAAAATGCAAAAATCCCGACGCCCCGGCCCTCCGAAAAGGGCACCGGCACGTCGGGTCGAAGTGATCGTCCGTGCCTGTCGTTGCCGACGCCCGACGCCCAACGCCCGACGCCCAACGCCCGACGCCCGACGACCTCACGTGGGCATGTTGCCGTTTCGCTTCGGTGGCATCCACTCGCGCTTGTTGAGCAGGATGCGCAGGTAGCGGTGCAGCTTGCGGCGCGTCTCGTGGGGCTCGATGACGGCGTCGAGGTAGCCGCGTTTGGCGGCGTGATCGGGATTGAGAAACTTCTCTTCGTACTCGTCGATCAGCTCCTGTTTTTTGGCGTCCGGGTCGTCGGCCGCGGCGATCTCGCGGCGGTTGAGAATCTCGACGGCGCCCTTCGCCCCCATGACTGCGATCTCGGCGGTCGGCCAGGCGAGGTTGATGTCGCCGCCGACGTGCTTGGAGCTCATGACGATGTAGGCCCCGCCGTAGGCCTTGCGTAGGATGCACGAGATCTTCGGGACGGTCGCCTCGCAGTACGCGTACAAAAGCTTGGCGCCGTGGTCGATCACCCCGTCGTGCTCCTGGTGTTTGCCGGGCAGAAAGCCGGGGACGTCGATCAGGCTGATCAGCGGAATGTTGTAGGCGTTGCAGGTGCGGATGAACCGCGCTCCCTTGCGGCTGGCGTCGATGTCGAGCACGCCGGCCTGCTGGTCGGGCTGATTGGCGATGATCCCGACCGGGTGGCCTCCCAGCCGAGCGAGGCCGACGACGATGTTTTGCGCCCAGCCTTCGTGGACCTCGAGAAACGACCCGTCGTCGGCGACCAGGTCGACGATCTTGCGGACGTCGTACGCCTGGCTGGTGTCGTCGGGGACGGCCTCGTGAAACTCCGGGTCCATCCGGTCGAGGTCGTCGTCGGTCTCGACGACCGGCGGGTTCTCCCGGTTGTTGGACGGCAGGTAGCTCAAGATCTTGCGGATGTACTCGATGCCCTCCTTGTCGTCCTCCCAGACGAAATGGCTGACGCCGGTCTCGTTGCCGTGGGTGACCGCTCCGCCGAGTTCCTCGGTGGAGATGTCCTCGAAGGTGACGGTTTTGACGACCTTCGGCCCGGTCAGAAACATGAAACTCGACCCGTCGACCATCCCGACGAAGTCGGTCAGCGACGGCGAGTAGACGGCGCCCCCGGCGCACGGTCCCATGATCGCCGAGATCTGGGGGATGACCCCGGAGGCTTTGACGTTGCGCCGAAAGATCTCGCCGTAGCCGCCCAGGGCATCGACGCCCTCCTGGATGCGCGCGCCGCCGGAGTCGTTGATGGCGACGAGCGGGGCGCCGGCGTTGAGCGCGAGGTCCTGCAGGCGGGTGATCTTTTTGGCGTGCGCCTCCCCGAGGCTGCCGCCGAGGACGGTCCGGTCCTGGGCGAACGCGTAGACGGGCCGCCCGTCGACCATCCCACAGGCGGTCACGACGCCGTCCCCGGGGATCTTTTTGTCCTCGAGGCCGTAGTCGTTGACCCGGTGGGTGACCTCGGAGCCGATTTCCTCCATCGTGCCGTCGTCGAACAGCGCCTCGAGTCGGGCGCGGGCGACGCTGACCTTCTTTTGGTTGTCGAGAAACTCGCTTTTGACGCTGGAGACCGGCCGCTCGTCGGCCTGGTCGACGGCGTGACCGTTGCCATCGGCGTGGCCGTTGCCGTCGCGCCGGGCGTCGCCGTTGGACGGCTCG
>CAZRLK010000299.1:0-3303 GCA_964600555.1 uncultured Bradymonadales bacterium
TACGGTCCCGGGCTCTGCGGGAAGACGACCAACATCAAGTTCATCTATTCCGGGACCAACCCCGACGCCCGCGGTAAGCTGGTCAACCTGGAGACCCAGCAGGAGCGGACCCTGTTTTTCGACTTCCTGCCGTTGAGTCTGCCGGCGATTCGGGGCTTCGAGACGCGTCTGCACCTGTACTCGGTGCCGGGGCAGCTTTTTTACTCGGCGAGCCGGAAGCTGATCATGAAAGGGGCCGACGGGGTCATCTTCATCGCCGACTCGCAGAAGGCCCGCAAAGAGGCCAACATCATCTCGATGGAGGACCTGCAGGAAAACCTCGAGCACTACGGCCACGACCTCGACGACATCCCGTTCGTCATCCAGTACAACAAACGCGACCTGGATTCGGCGATGCCGGTCGAGGAGCTGCGCCAGGATCTCAATCCCGAGACCAGATATCCCGATTTCAAAGCCTGCGCGATCGCCCCGAACGGGCCCGGCGTCTTCGAGACGCTCAAGGCGGTGGTCAAACAGATCCTGAAAGAACTCAAAAAGACCCAGTAACTCGCCAAACGCCATCCCCTGGCGGTCGCCGCCATCCCTACTCCATACCCGATACGCCGCACTCCGTACTCCCTACCATCTACGCTGTACGCCGTACGACGCTTGACCCCTGCTCGGGTGATTCCCTAGTTTCCCGGGGTCCCTTCGTTTCCCCGAGACCGGGAGACCAGTATGTCACGCGCCAACGCCTCGATGCCGATCCAGGACCCGGAAGCCAACGACGGCGGGTTCAACTCGATGCCCGACCGCGATCTCGACGGCAAGAAGGTCTACATCGAGACCTACGGCTGCCAGATGAATCTCGCCGACAGCGAGTTGATGGGCGGGATCCTCGCTGAAGAGGGATTCGCCTCCGCCGACGAGATGGACGAGGCGGACGTCATATTGGTCAACACCTGCGCGGTGCGCGAGAGTGCCGAGGAGCGGGTCTTCGGCCGGTTGACCCACCTGCTTCAGTACAAACACGACAATCCCGACCTGGTGCTGGGCGTGACCGGGTGCATGGCCGAGAACCTGCGCGACAAGATCGTCGACCAGGCGCCGTACGTCGACCTGGTGGTCGGGCCCGACGCCTACCGGCGGCTTCCGGAGCTGGTCGCCGAGTGCATGCAGGAAAACGCCGATCCGGTGATCGACGTCAAACTCGACCAGGACGAAGTCTACGAGGGCTTCTCGCCGAAACGCGCCGACGGGGTCGGCGGCTGGGTGACGATCCAGCGCGGCTGCGACAAGTTCTGCACGTTCTGCATCGTCCCGTTCACGCGGGGTCGGGAGCGGGGCGTGCCGCCCGAGGAGGTGTTGCGGCAGTGTCGCGACCTCGCCGAGCGCGGCTACAAGAAGGTCACGCTGCTCGGCCAGACGGTCAACTCGTATACCTACGAGGAGACCGACTTCGCCGACCTGCTCGAGCAAATCGCGGCGGTCGACGGCCTCGAGCGCATCCGGTTCACCTCGCCGTACCCGGTCGATTTCACGCCGAAGCTGATCGATACCATCGCCCGCCACGACGAGGTCTGCAACTACGTGCACCTGCCGGTCCAGTCGGCCTCGAACGAGCTTCTGGAGCGGATGCGCCGCGGCTACACCATCGAGGAGTACCTCGACCTCGTCGAGCGGATGCGCGCCAAGATCCCCGGGATCGCAATGTCGACCGACGTCATCGTCGGCTTCCCCGGCGAGACCGACGAGCAGTTCCAGCAAACCTACGATCTGATGGAGGAGCTGCGGTTCGATTTCGCCTACATGTTCAAATACTCCGAGCGCGAGAAGACCTACGCGCAGCGCGAATACGAGGACGACATCCCCGAGGAGCTCAAAAAGGAGCGGCTGACCTCGATCATCGAGCTGCAGGAAGAGATCAGCCGCGAGATCTGCGAGACGCGCGTCGGGACGACCCAGGAGGTGATGGTCGAGGGCGAGAGCAAGCGCGACTCGACCGAGTTGAGCGGGCGGACCGACGATTTCAAGACGACGGTCTTTCCCAAACCCGACGAGGGTGAGCTGGAGCCGGGCGATTTCGTCGACGTCGAGATCGAGGATTGCACCAGCCACACGCTGCTCGGCACGCTCCGTGAGGGCGGCTGAGCGGCCAGGCAGCTAAGCAACGGCAAAACGGCGGGGGGCTGTTTGACTTCCCCGAGGGTCGTCGATACAAGGTCGCGAATCGACTGGCCCTCGTTGTGCGCCCGGGGCGTCGAGCGCGGAGGCGGGGCATTTTCGAAGAGACAATGGTCGAAGTTTGTTGCGTTTTTAGGCGGCGCACCCGTTGTGGGTCGCCGGAACCAAGGGAAGTACGATGGGTCGAGACTATATCTTTACGTCCGAGTCGGTGTCGGAAGGCCATCCCGACAAAGTCGCCGATCAGATCTCCGACGGTGTGCTCGATGCGATCCTGGAGAAAGACCCCGACGCGCGGGTTGCCTGCGAGTCGGCGGTCAACACGGGACTGGCACTGATCTTCGGGGAGATCACGACGAGTGCCTACGTCGAGATGTCCCAGATCGTGCGCAACACGATCAACGAGATCGGCTACAATGATCCCGACTTCGGGTTCGACTATCGGACCTGTTCGGTGATGGTCGCCATCGACGAGCAGAGCCCCGACATCGCCGTCGGCGTCAATGCCGACGAGGAGGGCGACAAGGAGCAGGGCGCCGGCGACCAGGGGCTGATGTTCGGCTACGCCTGTGACGAGACCGACGAGCTGATGCCGATGCCGATCACCTACGCGCACCGGCTCGTCCAGAAGCTCGCCGACGTGCGCAAATCCAACGAGGTCGACTTTCTCGGCCCCGACTCCAAAAGCCAGGTGACGGTCCGCTACGAGGACGACGAGCCGGTCGCGATCGACACGGTCGTCGTCTCGACGCAGCACCTGCCGACGGTCGGGCTCGACGAGGTCAAAAGCGCGGTGATGGAGACGGCGGTCAAGCGGGTCATCCCCGAGGATCTGCTCGACGAGGATACCGACTATCTGGTCAATCCGACCGGGCGTTTCGTCCAGGGCGGGCCGAAGGCCGACGGCGGGCTGACCGGCCGCAAGATCATCGTCGACACCTACGGCGGGATGGGCAAACACGGCGGCGGCGCCTTCAGCGGCAAGGATCCGAGCAAGGTCGACCGCTCGGCGACCTACCAGGCGCGCCACATCGCCAAAAACGTCGTCGACGCCGGGCTCGCCAAAAAGTGCGACGTCCAGCTCGCTTACGCCATCGGCGTCGCGGAGCCGGTCAGCGTCATGGTCAACACCTACGGGAC
>CAZRLK010000300.1:0-3261 GCA_964600555.1 uncultured Bradymonadales bacterium
ATCGTCGCCCAGGTCGGCCAGCAGCTCGAGGTGATGACCGGCGGGGAGTTTCTGGCGACGCCCCACGTCATCGAGGCCCCCGACGTGACCGAATGGTCGCGGGTGTCGATGGCGCATTTCGTCCACGCCAGTGCCGACGAGCAACTCTTTCCGCTGCCGGATTTCCAGACGCCCGAGACGATCGAGGGATACGGGCCGCCGGTGCTGGCCGGCACCTACAACCTCAAGACGCTCGTCGACATCGGGCTGGCGCCCGAGGAGGCGATCGACCGGCTCGGCTATACGAAATACGCGCGGCTCGACGAGATGCGCGCCGACGAGGAGGCGGCCGAGTGAGATAGCTCCGCGAGAGACGACCGGCCGTCAGTTGCCCTGACAGGCTTCGGCGAACTGCTTCGACCACCTCTGGATCGTCGAGGTGTCGAGGCCTTCGGCGTGGGCCCGCTGGGTGACCTTCGCGAAGGCGTCGCCGGCCTCTCGCATCTGCTGCGAGTACTCTCGGTTTTCCTCCTTCATCTTCTCGGCGAACGCGCGGGTCTTCTCGGCGTCCCCCTCGCTGCTGATCGCCTGCATCTGCTCGGAGTTTTCCTGGATGCCCCGGTAGGCGGAGCGGCACTGCTCGAGGATGTCGTCTTTGCGCTCGGCGAGTTCGGCGTTGCCCGCCGAGTCGCCGGCGGAATCGTTCTCGGAGGCGCCGGCGGCCGTCTCCTCCCCGGCGCGACCTCCACGGCGGCCCGCGGCGCTGCCGGGCCGGTCCGGCGCCTCGCTCTCCGGATCGTCGCCGGTCTGGGCGGCGCGCGCCCCGTCGTCGGAGGGGCTCGGCGTCGGCCCGGCCTGCTCCGGTGCGGGCTCGTCGCGGTCGGGCTCGTCGGGCTCGGAGCTGGCGGCGGACGCACTCGCTCGGGCCGATGCCGGCCCGGCGTCGGTCGATGCGCCCGCGGCGGCCCGGCGATCGGCGTCGGGTGAGTCGGGTGTGCCGGCCGCATCTCGGGAGCCCGCCCGCGCCGCTCGCTCGCTGCCGGCATCGCCCCTTGCGCCCGCCGTCGGCGCTCCCTCGTCGTCTCCGCCACTCGCCGCGCCGCGCTCGCCACCGCCGAGCACGAGGTAGGCCCCGAGCCCGCCGACGCCGAGCAGGGCGACGGCCGCGAAGACCGACGCAGCGAGCACGAGCCGGCGGTCGAAATCGGCGGATGAGCGGCCGGGCGACCCGCGTTCGGCCCGGGCGGCCGCCGCGCCGTCCGCGAGCGGGGAGTCGGGCCGTGGTTGGTCGGCGTCGACCGCCGAGCCGACCCCGTCGCGGGTGGCCTCGTCGGGCGCCGAGGCGTCCGGCGGCGGCTCGGAGTCTCCGGTCGGTGCCAGGGCCGCCCGCTCCCGGGGTGAGGGGACCTCGGCGTCGCCGGCGAGCGTGTCCGACGAGTGGATCGGCGCCTCGTCGGGAAGCGCCGGCCGGAGCCACGGCTCGTACAGCGCCGCCCCGGAGCGGGCCGGGTCGATCGAGATCGGCGGTGCATCGAGTTCGTCGGCGACGGCCTCGAGGCGATCGCGGACCTCGCCGGGTCCACTCGGGCGGTCGCGGGGCTTCTTTTCGAGCAGATCGTAGACCAGCTCGGCGAGGGCCTCCGGGAGCGTCCCCGGCGGCAGGTACTGGTCCATCGGCGGCGGGTGCTGCTCGACGTGCTTCATGACGATCTCGAAGCCGCTGTCGCCCTGGAACGGCAGCACGCCGGTCAGCATCTCGTACGAGACGACGCCGAGCGAATACAGGTCGGCCTGCCCGTCGACGTCGTGGCCACGGGCCTGCTCGGGGGCCATGTAGGTCGCCGTCCCGCACATCATCCCCGTCTCCGTCAGACGCGTCGTCGCCTCCTGGGGAAAGGCGATGCCGAAATCGAGCAGCTTGGCGCGGAACGACCCGTCGGAGACCGGCACCAGATGCAGGTTGTCGGGCTTGAGATCGCGGTGGACGATGTTCGCGTCGTGCGCCTCGAGCAGGCCGGTGCAGATCTGGCGGGCGATTTCGGTGGCGAAGGCCGGCTGCAGGCGGGCGTCGGCCAGTAGGCGGCCGAGCGAGACGCCGCCGGCCATCTCCATGACCAGATACGGGAACTCGCGGTCGGGGTCGGTGCCAAAGTCGATCAGGCGGACGATGTTCGGGTGGCTGAACCCGGAGATGACCCGGGCCTCGCGGATGAACCGCCGTTTGACGTGCTCGTCGGGGACGGCCTCGCCGCGCAGCAGCTTGATGGCGACCTCGCGGTCGACCGAAAGCTGCGTGCCCCGGTACACCCGGCCCATGCCGCCGGCGCCGAGCAGCGCCTCGAGGCGAAACCGCCCGTCGATCACCTCGCCGACCAGCGGATCTTCGTCCGGATCCAGCGGCTCGAGTGACGTCTCGTCTCGAGGGCACACCTCGAGCGAGTCGCCGTACACGGCATGGCAGGCGGGACACTGGCGGGGCATGGCGACCGGAGTCCTCCGGAGGGGCCGTTCAGCGAGCCCCTCGCGTTCGACGCACGGGGCGAGGATACGTCCATCGCTTCTACGCGCCCTTCGTTTCTAGCGGACTCCGGCCGCGAACGTAAGGTCGGTCGGCGATGACCCGGCGGCTCTCAGGCCCGGTCGACGAACTCGTCGTGGCCCATCTGCCGGGCGCAGTGCGCACAGCAGAAGTCGTCGTGGCCGTCGGTCAACCCGTGGCCGATGATCCGGGTGCCGCAGTTCGCACACGTCGGCGCCAACGCCTGGATGGCGCACTCGAAGCAGTCGAACTGGTGGGTCTCCCCGCCGCGGGTGATCTCGAGCATGTCGTCGTAGTTGTTGCCACACGTCTCGCAGGTCGCCATGGGCCCACCTCCTGGAGGAGAGGAGTCGAGGAGTCGATGCGGTTCGGCGTCGGGGTCGACGCGATACCGCAGTCGTGAATCTGAGGCGGGCCCGCCCCCCGTCAACCGATCATGCCTGCGCCTGTTCGTCGTCGAGCTCGCCGCGCTTGGCTTTGGCGATCCACTTGTCGATCTCGTCTTCGACCACCGAGACGGCCTTGCCCTTGAACGGCTTCAGCAAAAAGGGCACGTCCATCCGCATGACGATCTCGTCGTCGGTCAGCTCGAAGCGACCCTCGAGGGTGACGCCCTTGGCCGAAAACGAGACTTCGGCCTCGTCGTCGCTCACCCAGTTCGTCTCGGGATTGTAGTCCGAGAAGCGCTCCATGTAGGCGTCGAAGGCCTTCTGGGCGACTTTCTTGGCCTGGTCTTTCGACAG
>CAZRLK010000301.1:0-3237 GCA_964600555.1 uncultured Bradymonadales bacterium
CATTTCGACGAAGCCGCCGGCTCTGAGACGAAGTCCTCTGTCTTCTCTTTCGCTTCGAACAGGCTGAATCCGCTCGGCGAGCCCACGAGACCCCACATCCCGGCGGTGGAATCCATCGGTTCGCGTCCATGGGGGTTAGAACACCTCTTTTATCCGCGCCTCTCCACCGGTCGAATCCCTCAACCGCGGTTCGCCGCCGGACAATGACCAAGTAATTCACCAGATCACCCCGTCATCGCTTCGGTTCGCGGGTATCTCGGGCTATTTTTTCGTTAACGGCGACGGCCTCGACGACGTGTGTGTCTGGGACCAGGGGGAGTTCGACAGACTTTACTGAGTATCAACCTCCTCGAGGGTCAATCGCTCGAGCAGGGAGCCGGTCAGATCCTCGAGGGCGATCCGGCGTCGTCGGGTTTCGACCCGGAGGTTGGCGACCCGGAGTTTCGCCTCGCGGTGCTCCTGGAGGGTCTCGGCGACATCCAGTGCGGTGGCGGCGCCGTTGCGGTACCGTGAGCGCTGGTACTCGACGTTTTGCTCCGACAGGCGGGCGGTCCTGCGGGCCAGCTCCAGGCGTTCGCGGGCCGTCTGCAGGCTGGTGAACTGGTCGCGGATGTTCGCCTCGATCTGGTCGCGGGTCGACTCGTACTGCAGTTCGGCGCGTTCGACCCCGAGGTCGGCGCGTCGGGCATCGGCGGCCCGGGCTTTGTTGACGAGGGGCAACTCGAGGCTCAACGAGATCATGCCGACGAGCCCGTCGGTCGCCCCGAGGCTCTCGTAGGCCGGCGGGAGGTCGCGTCCCAGGCCCGACAGCGACACCGAGCCGGTGGTATCGAGTTTCGGGAGTTTGTCGTTGTGGGCGACGGTGGCCTCGACGCGGGCCTGTTCGATTTGCTGGCGCTGTTCATGCAGCGCGTACGACTGGTCGACCGCCCGGTCCAGGGCGGTCTGGAGATCGCCGGAAAACTCGTCGGTCGGGGGAGCGGTGGTCGCTTCGAGGTCTTCGGGGTGGGTCTCGAGGCCGAGCAGGCGTGCCAGTTCGATGCGACGCTGCGAGCGGGTGGCCCGGCTTTCGGCCAGAGTCTCCCGCAGGCTGGCGACCTCCCGGCGCAGGGGGATGAGATCGGAGTCGCCGATCGCGCCGGCCTCCAGGCGGCGACGGCCATCCTCCAGGGCCTGCTCGGCGACTTCCAGACCCCGGCGCTGGATGTCGACGTCCCGGCGGGCGTTCCACAGGTCCCAGTAGGCGGTCAACACGTCGCGTGCCAGCCGGCTGGCCTCGTCGTTGCGCCGGGCGACGGCGGCCCGCGATTCGGCCTCGGCGGTCCGGCGTTCGGCGAGGCCGACATCCCGGCCGAATCCCCGCAGCCACGATTGCGTGACCTCGAAGGTTGCACCGGCTCCCCAGGTGGTGCCGAGTTCTCCGAGATACACCGAATCCTGGACGGTTCGGTCGGTGGATAGCTCGCCACTGATGCTCATCCCGGTCGGCAGGGTCTGGCGGACCCCGGCGGCGACCGAGGCGGACTGGTTTTGCACCGAGATGATGCCGTCCCGCGAGAGGTTCGGCCGGCGGCCGTGCTGCAGTTGGGCGTCGAGATACAGCTCCGGGACATACCGGAAGCGTTCGCTGCGTAACGCCAGTTCCGCCCGCTTCAGGTCGACGACGGCACCGGCGAGGGTGGGGTTGTCGGCCATCGCCGCCTCGAGGGCCGCCTCCGGGGTCATCTCGACGGTCCCGGGGGCGTCCGATTCGGCGGGTCCGTCGGACTGGGCGTCGGCGTGGAACGGGACGACAGCGAGCAGCCAGGCGACGGCCCACGCCAATACAACGGATGAGGGGTGATACGACTCATTCATGGCGGAGTGCTTCTATGGGGTTGAGGTGAGCGGCGCGGCGGGCCGGAAGATAGCCGAAGACGACGCCGATCAGGGTCGAGAAGCCGAATCCGATGGCGATGGTCGTCGGTGAGAGGACGAACGGAAGCTGGAAGCGCTGGGTGACGAACCAGGTGCCGCCCAGCCCCAGCGCGATGCCCAGCAGGCCGCCGAGGGCCGACAGGACGACAGACTCGGCGAGAAACTGCCAGAGCACGTCGCGGGCCCGGGCGCCGATGGCGAGGCGAATGCCGATCTCGGCGGTGCGTTCGGTGACGGAGACGAGCATGATGTTCATGATGCCGATCCCGCCGACCAGCAGGCTGACGGCGGCGATGGCACTCAGCAAAATGGTCAGTGTCCGAGTGGTTCCCTCGAGGGTCGACATCAGCTCCTGCATGTCGAAAATCTCGAAGTCGTTCTTTTCCCGGGGGCCGATGTGGCGTTTCTGGCGGAGCAGTCGCTCGAGGGAGGCTTTGAGGCTGTCGGGCGTGGTCTCGACCGCCGCGACGTACAGGGTGTCGACATCGTAGCTTCCGACGAGGCGTCGCTGGACGGCCTGGAGGGGCATCAAGACGGTATCGTTCGGGTCCCGGCCCCTCGACCCGCCCTTTTGTTCGAGCACGCCGACGACTCGGCAGGCCGTCGAGCCGACCCGGATGGTCGTCCCCAGGGGCTCGCCGGTGGGCATCAGCTCGTCGACGACCTGCTGACCGAGCACGCAGACGGCGGCGCCGGTGGTCAGCTCGCGGTCCTGGAACATCCGCCCCTCGGCCAGGGCATGGTTGCGGACCCGGGTGTAGGCGTTGGTCGTCCCGGTGATGGAGGTCTGGTGGCTGGCGTGGCCGTACGCGAGGACTTCCTGCGAGGAGCTGACGGGGGCGACCTCGGCGCCGTACAGTTCCCGGCGGATGGTCTCGACGGTCTCGCGGTCGAACGGTGGGGCCGAGCTGTGGGCACCGCCGGGGCCGCGCTCGCGGGTCCCCGGAGAGACGATCAGCAGGTTGGTGCCCATGCTGGAGATCCGGGAGGTGATGCTCTGGCTGGCGGCCTGGCCGACGTGGACCATCAACACGACGCTGGCGACGCCGATGATGACCCCGAGGGCGGTCAGACCCGAGCGCAGTTTGTTGCGGGCGATGGCCGCGAAGGCCATCTGGAGGGTATCGAGGGGATTCACGACAGGACCTCCTCGGGGGTGCCGTCACGGGTGATGCGGCCGTCGATGAAATACACGATCCGTTCGGCCTTCGAGGCGAATTCCGGCTCGTGGCTGACCATCACGACCGTCAGGTTGCGCTCGCGGTTGAGTTGTTTCAGCAAGGAGATGATTTCGGCGCTGGTCTCGGTATCGAGGTTCCC
>CAZRLK010000302.1:0-3197 GCA_964600555.1 uncultured Bradymonadales bacterium
GACGGCGTTGGTGTGCAGGACGTCGCCGGTGCGCTCGCTGTTGGCGGGGTTGTCGCTGCCCGGGGCGTACATCTGCAACAGGTGGCGGTACTCGGAGTCGGCGATCAGTTCGAGCAGGTCGATGCGCTGGCGTTCGCGGCCGTCGGCATCGAGTCGGACGAGCGAGTCGGTCAGCGTCAGGCGCGGCAGTTGGGGCATGCCGTCGACGGGCTCGTCGGCGGTGTCGCGGTAGCGCTGGACGACGGTGTAGATGCTGCCGTCGTCGCCGACGGTGAAATCGTGGTGGGCGTTGGCGGCGTACTTCCAGACGATCTCGGAGTTTCGGTCGATGCGCACCAGGCCGTAGCCGTACGGGGAGTCGGCGACGGTGGTGTAGAGGGCGAGGACGTCGCCGTCGGGAAACAGCTTCGCGCGCCGCCAGTTGATGTGCGAGTCGGGGATCGCGCGGTCGGTGTGCGGGGGATCGGGCCAGGCCTTGTGGAAGGGGAGCTCCCAGCGGTGCAGGATCTCGCCGTGCATGTCGAGCAAGAGTGCGGCCGATTCGTGCGAGCGGGTCAAAAACGTGTAGCCCTCGTGGGCGTCGGGGGAGTGGTGGACGACGCCCCGTCCCTGCAGGCGGACCTCCTGCCACAGGGAGGTCTCGTGGACGTCGTCGAGTTTGTCGGCGAGTTGCGAGTAGGCGCGGGCGGCGCGGACGGGGCGCTCGAGGAGCTGCGGGTACGGGAAGGTTCGGAAGGTGCTCGAGAAGGCGCCGGCGAGGTAGGCGATGGCGGCGGCGATCGCAAAGAGGGCGGGGAGGGTGGCGGCGCGGAGGAGTCGGCGGAGCGGGTTGTCGTCGAAAAACGTCATCGGCGCGGGTCAATCTACAGGGCGGAAGGTCGTGTGTCGATGGTGGCTCGACGCGACGCGAGGCGGTGGGTTAGGCTCGGGGGTCCGGCGTCTTGTGAGCTGGTCGAGGACGTGATCGAGGTGAGTGACGGGCGAGACGATCAAAGGGGGCGGGAGTGGCGAGTCGCGGCGGGGCTGGTGGTGATGTTTGCGGGGGTGTACGTGGCGACGGCGGCGCGGCATCTTCTGGGCGGGGATGCCGGGGAGTTTGCGACGGTGGCGGGGACGGGCGGGTACGCGCATCCCCCCGGTTATCCGATCTATTCGATGTATCTCGCGGGGGCGGCGAAGCTGCCGATCTCGACGGTCGCCCACGAGGCGGCGATGGCGACGGCGCTCGTCGCTGCGGCGGCGGTCGGGGTGTTGTATCTGGCGCTGCGCACCTGGGGGGCGGGGCGATTCGGGGCGGCGTTCGGGGCGGTGTTGTTCGGGCTGGCGCCCGAGATCTGGTATCTGCACACGGTGCCGGAGGCGTTCGCGCTCAACCACCTGGTGGTGGCGGCGATCGTGTGGCTGTCGGCGCCGGAGGGGCCGGTGCGCGGTGGGTGGCGGATGGCGGCGCTCGGGGTGGCGGCGGCGGTCGGGATCGCGCACCACCACATGGTCGTGTTGATGCTGCCGGTCGGGCTGTACGGCGCCTGGCGGGCGGTCGAGGAGTCGGAGCGCTCGGCGGGGGGGCTGGTGGCGATGGGGCTGGGACTGGCGGCGCTCGGATTGCTGCCGTACGGGTATCTCGTCCGGGTCACGCGGGCGGCGCCGGAGGCGTATCACTGGGGGGAGGTGCAGACCCTCTCGGATCTCGTCGACATGTTCCTGCGGCGCGAGTACGGGACCTTCGAGCTGACCGATGGCGGCGAGCGGGTCGGGTCGAGCGAGCAGATCGGCCGGCTGCTGGCGGAGTCGGCGGCGGATCTCGCCTGGGTGCCGGTCGCGCTGGCGGCGATCGGGGCGGTCGCGGGGTTCGGGGGCGGGGAAGACGACCGGGAGGCCGAGGGAGGTCGGCCCGCGCAGACGGCGTTGCTTTTGGCCGTCGTGCTGAGCGGGCCCGTGTTCGTGGCCCTGATCGGCCGCGGAGCGAGCGGAACGGACTACCTGCATCTCCGGAAATTTCACGCCCAGTTCGAATTGCTGGTGGCCTTTCTGGCGGGGCTGGGCGCGAGCTGGCTCGCGGCGCGGGTCACCCGGCGTTGGTTGCTGGCAGCGGTACTCGCGGCCGTGGCGTCGACCGGGGTGGCGCGGGGGCTGCCGTATCTCGAGGATCACCGCGGTCCGACGCTCGAGCAGTATCTGCGCGATACGCTGGCGCCCCTGCCGCGCGGGGCGGTGCTGGTCGGCGACAGCGACCACCGGTATTTCGGCTTCCAGTACACCCGGCGGGTGCTCGGGCTGCGCGAGGACGTCGTCTACGTCGACACGGGGCTGGTCGGCAACCGGTGGTATCGCGAGCGGATCGAGCGGAGGCTCGGCGTGGAGCCGACGGTGGTCGACGAGACGGTGAAGCTGGGGCGGATGCTGCGGGCGATCGACGAGCAGGGGGCGCCGATCTTCGCGACGCACCTGTTCGACTCGGCGCTCGGAGACTACTGGCAGCCGTATCCGGTCGGGACGAGCTTTCGGCTCCCAGGGCCGGAGGCGACGGCGCCGGGGCTCGGCGAGATCTACCGGCGCAACCGGAAATTGCTCGAGCAGGCCCGGATCGAGCCGAGGCCGGAGGTGGCGGAGACGAGCTGGAACCGGCTGGTGTTGACGCACTACGGGCTGGTCTGGCGGCAGATGGCCGAGCAGCTCGAGCAGGCGGGGATGGCGAGGCGGGCGGAGGCGGCGCGGGGGATCGTCGGGCAAATGGCGCCCTGGCTGCTCGCGGAGTAGCCGGGGACTGGTGAGTCACGCCGTCAGGCCCGGGGGTGGTGTTCCTCGTACATCTCCTTGAGGCGCGCCTGGGCGACGTGGGTGTAGATTTCGGTGGTGTTGATGTCGGCGTGGCCGAGCAGGTTCTGGACGACGCGCAGATCGGCGCCGTGCTCCAGCAGGTGGGTGGCGAAGCTGTGGCGGACCTTGTGGGGGCTGATCGATTTGTCGATGCCGGCGATTTTGCCGTAGCGTTTGAGGTTTTTCCAGAAGCCCTGGCGGGTCATCGAGCTGCCGCGCCGGGTGACGAACAGATACGGGGTGGAGCCGGGGCCGCCGTGTTTTTCGAGCAGCACGGGCCGCGTCGACTCGACGTACTCCTGGACCGCCTCGACGGCGACCTCGCCGAGCGGCACGATGCGCTGGCGGTCGCCCTTGCCGACGACGTCGACGTAGCCGCC
>CAZRLK010000303.1:0-3196 GCA_964600555.1 uncultured Bradymonadales bacterium
TCTCGGCGGCGTTTTTCGCGGTCTCGGGCCGATGTTCGATTCGACTCGGCGACGTTTTACGCGGTCCGAGGTCGGTGACCCACCGGGTGGGACCGGGTCGTCGAGCGATGTCGGGCCGATGTTCGATTCGACTCGGCGACGTCTCGAGACCCCTCACATTGATGATCGACCCCTTCCAACCTTCGCGTTGGGTGCTGTCGGCGCGATCTTCGAGCGACTCGGTGGCGTTTCGAGACCTCCGGCATCGGCGAGCCACCAGGTGGGACCGGGTCGTCGAGCGATGTCGGGTCGGCCGCGATCGCACTCCTCGCCGACTTGACCACGAAAAAATTCGCGTGATAAGCCTCCGATCGCTTTCGACGAATCCCGCACACACGTGGTTTCGCACCGGATCCAACAAAGGGAGCACCGCATGTCGGTTCGAGTTCGCTTCGCACCTTCGCCCACCGGCTATCTGCACCTGGGCAATGCCCGGACGGCGCTTTTCAACTACCTGTTCGCCCGCCACCACGACGGCGACTTCCTGTTGCGCATCGAGGACACCGACCGCGAGCGCAGCGAACAAGAGTACACCGATGCCATCCTCGAGGCCCACGAATGGCTCGGCATGGATCCCGACGAGCCCCCGGTCTACCAGTCGAACCGCACCGACCTGTACCGCGAGAAGGCCGAACAGCTGCTCGACGCCGGCCACGCCTACCGCGACTACTCGACCGAAGAGGAAATCGAGCAGGCCCGCCGGGAGGGCTTCGAGCGCGGCGACAAGACCGCCCACACCCGGCTGTGGCGAGACCGCGACGAGCGCCCCGACGACCGCGAGTACGTCGTCCGCATCAAGGCCCCGCTCGACGGCTCCCTGACGATCGAGGATCGGGTCCAGGGCGAGGTCAGCGTCGACGCCGGCGAACTCGACGATTTCATCATCCTCCGCAGCGACGGCTCCCCGACCTACAACTTCTGCGTCGTCGTCGACGACGCCGACATGGGCATCACCCACGTCGTCCGCGGCGCCGACCACCTCAACAACGCCTTCCGCCAGTTGTACGTCTACGACGCCCTCGACGCGCAGGCCCCGAACTTCGCCCACCTGCCCCTGATCGAGGGACTCAGCAAACGCGAGGGCAGCGCGTCGGTCCAGGACTACCGCCGGGAGGGCTACCTGCCGGAGGCGCTCAACAACTACCTGGCCCGGCTCGGCTGGTCGCACGGCGAACAGGAGATCTTTTCGCTCGACGAGCTGATCGATTACTTCGAGCTCGGCGACGTCAATCAGAGCCCCTCGGAGTTCGATCACGACAAGCTCGACTGGGTCAACAGCGAATGGATGAAGCGCCTCGACGAGCAGACCCTCGCCGAGCGCTGGGCGGCGAACCTCTGGGAGGCGGGCTTTCGGGTCCAGGTCGACGATCGGCTGATCGGCATCGCCCAGGCCGTCCACCCCCGCGTCGACACCCTCAGCGAGATGACCGAGCGGGCCAGCTACTTTTTCGCCGACGACCTCGAGCGCGACCCGGACGACGTCGACGAGTGGCTGACCCCGGAGCGCGAGGAGATGTTCGAGACGATGATCGACGAGCTCGACCGGCTCGACGACTGGGAAAAAGACGCGATCGACGAGACGATTCGCGGCGTCTGCGACAGCTTCGACGTCGGCCTCGGCGCCCTCGCTCAGCCGATCCGCGTCGCCATCACCGGCGGCACCGAGAGTCCGAGCGTCTTTTTGACCGTCGAGTTGATGGGCCGCGACAAGACCCTCGAGCGGCTTCGCGACGCCCTGGCGGTCATTCGCGACCGCGCGGAGTGAGCGATGAGGTGGTCGACGGCGGCGGCTTTCGGCATCGTCTGCGCACTCGCGGCCACGCTTTTCCCTCGATCGACCCCGGCTCAACCGAAATTCGCCGTCGAGATCGAGGGCGGGCGCGCCGCCGGCCTCACCCCCTACCTGCGCAATGTCGTCTACACCGACGCCGAACTCTCCGGCGGAGCATACGCCGGCTCCGAGCCGTTTCGCCCCTACCTCGCTGACGAGAAATCCGGGTGGGGCAACCGCCTCGGGATCCGATTCGTCAGCAACGGAATCGTCGGCGGCCTGTCGTTTCAGTGGTTCGACATCTCGGTCGCCGACGTCCACCACCGCGGCCACGTCCCCGGCTCCGAAGACGACGAACTGCGCCCCTCGCGCATCCGCTCCGACGGCACGATCGACGACAGCGGCGTCGAATACACCCGGCTCGACGATCCCCACAGCCTCTCGATCGGCGAGCCGAAGGCGGCGAACCTGTTCGTCCTCGGGCTCGAAGGCGGCTATCGCTTCTACCTGCTCGAAGGCGACGTCGACCTTTTCGTCCCGACCGGCGGTTCGCTCGTGCTCACCCACCTCGGCCGCCCGAACGCCCCGTTCCGCCCCGGCCTCGGTGCCTTCTCGGGCTTCGCCGCCACCTTCGATTTCATCTCGGTCATGTCGCTTGTCGCCGGTACTCGCCTCCACGCCATGGTCACCCCCGAGTACTGGAATCGCTCGGACGCCGCTCGCCGCGCCGCCGACCTCGGCCACTCGACCGAAAGTGCGCTTTTTTCGACGCAGTTGTCGGTCAGCTTCAACCTCGCCGTGCAATTTACGATTCGCTGATTTCCCCGGTACCGCGATCCCGCCGATGCAGACGCCGCCGTACGAAGAACTCTCCGAGCTGTCGGTCGACCAGCTCGATGCCATTCGCGCCGACCTCGAGGCGTTCGGCGACCGCGTCTACTGGCTCGTCCGCCAGATTCCCCGCGGCCGGGTGGCCACCTACGGCCAGATCGCCACCTACGCCGGCAGCCCCCGCGCCGCCCGCGCGGTCGGCAACCTGATGCGCACCAGCCTCGAGCGCGGCGTCGAGCTGCCGTGGCACAGGGTCATCAACGCCCGCGGCGGGATCTCGGGCCGCGGCGATCTCGGGCGCGCCGACGAGCAGCGCCGACGGCTCGAGCGCGAAGGAGTGGACTTCGAGGGCCAGACCTGCGATCTGGAGGCCCACCGCTGGTCGCCCGACGTCCTGTTCTGGGAAGACGATGAGTGACGAAACCCCGACAACCGACCGCTCGGTCGCCTCGCTGGTGCTGCTTTTGGCCCTGGTGGCGCTCGGCCTCTGGGAGGCCCTCGTCCCGACCGCCCGGCCCGCCGACGCGCCCGCCCTCGAGACCGAGGAGAGCTCGC
>CAZRLK010000304.1:0-3114 GCA_964600555.1 uncultured Bradymonadales bacterium
ACGAGCAGGGATCGGAGTTCGGACATCGACGGACGAGCAGGGATCGGAGTTCGGAGGTCGGAAATCCGAGGTCGGAGATCCGAGATCTGACAACCCCGTCACGGCGGGCCGTTTTGTGCTTCAGCGCCGCCACCGCCAGTCAGCTGCTTCTTCAGCGCCTCCGCGTCCGGCGCCTCACCGCTCAGCCCCTCCGCGCCTCACCGCCTTCGGGCTTCCGCGCCTCACCGCCTCACGAGTTTTCTCGGTAAGTGCCTTGACCCGGGGGGGTCGGCCGTATAGACTACCAGTCGTTGTACGCAGATTGGATGGCCGGTGGGTCGCATCAATCGTGGCTCGTCCGGTCGGGGGTCCGCCGAAGAGTTGTACGTTCGAGGCGCGGGCATGGTTCCGCGAGTCGGGCGGTTCGTTCGGGGGCCCGAGCAGGGTATTGGTGATCGCGAATCGTTGCGACTCGAAGTTCGGATGGAATCATGGCTGTCAAATACGAAAGTGTCAGTGATCTCACGAGCCTGTATCAGTTTCCGCTCGGGGCGGTGATGTACTGCGTGGTGCGGATTCGCACCGCGCTCGAGGCGCTCGGCGACGCGAAGGCGGTGCAGTTGGCCGACGAGGTCGAGCAGAAGGTCGATCGGGCGCGCACCCTCCAGTACGACTGGGAGAAACAAAAGCGCATCGACCCGATGCGCCGCGAGGGCGCCAAGCGGCTCGACAACCAGATCGATCAGACGCTCAGCAGCATCGCCCGGGTGGCCGAGGAGTTCGCCTCCGTCGACGTCGCCACCGAGACCAGCCGACTCGCCGACGAGCTCGGCTCCGATCTGTTTCCCACCGGCGTCTTTCACATCACCTCGAAATCCTTCGCCGAGCAGCACTTGACGGTCGACGAGTTGCTCGGCCGCCTCAACAATGAATACGGCGGACACGTCGACGAGTTGAACCTGCGCGGGATGGTCGACCGCCTCGAGGAGCTGAACGAGGAGTTCGGCGAGGTGATCGAGCCGGCGAGCGACGAGGTCGACTACGACGAGGTCGAGGCCGCGAAGGTCGAGGCCGAGGAGGCGTTCCACCTGCTGATCGCGCGGGTGATGGCCGATTACGGCACCGACATGGAGACGTTCAACCGCATCATGAAGCCGGTCCGTGAGCAGACCGAATGGGCGCGCCGTCAGTACCGGCGGCGTGGACGCGTCCCGGAGGTCGACCCGGAGACGGGAGAGCCGATCGAGCGCCAGGAGCCGACCGGCGAGGAGGACGGCCCGTCGGATCAGCCCCGAAACGACGGGGGAAGCTCCGACGGAGAGCCGGACGGTGGATCCGACGGCGGGTCCGGAGACGGGGGCGGCGAGTCGTCGGGGGAGACCGACGGCGACTCCGAGGAGACCTGACCGACACACCGACCATCGACGATGAGCCGACCCGAGCCCGGCGCCGCGAGGCGTCGGGCTTTTTTTTCGTGGCTTCCGGACCGGCACGACCCGTCGCGCGATCGCGCCGACCCTCGTTCGCTCGGAAGGCCAATAGTTCTTCGATTCGCCACCCCTCGAGGGGTAGACGGGAGATGTCGATTTGCCTTCCGGGGGTTCGGGGGTGGAAGGGAAATCTGCGTTCGGCGAGAGGGGGGGAGGGAGGGTCAGAAGGGGGATCTCGCTTCGAATGACGGCATCGAGTCTCGTTCGTGGCGAAGAGAATTCGATCGGGCCGACCCCGAAAAGGCGATTTTGGCGAAGAGAATTCGTTCGGGCCGACCCCGAAAAGGCGGTTTTGGCGAAGAGACATCGTTCGGGCCAACCGGCGGGGATGGGGGGTGAGGCGATATGAAATTGCGATCGCCGGGCCTCGGGAGTCGGATCGGGCGAATTGTCATCCATCGTCCGAGCGGGCGGGTTGCGGGGTCGAACGGGCTTTCATCGCCAAGATCGAAACCTCGATGCCGGCCCGATCGATGATCCATCGCCATGATCGCCACCCGAGTGGCGTCCCGAGGCCGCCGAGACCCCGCGTGGCGGCACCTGACGATCGGCCCGAAAAAGGATCGATTCCGCGGAGGCCGAAGCGAACGGACGAGCAGGGATCGGAGTTCGGAGGTCTGAGATCGAAGAGCTGACAACCCCGGAACCGCGGGCCGTTTTGTGCTTCAGCGCCGCCACCGCCAGTCAGCTGCTTCTTCAGCGCCTCCGCGTCCGGCGTCTCACCGTTCAGCCCCTCCGCGCTTCACCGTTCAGCGTTTCACCGCCTCCACATCTCGCCGGCGAGCCGCCGGCGCTCCAAATCGTGGGGTGGGGCATCCGCGCCTCACTGCTCGGAGTCGGCGACGGTCATCTCGACGCTCGTCTGGTGGCAGGTCGGCGGGCAGCCCTCGCCGTTGGGGCGGAGGGTCTCGTAGTCGACCTCGAAGGATTCCTCGGCGACCTGTTCGCCGTCGCGCGAGAGGCGGACGCCCAGCGGCGAGGGGAGGGCGTTGCGGGCTTCGGAGGTGTACCGGGCGTGGAGGGTGTCGATGCCGGCGTCGTCGTCGGTGAGGGCGAGGCGGAATTTGCCGACGCACTCGCCGCCGGACTCCTCGTCGGCCGGGAGGGTCACCTCGCAGGTGTCGACGATCTGCTCGTCGTCGAGCAGGTCGATCTTCCAGTCGCCCTCCTGCCAGGTCGAGTCGACGAACTCGACGGTCGGGCCGGAGGTGCAGCCGATCTCGGTGCACTGCAGGGGCTGGGAGCTGCAGCCGGCAGCGAGCAGGGCGGCGCCGGTGGCGGTCGCAGCGAGCAAAGCGAGGAGCGGGGCGCGGGCGGTCGTCATGGCTGGCTCGTGGGGTCGGAGTACGGCGAATCGACAGCGACGTCGCAGGCTACCAACTGGCACGGCGACCTTCCAGCGAGGGCCGGCGGCATGGAGTGAACCTCGCGTCGAGGAGGGGGCCGGCGTTGGCGGTCGGATACGCCAAGGCGCCAAGACGCCAAGACGCCAAGACGTTAAGACATCGTGGGGCTCGCCGGTCGGTCGGCACCGGACGGCGGCGAGGCCGCAAGGGCTCCCGCATTCGGGCGCCGATGAAAGGCCGGACAGCTAGCAGCCTGTTGCACATAGATTCATTTTCGCCTCGGCGGCGGATTTTGCGCC
>CAZRLK010000305.1:0-2951 GCA_964600555.1 uncultured Bradymonadales bacterium
CGCAAAATCCGCCGCCGAGGCGAAAATGAATCTATGTGCAACAGGCTGCTAGCCCTGCCGGACCGCCGCGATGGCACCGGCGACGAGCGCGAGCAGCCAGGGCGCCGGGGAGGTGGGACCGCCGCCGGTCGTGCAGCCGAACGTCTGGGCCACCGGCCCTTCGTCGTCATTCCCCTCTCCGCCGCTCGACCCCGCCCTGTCCGCCGGGCGCGGCACGTCGCTCTCGTCGGTCCCGATCGAGCCGCCCTCCTCGGCGCCCGGTCCGTCGGCCTCTCCGCCCTCCGAGCTGCCGTCGCCGCTCGAGTCGTCTCCCTCCTGCGAGTCCTCGTCGCCGGGGCACGAGCCGTACAGACAGTTCCGATAGCACAGCCCGTCGATGCCCTCCGGGCACATTCGTTCGGGATTCACGTCGCTCCGGGCACTCTCGTCCCACTCGAAGCGCTCGAGGGGAAACGCATCGTGGCCGCAGGTATCGTACATCATCCACTTGCGGTCGTGCGTGTTCGAGAGGAAATCGAAGATCTTGTCTCTGGCGGCCCCGACGAGATCGGAGGAATCGGGGGTGTCGCCGCGGCTTTCGGCGTCGGGCAACTCGTCGGTGCCGAGGCCGAACGGAAGCTGGGCTTTGAGGCCGACCGCACCGGTGGCCCCGACCTCGACGCCGACCTGGCACGGATCGGTCTCCGTGCTGCCGGTGACCGTCGCGTACGGGGCCATCGGCTCGAGGTACGGCCCGGCGGCGTGGTACAACAGCAGACTCACCTCCGGGATGACCGACAGCGTCGCCGTCCCCTCGATCCGGGAGTCGCCGACGGTCGGCGCCTCGAAATCCGGCGAAGCGTCGAAGTCGATGGCATTGAAATGCAGGTTGTCGAGGTAGTCCCGGGGGCGCTCGTGGGTCGGCGGGCCGAAATGCCCCTGCTCGTAGGCGGCGTGGCTGGCGTAGTAATGAAACCCGCCGTTCGGGATCGTCACGTCGCGCATCCCGACGTACTCGGGCTGGTCGGGATTGAATTCGACCGACGCCCCGATGTTCAGGGCAAACGGCACGGTGACGTTGTAGTTGAAGGTGACGACGACCGGGAGCTCGCCGACCAGGAACACCACGCCGGCGATGATCTGGTCGCCGGTCGAGACCAGCGGCCAGGCCTTCGAGCCGCTTCCCTGCACGTCCATCTGGAAGTCGTCGACCCCCGCGTCGACGTCGGATTTCAGGTCGACCTCGGCGTGGGTCAGCGAACCGTTGCAGACGAGCTTCGCCCACTCCAACTGCGAGGGATACGGCGCCAGGGCGTCGCGGTTGTCGCGCTCACAGCTCGACGGGCGCCGCGCCCCCTGCTCGCCCTTCTCATTGTACCACGGCTCCCAGTCGTCGTAGCACTGCTCGCCGTCGTCGCTTCGCGCCCAGTCGAGCACCTCCAGGATCTCGCCGCACTGCTGGTATTCGACGCCGCTGCCGATGGCCCCGTCCTCCTCGCGGACGTCGACGTGGGTCGCCCCGTCGGTGGTGTAGGCGCAGTAGCGGGTAAACTCGCCGGCGTCCGGGTCGTATTCCTCGAGCTTGTCGGCGAGGTTCGGGTCCAGGTCGTCGAAGCGCTCGGGGTCGTAGCCGAGGCACGTCTCGCCGCCGCTCTCGCCGGCGAAACAATCGGAGTCGGAGGTGCACTCGCGGGTCGAAAAGAAGTGGTCGCTCGAGGGGCTGTCGCGGCCGGACTGAAAATCGACCTCCATGCTGAACCAGTAGCGCGGCTCGACGGCGACCGTCGGGGTGCCCTCGGCTTCGACGCGCAGGTCGCCGCCGAGTTCGTCGAACACGCCGTCGGGCCCGACCAGCGACTCGGCCTCGTCGACGTCGAAATCCCCCAGCGTGTAGCGCCCGAGGCTCGTGTACTCGGGCTCGCCATTGCGCAACCTCTGGTGGGTCTGTCGATAAGGGCCCGGGGCGTCGTCGGAGTCGTCCCCGTCGGTGCCGGGGTCGGCCGGCGAGGGATCGAACTCGTCGCCCGGCTGGCCGGAGCGCCACGAGCGGACCGCGTCGGAGTTGTCGAACCGCCCGCGCAGCAGCGCATCGGTCAGACGGGCCGACGCCGTCTCGACGACGAGTTCCCCGTCCTCGCGGTGCACCCGCTCGACGCGGCGCAGAAACGACTGGCTCGGGACGCCGCTCACGAGGATGTCGAATCGCTCCAGATCCGGCAGCTCGGAGGCGACCGACTCGGGGAATCGAAGCCGCTCGGTCGAGACGACCGCCCGGCGGGCCACCTCGGCGTCGACGACGTGGGTCCAGGGCGCCGGAACGCTCTCGCGCCCCTGCATCCACTCCGGTCCCGGTTCGTCCCGGCGCTCGGATCTCGTCTGCAGGCGGGGCTGGGGATCGGGGGCCGGAGGATCGTCGGCCCGCTCGGGCGTGTCGGCGCCGGAGGGAGAGGAGGTCGCCTCGGAGAGGGAGTTCGAGGCCGGCTTCGTGCCGTCGGTGTCGCTGCACGCTGCGACGAGCAGCATCGCGGTGCAGATCGCGGCAGTCAGGCGCCGGAGGGTCGGTCCGTCCATGTCGGCCTCGGAGTCGCTTGTATGGCGGTGATCGAGCACGACG
The DNA here is from genome assembly GCA_964600555.1 of uncultured Bradymonadales bacterium. GTDB lineage: Bacteria > Myxococcota_A > Bradymonadia > Bradymonadales > Bradymonadaceae > CAJXPB01. The sequence continues at coordinate 2,594 of CAZRLK010000305.1, forward strand.
TACCCGCCAGAGATCGTTCGAGATGACGACGTGCGGCCAGCATATCGGACAACCCCCCGCTGAACAACAACCCCGGATACATCGAAAGCCGAAGGCGAAGTTCGATTACGTCGACGTCGACGAGGGGCGTGTGACGAAGCTCGTAAACGTCGACGAGGATCGTCTGACGAGGGTCGTAAACGTCGACGAAAGTCGTAAACGAAGCTCGTAAACGTCGACGAGGATCGTCTGACGAAGCTCGTAAACGTCGACGAAAGTCGTAAACGAAGCTCGTAAACGTCGACGAGGATCGTCTGACGAAGCTCGTAAACGTCGACGAAAGTCGTAAACGAAGCTCGTAAACGTCGACGAGGATCGT
>CAZRLK010000306.1:0-2932 GCA_964600555.1 uncultured Bradymonadales bacterium
GACCGCCGTCCACCTCTGTGGCCAGACCATCCCTGGTCTGGAGCGCCGAAGGCGCATCGCCCGCATGACGCGGAGCGGCATCCGGCCGATCGAATCGCACGTGCCGGATGCCGGAAGCGCCGCCTCAACGCGTCTCCGGCGAGGCCTGATCCGAGCGGTCGGCGCCCCAGCAGACCAGCTCGCCGGCGGTGTCGATCCCGCAGGTGTGTTTGCGCCCGGCGTCGACCTGGCGAAACTCGGTGGTATCGGGCGGGTCGGCGCGGCCGTCGGTATCCTTGCCCCAGCACTCGACGGTCTGGTCGGTCCGCAGCCCGCAGGTGTGGTAGGTGCCGGCCGACAGGTCGAGAAACTGCCCGTCCGGCGCGACCGCCTGGTCGTGGTCGCCGGCCGAGGCCTCCCGCTCGGAGGCGTCCGAGCCGAGCCCCCAGCATTCGGCCCGCCCGTCCATATCCAGCGCGCAGGTGTGGTCGCCGCCGGCCGCGACGTCCAGAAACTCCCCGTCCGGCGCCACGGCCTGCTCCCAGTCGTCGCCCGCCTCCGAGCCGCGGCCCCAGCACTCGAGCGTGTCGTCCATCGCAATCCCGCAGTTGTGGTTGACGCCGACGCTGATCGACTGGAAGCTCGTCGACGGCGCACTCGCTTGCCCGTCGTCGTCGAGCCCCCAGCACGTCGCGGTGTTGTCGGTCTGCAGCCCGCAGTTGTGCGCCCGCCCGGCGCCCACCGACTGAAACTCGCCACTCGGGTCGTCGGCGCGCCCCTCCTGAGCGTCGCCCCAGCACTCGATACGCCCGTCTTCGTACAGCCCGCAGGTATGGCCGTACCCGGCGGCGATCCCGAGATAGGTCCCGGCCGGCTCGTCGCTTCGGCCGTTTTGCTCGAGCCCCCAGCAGGTGACCGCCCGCTCCGGGGTGACCGCACACGAGTGGACCCCGCCGGCGCTGACGTCGAGAAAGCCCTCCGAGCCGCCGCCCGCATCGTCGCCCGGATCGTCGGCGTCGGTCGCCGCATCGCGACCGGCATCCCCCTCGCTGCCGGTATCGCCGGTGGCGTCGGGCTCGGGCTCGGGGTCGTCGGCATCGTCGGGCGTGGCGGCATCGTCGGGCGTCGCAGCGTCGTCGGCGGAGCCCGTGGCATCTTCGGCCCCGGCATCCTCGACCGAGGCATCCGGCGCGGAGGCATCCGGCGACTCGTCGTCACCGCCCCCCGTATCGTTCGAGCAGGCGGAGGCGGCGAAAAGGACGCCGGTGACGAAAACAATCGAGAGAATCGAGCGAACTCGGAGTGGCATCACACACCTCGTGGACAACGTAGCGGACTCGCCGCGAGCATAACGGGCGGACCGCCGCCATCGCAAAGCACCGACCGCTGTGGCCAGACCATCCCTGGTCTGGAGCGCCGCAGGCGCAACGCCCGCAAGTCCCGTCGTCCCCGTCGGCGCACTGTGGACTGCCAGCATGAAAGGCCGCCGACGCTCCAAACAATGTTGGGGGGCGAGTCGGCCCGGCACTGTGGCCAGACCATCCCTGGTCTGGAGCGGCGAAGCCGCATCGCCCGCCCCCGTCGCCCGGCCTCTTGACACCCCCCGTTCGATCGATACGCTGGGTTCTACAGGCTCAATGCAGTACGGGGTTTCGCCGATGCAGTGGCCGGATTGGCGGCCGAGGCGCTCCGGGGGCCATTCGTTCGCAGTGAATGGTAGGTGACCTGGACCGAGTGCTTTCGGAGGCGGGATGGCCGTCGCCGGGGGGCTCGAGAGGAGACGACGATGAGTGGATTGCTCGAAGAAGTGACCGATTTTCTGCAGTTGACGCCCGGCCGTCGGGCGTTCGCCCTCCAGCAGGTCGAAAAGGAGGCCGAACAGCTCGTCGACGAGGCGATCGACGACGCCCTGCTCGCCAAAATCGCACGGGCGCTCGAGATCAACAACGAAGCCCGCGCCACCCGCAACTGGTGGCGCAGGGACCGCAAGCTCAACGAAGACAGCCGCCACAAGGCCAACGAGATCGACAACGAGCTCGACCGGGCGATCGGCGCGCTGCACACCAACCTCCAGGCGACCCGCAAGGGGTTTCCCGACGGGCCGCGCGGGGAGGCGGCCTCCGAGATCCTGCAGGCGCTGTTTCCCGACGGCGCCGCCGGGATCACCTCGCTCAGCTTCGAGGACGAACTCTCGGCGGTCCGATTTCTGGTCGAGCAGTTCAACACCGAGTGGTCCGACGAGGCCGACCGGCTGGGCATCCGTCCACTGGTCGACCGCATCGACGGGCTCGCCGATCAGTTCGCCGACGCCCTCGGCAACACCGAGGTGCGGACGACGACCTGGGACGAGGTGCGCGCCGCCGACACCGAGGGCCAGCGGGCGATGCTGCAGGTCGTCGTCGAGATCCTCGGCCGGTTCAACGAGCCCGACCAGCTCCCGACCGCCCGAAAGCTGCTGGCCCCGATTCTCGAGCAAAACGACCGGGTCAGCGAGTTGCACAGCCGCAACCGGCGGGTCACCGACGTCGACCCCGAGACCGGCGAGGAGGTGACCGACCCGGACGGGGAGCCGGAGAGGCCGGACCAGCAGGCCGACGAGACCTCCGACAGCGAGTCGTCCGACGACGCGACGCCGTGACGTCCGCGTCGGCGCCCGGTCGCATGCCGGCCTGACAGCCGCCGACCGCCGCGCGCCGACGTCCGGACACGGTCCATCGATACCCGCTTCCGTGCGGTCTCTCGTCGAGAGGCCGCCGGGAGCGGGTTGTCGTATCTCTGCCCCGGGGTCGACCCCCCGCCCCACCTCCCGCATCCCGTTTCGCCCGCCGGTCGAATCGCTCGCGCCGATGGGCAAATCCGTTTTGGCGGAGGGTCGAATCGCGGCCGACGAGGGGAACACCCGTTTCGGCCGAGGGTCGATTCGAAAATTGCGAGGGGTCGCCGAGGTTTTTTT
>CAZRLK010000307.1:0-2902 GCA_964600555.1 uncultured Bradymonadales bacterium
TAACGGATCCCGGGCCGACGGGAGCGGAAAGGACGTCCCACCGATTCCGATCAGACCCGCCGGCGCTCCAAACGAGGTGGCGAGCGCCGACCGCCTTCCGCGCTTTGGCGGCTGGCATCTGCGTTTGCCGGTTGTTAATCTCGCGGCGACGCGTAACTTCGGCCCGACGCTCGCTGCGCCTCCGACCCCCCATCGCCCATGCGCCGACATCTTTCGGTCGTCCTTGTCGCCGCCGCCGGCCTCCTCGCGGTCGCCTGCGGGGAGAACCACATCAACGAGGATGAAGCGACCTCCGGGTGGCGGCTCGCCAGTGGGCCGTTGATGGAGGGGCAGCAGGCGATCCAGCAGAAGGCCCAGGAGAATCCCGGGCGGTTGATCGCCGGCGAGTCGATCACGCACACCGTCGACTGCGGGGAGGGCGGCGAGGTGGAGTTTTCGCTGTCGGTCGACCTGGAGGGCGGCGGCATGGCGCCCGACGCCGGCGGGCCGGCCGACGCCGGCGCCGTCGGGGACGCCGGGGGCGTGGCCGACGCCGGGGGCGCGCCGGATGGCGGGACGACGCCCGACCCCGAGGTCGATCTCACCGCCGACTACCAGGGATGCTCGGCGGACGGCTCCACGATCCGCGGCGAGCTGGCGATCGACTCGCCGCAGTTCACGGAGTTCATGCCGGGCGGCGGGGAGTCGGACGACTCGTGCGATTGCCCGCGGCCGGTGCCGTTCGAATACACGGGACATCTCGATTTCACCGGCAAGATCGACGGCCCCTGCGATGTCGACATGACCGCCGAGATTCCGCCCTGGGGGCAGCCGACGTACTCGGGCGATCTGTGCGGCTACGACGCCCAGGAGCGGTTGAGTACGGCGTTTTGACAGACCCGGCGGCGTGCTGTGGACTGCCAGCATCAAAGGCCGTCGGCGCTCCTCCTCTCCTCCCGCCGGGGCGGGGCGCCCGCCTTTACGCGCGGTCGTCGATCGAGTTAGCGTCGCAGAAGGCGTGCAGATCGGCGAGTGGAAGTACTTTCAGAGCCCAGAGACGCAATTGAAGGCACTACTGACGATCGCGGGGACCGACCCCTCCGGCGGGGCCGGGATCCAGGTCGACCTGCAGGTTTTTCGCGACTTCGGCTTCCACGGCCTCTCGGCGATCACGGCGGTCGTCTGGCAGAATACGGTCGGGGTGCGCGGCTTCGAGACGATCGAGCCGGTCCACGTCTGCGACCAGATCGACGCCGTCGTCGACGACATTCCGGTGGCGGGGATCAAGATCGGGATGTTGGCCAGGGCGGAGACCGTCGAGATGGTCGGCCGGTGGCTGGCGCGCCGGTCGTTCGAGGCGCCGGTGGTGCTGGACCCGGTGTTGACCAGCGGCAGCTCCGGCTCGTCGCTGCACCGGCCGGGGATGGTCGAGCAGGTCCGCAGCCGGCTCGTCCCCGAGGTCGACTGTCTGACGCCGAACGTCCCGGAGGCGGAGGCGCTGCTCGAGGCCGACGTCGAGATCGGCGACGAGGGGACGATGCTCGAGGCCGCCGAGCGGCTGTGCGAGCAGGGGGCGGGGGCGGTGTTGCTGAAGGGCGGGCATTTCGCGGCCGGCGATGGCGGCGGCGGAGCGGAGGAGGACGAGGCGACGATCCGCGACGTGTTGGCGGTCGGCGACGGGGAGGCGCAGTGGCTCGAGCCGCTGGAGCGGGTCGAGGCCGACGTGCGCGGCACCGGCTGCCAGCTCTCGAGTGCGGTGTGTGCGGAGCTGAGTCGCGGGCGGTCGATGCGCGAGGCGGTCGAGCGGTCGCGGCGGTATCTCAATCGCAAGCTGCGGTGCGACGCCGAGCGGATCGGCCGCGGCCGGCCGGTCGTCGTCAGAGGAGAGCGCCTCGGCCCCGATGGCGGGGAGGCATCGTGAGCGACGGTGAGTCGGCGGAGGCGGGCGAGTCGGGAGAGACGGTCCAGTTCGGCCCGACGGGGTATTTCAACGCCATCCGCCGCCAGATCCGGCTGGCGCGCATCATGGAGCAGCCGGTCGTGGTCACCTGGTGGCTTCTGGTCTCGAACGTCGTCATCTGGCTGGCCGCCGTGATCGTCGGGTGGCGGCATCTGGCCGACCAGCTCGGCATCGCCTCGCAGGCGCTCAACTACGAGCAGTTGACGCTGTACACCGGGATGAAGGTCAACCGGCTGATGGAACTCGGCCAGTGGTGGCGGCTGTTCAGCAGCCAGTTCGTCCACCTCGATGTGATGCACATCCTGTTCAACGGCTACGGGCTGTACGTGCTCGGGCCGATCCTGGAGCGATTCTACGGGCGGGCCCGGTTTTTCACGCTGTATCTGGCGAGCGGGACGATCGCCGCCTACGCCAGCTACACCTTCACCGAGCTGCCCTCCGGCGGGGCGTCGGGGGCGATCTACGGGCTGGTCGGGGGACTACTGGTCTTCGGGCTGAAATACCGCGACTCGCTTCCCGAGCGGCTCTCGCGGGGATTTACGGTGGGGCTTTTGCCCTGGGTGGTCTTGAGCCTGGCGATCGGCTTCGTCGAGGCGATCCCGATGGACAACGCCGCGCACCTGGGCGGTCTGTTTTCGGGGGCCGCCATCGCCGCGGTGCTCGATTCGCGGGTCGGCGAGGCGCCGAGCCGCGCCCGGGACCTCGCCTTCCGAGCGACCGCGCTGGTCGGCGTCTGCGCGCTGGTCTGGACGGCGGCGCACTGGTCCGACGAGGTGACGGAGTGTACCTCGTCGAAAGAGCGGTATCTGGAGTGCTATCCTTTGCTCGGGAACAGCTCGGGGAAGGCTCGGGAACAGCTCGGGGACAGCTCGGGGACAGCTCGGGGACAGCTCGGGAACAGCTCGGGAACAGCTCGGGGACAGCTCGGGGACAGCTCGGGGACAGCTCGGGGACAGCTCGGGG
>CAZRLK010000308.1:0-2882 GCA_964600555.1 uncultured Bradymonadales bacterium
GCCGCCACCCGCGACCCCGCCGACGACCTGCCGGCGATCGACGACGGCGGCGAGGCCCTCGGCCACGCCCCGACCGTCGCCCAGGGAGCCGACGGGACCGACGGAGACGACGGGCTCGACTCGCCGCGGGAGATGCCGGCCGGCCACGAGCTTCGCGGCATCGTCCGACGCTTTCTCGCACGCCTCGGCCGCGAGCGCCCCGTCGTCGTCCACCTCGACGACCTGCAGTGGGGCCTCGAGGCGCTGCATTTCCTCGCCGATCTCCTCGAGGAGCCACGGCCCGACGATCTCCCCGTCCTGTTTGTCGCCACCCTCCGCGACGACGCCCTCGCCGACCGCCCCCTCGAGGCCCGGCTCGTCGACGAACTCGCCGACCTCGAGGCGACCGACATCCTCGAGCTGGGGGCCCTCGATGCGACCGCCCGCCAGGTCCTCGTCGAAAAGCTCCTCGACCTCGCTCCCTCGGCCGCCCACCAGATCCTCGACCGCGCCGACGGCAATCCCCTGTACGCCGTCGAGCTGGTCCGCGACTGGATCGAACGCGATGTACTCGAGGCGACCGACGCCGGCTTCGCGGTCCGCGACGAGGCCGACGTCCGGATGCCCCGCGACATCTACGAGGTCTGGGACGCCCGCCTGGAGCGTCTGCTCGAGGAGGCGACCGACGAGGAGGCGGCCGCCCTCGAGATCGCGGCCGCCCTCGGCGGCGACGTCTCCGCCCGCCAGTGGCGCCTCGCCTGCGAGGCGGCGGGACTCGGCTTCCCGAACCGACTCGTCGACGCGCTTCTTCGCGACAACCTCCTCGAGACAACCGACGAGGGCTGGCGGCTCGTCCACAGCATGCTCCGCGAGACCCTCGAGCGGCGGGCCCGCGAGGCGGGCCGCTACCGCCGCCTGCACCGCGCCTGTGCGACGGCCCTCGAGCAACTCGACGACGACGGGCTCGCTGTCTCCACCCGCCTCGCCCGCCACCTGCGCGAGGCCGGCGACCGGGAGGCCGCCCTCCAGCCCCTGCTCGACGCCGTCGAATACCACGGCCGCAACAGCGAGTTCGATCGCGCCGCCGCCCTGCTCGACGAGGCGCGCGACGTCTTCGAGGCCTCCGAGCTCGACGCCGACTCCGACGCCCACGCCACGCTGCTTTTGCGCCGCGGCCGCCTCGCCCTCGCTCGCGACTACGATTTCGACCGCGCCGACGAACTCTTCGAGAAGGCGGGAGAACTCGCCGCCGAGCGCGACCTGCTCGAGGTGCGCGTCGAATCCCTCCTGGGCCGCTGCCGCGTCGCGAGTCCCCGGGACAGCCGCGAGGCCGCCATCGAACTCGCCGAGCGGGCCCTCGCTCTCCTCCCGGACGAGGGCCGCCCCGTACTCCGGGGGCGAGTTTACTATTACCTGGGACAGGAACTGCAGAATCTCGGAGAGTTCGACCGCACCCATAAACACTATCGCCGGGCCGAAGAGCTACTTCGCGATCGGGCTCCCGGCACACACACCAAGATGCGGTTGGCCTGGATGCGGAGTCTGTACTTTGCGGGCGAGTTCGAGGAGGCGGCGAGGCGGGGAAAGAGACTCCGGCGCAATTGCGCCGAGGAGGGAGACCGAACCGGCCTGGCAGACTGCTTGAATATGCTCGGCGACATCCACCGGGCCCGCGGCGACTACGAGCGCGCCGAGGCGTGTCACCGGCGGGCCGAACGCTACGCGGTGCTGGTCGACGACCCGAAACTCGACCCCATCTGGCTCGGGCGGGTCCAGACCGCCCTCGAGCGGGGCGACTTTCGGCGGGCAATCGAGAGGCTCGACGCACTCGGCGACTTCACCAGTCCGTTAGCCGGGCAGGCCGCCGCCGCCCTCCGGGTGCACGCCCTCGCCGGGGCCGCCCGCTGGGAGGAGCTGGCCGACCGGCTCCCGACGTTGCTCGAAGCCGCCGGGCGATGGGAGTCCGGCGACAGCAGCGTCCCGTCGGCCCTCGCCTCGGCCGTCCGGCTGGCCACCGACGCCGACCGCCCCGAGATCGCCCGCCGCATCGGCGAGGCGGCCTGCACAATCTGGGAACGCACAGACCCGGCGAAGGCCGACGAGCTCCGCGAGTCGCTCGACGTACTCTGAGAATCGTCAGGGGACCTCGCAGTGGACGTCGGCCTCGGTGTGCGCCCGCCACTTGCTGGTGTTGAGCGTGCTCGGCTGGGAGTTCTCGAGGACCGTCGAATCTTCGACGTCCTTGTCGGCCATGTGGTCCTCGATCTCGTCCATCACCGCGTCGGAATCCCCCTCGAGTTCGAGCCAGTTGTTCCCGTCGGTCGTGACAAAATACCCGCCGAGATCGTTCGGATTGTTCGCGATCCGCGTCTCGACCCGGTCGGCGAAATCCTTTTGCTGACTCTCGGTGAGGGTGCTGGCGTTCTCGCAGCGAATGGCGATCCGGCGATACGACATGACGACCTCCTCTCGTGGAGTGAACACGCCGAACCGGCGGTCCCTCGACCCACAACAAACCCGGCCCACGGACTTCGAGTTCGACGCGACGAATTCGAGATGTGCGAGCTCCCCCGAATACGTCCTGTATTCGGGACTCTACATACGATCATTAACATCTTCGCCCGACGCCTCCAACCCCGTGCGGCGGCGGGGCTGCGCATCTGAGGTCGGAGATCGGAGCTCGGAAATCGGAGATCCGTGAGGTGAACGGCGTGCCCCACCGCACTGTTGGGAGCGCCGGCGGCTCGCCGGCGAATCGGAGATCGGAGCTCGGAAATCGGAGATCCGAGATCCGTGAGGTGACGGCGACGACGTGTACCACCCGACCGCCGGTCCCCCGTCCGCCGCGACCGCCGCGAGCCTCTGTGGCCAGACCATCCCTGGTCTGGAGCGCCGCAGGCGCA
>CAZRLK010000309.1:0-2811 GCA_964600555.1 uncultured Bradymonadales bacterium
GACCGAGGAGGATCGCCCAGCCGAGCAGCGTGCCGCCCTTTCTCAGAGTGAGTGATTCCTGCTCTGCCATGACCGCCTCGCGCGTCTGAGTCGACGGTGTCCCGTCGGCTCGGCCCCCATCCGGGCGACCGGGTGAAGCCAGAAGTGCCATGCGTGGATCGCTCACCGATGGTAGCCGTACCGGCACGCTTGTCGCAAGTCGACCGCCGGCTCGACCGTCGAACCCGCGCCCCGGCTCTCCCCACAGAGTGCGCCCTTCGGTGGCTGTTCGCTCGAGCGTCGTTGGCGCCTGTCTGCGTTCTGGGCTACGATACCGGCAGCGAGCCGCGCCGACGCCCCGCGAGCAGCGATGCCCGACCACCCCGAACAGACCCACGCCCCGTTCCCTCCCGAGCGCCTCCCCGGCCTTCCGGCAGTCGCACTCCTCGGCGCCCTGATCTGGGCGCTTTCCGGCTGCCCCGGCGGCTCGGAGTCCTCGGAGTCCTCCGGCGGCCCGGTCGACGAGTGCCGGGAGACCGGCCAGCAGTGTCGGCTCGGGGACGGGAAGCTCGGGGTCTGCACGCGAGAGGTCGAGGGGGAAATCGATTGCGTGCCGCAGCATTGAAACGGCAGTGGCTGAGTCGATGAGTGAACGCGTGAGTGAGTGGAGACGATGAGTCCGGAGATGATGGTCGTCGCGGGAATGGTCGGTCTGATCGCGGTCCTCCTGGCCGTCGTGGTCCCGGTCGCCGTGTCGGCCAGGCGTCGCAGGCGCCGCGAGACCCGAGAGGTCTGGGAGGCGTTCGCGGCGGAGACCGACCTCGAGGTCGTCGATGCCGGGGACTCCCCGAGATTCGAGATGCGGGGAGAGTACGACGGCGAGCCGATGAGCTTCCGGATCGTCCTGGATACGACCCACGACCGCTACCGGATGCGGACGACCTACGCCGAGACGCCCGTCGACCAGGCCCCGTCGGATCTCGTCGTCTATCGCGACGACATCGGCCAGCGGCGACGGTGGGAGACGGCCGGCGACCGGATCGATCTGGAGGGCCCGCCGTTCGACGGCCGGCTCGCCGCCCGGGCTTCCGACCCGCTGCCCGGCCACCGGTTCCTGCAATCCCCCGAGGTGCGCGAGGCACTCGGGGAGGTGCACGGCCACAGCGACTGCTTCGTGCTCGACAACGGCCGGCTGCGTCTCCGCGAAAACGATTTCCTCGACGACCCCGACCGCCTGCGCCACTGCGCCGACCTGCTCGCCGGGGCCCGCCGCACCATCCGGCGGGCGAGCGACGAGTCGTCGTGAGTTCGAGGGGCTCGTGCTCGGCCTGCCAGCGTTCGGGATCGTTCCTCCGGACGGTCGACGAGGCGCAACGGGAGGTCGCCGGGGCGACGTTGCTGCAAGGGGTCCCGGGCGGCGTCGATCGCGACGAGCATGGGCCGTTGACGATTGCTGGCCTGCACAGCACTCTGTCGGCGTCGACTACTTCCAATCCCACTCCGCCGTTTCGAATCCGGCCGACAGCCACGACCGATGGCCTCCACCTCGCATTTCGACTCCTCGACCGTGTTTTTCGCCATGTGGGGGTTCGGTGCGGGACTCTGCGGCGCGACCTTTTTCGCCGGATGGACGCTACTCTCCGTGTTGCTGGTGGCCGCCATCTGGTTGGTCGTTCCGACGGCACTGTATCTGATCGAGCGGCCGGGGCCTCGGGACAGCGGCTCCGAGGGGGCGGTCGCGAGACTTCGCGAACGGCTCGTCGTTGCGCTCCCGGCCGGGGCGACACTGGGGACCCTCTCACTCGCGCTCGACCCGTCGCTGAGCGCCGCAGCCGCCTCGGCCGGGTGGGGCGCCATCTGCCTGGCGCTCGCTTCCCTCGGCCTCCTGCGCCTCGCCCGGCGCGGCCTCGGCCCCTCCGAGGAACTGGCCGCGGATATCGGGCTCGTCTCCACGGCCGTCGGCGGCGGCTGGCTCGTCCTCTCCCGGCTCCCCGGCGACCCCACCGGTTTCGGCCCTCTCCTGCCGACGCTTACTGCCGCTCATTTCCACGTCGGCGCGTTGACCCTCGGCGCCGGGTACGCGGGCATCGGGCGGCTGCTCCCCCTCGAGGACGCTCGGTCGCTGGCGACCCTCCACGCGCTGGGCACCGGAGCCTACGCGCTCGGTTTCGTGCTCGTCGCCATCGGCATCTCCGGAGTCCGCCCCCTCGAGTTGGTCGGTACGCTGGTCCTCGCCTGCGCGGTGCTGGGACTCGTCGGCCTCGTCTGGCGAGCCATTCCTCGCGCACGAGAGACCTCTCGGTGGGTAGCCGCCGGCCTCGGGGTCGCCTCGATAGCCGCCCTCGTCGGCATCGGCTCGGCCGGCCTGTACGCCTGGGGGAGGTGGCCCGGCCCGGCGACGGTGACGATCCCGACGATGGTCCGCCTGCACGGCACGCTCAACACCTTCGGCTTCGCCCTCCCGCTACTGGGCGCCCTCGCGTACCTCGCCCCGCCGCCGCGGGCCCCGAAGTCGATCCCGTTCAGCAACCTCTCGGCGATCGAGGGGCGAGTCGGTCCCGATTTCTTCGATCGCGCCGGGGCGGCGACCGACGGACCGGCGGAGGGATTCGTCGCCGACATGGACGTCTTCGCCCGGTCGGATTTCCCGACCGACCGCCTCGATCCCGCCGTGCGCGCCTTCTACGAGCAGACCGACGACTTCCGGATCCTCGTCCGCCCGCAGTGGCAGCCCGGCTGGCGGTGGGCGGGACGGCTCTGGCATCGGCTCACCGAGCCGCTCGGCCAGATGCGACTCCCGGTCGGCGGGCGAGACCCGGAGACGGCCGTCGA
>CAZRLK010000310.1:0-2806 GCA_964600555.1 uncultured Bradymonadales bacterium
CCCTCCGCCGGTCGACTCCCCGCAGCACAGTCGGTAAGCCGGGGGCGGATCCACCCAAATTTTCTCGATCGCACGCTCGTTCCCTTGGCTCGCAGAGCAGCGGCAGATCCTCATCGTCTCCCCCTCGAGATCCCTCTTTACGACCTACCGGCCACGGCGTACGAGGAAAATCGGGCCCCCCGTAAGACGGCGGCCGCCCTCTGTGTTGGATCACGCACGTTTTTTGGACGCACGAGATGGAGCGACGATGTCTCAGCTCGACTATTCGACGACCCTGTTGCGATGTTTCGAAGCTGCCCTCGACCGTGACGCCACGATCCTCGGCGAAACCGAGGGACCGGAGGGAGTGCCCCCGGTGAAGCTCGCCCTGTTTCCCTCCACCGACCGTCGCCCGGTCGCCAAATTGACGACGGTGGGTATGAGCCGCCAGCCGCTCACCCACCCGACTCGCGACGATCTGCGCGTCGAGCTCGCCATGTCATTTCCCTCCGCCTGGCAGGCGGGGGCCGGCGAAGACGACGACTGGCCGATCCACGAACTGGTCAAGTGGGCGACCTATCCGCTGATCGAGAACCTGTTCATCTGGCGGGGCCAGACGCTCACAACCGAGCCGATCCAACCGATCGCACCCGGCATTGACTTTTGCGGCTGGTTGGCGGCCGAGCCGGCGTTCGTCCCGGAGGCCGCCAACCCCCTCGACGTCGACGACCGCGACGTCCATCTGGTCGATCTCATTCCGCTGTACCGAGAGGAACTCGACTTCGCCGACGAGCAAAGCGCCGAAGAGCTTCTGGCGCGCCTCCAGCAATCGCGCACATCGCAGCTCGTCACCCCCCACCGCCGGAACGTCTGCGCCTGACCGCCCGCGGGCCGAGGTTTTCGAGGTATTTCAGTGAGATGCAGGGTGGGTGGCACCTTGCATGGCGTGGGGAGATGCAGGGTGGGTGGCACCTTGCATGGCGGGCGCCATCCCGGTCCGCCGCGGGCCTCGCTCAAAACCACGGGCGGGCGACGAAGACGGCCAGCACGACGATTCCGATCGACAGCACCCCCGTCGTCCGGCCGAGCCATCCGGCCCACCGGCGCATCGTTTCGTCCTCCGATCCCGCCCCGGTCGCCCGCGGCCCGAGCCACCAGTCGTGGATGCCGCTGACGACGAGCATCAGCGCCACCAACACCAGCTTGTAGGCCAGCGGCCGCGTGTGCGGCGAGGCGAAAAAGCTCCCGTCCAGCAGGTTCGCCCACGTCGCGCCCCAGTGCATCAGCATGTAGCTTCCGGTCGCCACCAGTACCCCGAGCGCCGCCCACCCGATCGCTCGAAATCGCCGCCCGACCTCCCCGAGAAGCCACCGCCTGGCCTCCCCGTCCATTCGCCGGGCGATCGGCACCGCAACCGCGGCCACGAACACGACACCCCCCACCCAGACGATCGCCGAGAGGACGTGCAGCGTGATGATGAGTTGGTACAGCGGTGTGGCGGCGGGCATCGGAAAGCTCCGTCGTATCGGGGACCTCGGCCTCGCGAATCGGGGGACCTCACACGGCCCGGCGAGTGTAGGCGGTGAGACAACCAACTCCAGGGGTTCGTTCCGCGACATGATCGAGATCAGGTGTGGGGGGGGTTTATTTTGGACGTCAATCGGCGTGTTTATTATCTTCTCCGCAACAACTCGACCCGCTCCCACTCCCCCCCGGCCCGATTGGAGTCCCATGGATTCGACGATTTCCCCCGACGAGACACTCGCCGAACTCGTCCGCGACAACCCCGCCCGCGCCCGACTATTCGAAAAGTGGAACCTCGACTTTTGCTGTGGAGGTGACCAGCCACTCGCCGAAGCGTGCAGACAACACGACCTCGACCTCGAGCGCCTGTGCGAGGCGATCGTCGAGATCGACCGCCGCGACCCCGACGCCGACGCCGCCCCCGACTCCCCGAGCGAACTGGTCGATTTCATCGTCGAGCACCATCATTCCTATCTTCGCAAGGAACTGGCGCCCCTCTCGAAGCTCGTCGCCAAAGTCGAGCGGGCGCACGGCGACGCCCACCCCGAGCTGCACGAACTCGCGGAGGTCTTCGACGAACTCGCTCGCGAGATTCCGGTCCACCTGTCCGAAGAGGAGCAGATCCTGTTTCCGATCGTCCGTCAGCTCGACGGCACGAAATCCGACAGCGTCGAGGCCCGGACGGCCGCCCGGTTGCTCGAGGGCCTGGAGGACGACCACGATCGGACCGCTGCGCATCTCGAGACGATCCGCGAGCTGACCGACGGGTTTCGAGTCCCGGACGAGGCATGCCCGAGCTACGAGAACATGCTCGCCAGACTCGAGGCGCTCGAGCAGGACCTGCACATGCACGTCCACCGCGAAAACAACGTCTTGTTCGAAAAGGTGCGGACCCTCGTCGACGGGAGGGCGGCGTGACGGGGCATCCATGACTCAGCGGGGAAGCGAGCAGCCGGCCCCGCCGGCCGTCGGCCGGCGGGGCATCGGTCGGTGATCGATCAGATGTCGGTCTGGTCGTCCGGCGCGTCTTGTTGCTGATCATCGGTCTCTTCGTCCCCCTGGTCGTCTCCCTGTCGGTCATCCCCCTCGCGTTTCTTTTCCTTTTTCTGTTTGTGTTTCTCCCTTTTTTGCTCCTTCCACTCCCGATAGCTCTGCATCTGATCGTCGGAGAGGATTCCCTCCAGCTCCTGTTTCATCTGCTCGTGGGTGTCCTCCATCGCCTCTTTTTTCTCCTGGTGGGCGCTTATCTTTTGTTCGGTGTACTGGCGGAGGACGTCGCGCAGTTCGGTCTGTTGTTCGTCGC
>CAZRLK010000311.1:0-2790 GCA_964600555.1 uncultured Bradymonadales bacterium
AAAGCCGGACTCCAGGCTTTTCACTGCGCTCCGGTTGCGGCGACCCGGGCGGCTTTGCCGCCGGCCGGTGCCTCCGGTTGCGGGAGGCGCGCCGGGGTTGTTCTTGGCGTCATGGCGTCTTGGCGCCTTGGCGAATACGACACGGGACGCCGGGAGTTCTCGTCGTCCTGGCGAATACGACACGGGACGCCGGCACCCCGATCCCCCGGCGTTGGAGCACATCCGCCCTCGCTCGGATCCGGGGCGTGGCCCCACCTTGCCAATTCGAGGGTTGTAACGGCACAATGCAGCCTGTATCCGGGGGATGTTCCAGACGCGCGTCGCGCAGTCGAGTCGGCGGCAGGCATCTGTCGCCCCCCATGAATCCAAGGGCGCCACGAGATGGCGAGCAGCTCGAAACAATCGGGAACGGGTGATCTGTCGGAGGCTTCCTCGGACGTCGAGGGCCTCGACGACCCCGAAGCCGACGGGGGGGAGGCGGCCAGCCCGAACTGGGCCGAGGTCGACGAGGACGTCGGTCTCGACGAGTCGACCGCCGATGCCGACATCGATCCGGAGTCGGTCCAGGAGCATCTCGACGACGAGGACGACGACGCCACCCCCGACGCCGACGACGAGCAAAAGGGCGGCGGCCGGGTCGGCGAGACGCTGGCGGGCCGCTACGACCTCGTCGAGTTCATCGAGCGCGGGGCGATGGGCGAGGTGTACCGGGCCGAGCACGCGCTCATGAAAAAAAAGGTGGCCATCAAGATCCTCCACTCCGAGGTCACCGGCCAGGGCAAGATCGTCGAGCGGTTCCGCCGCGAGGCGCAGGCGGCGGCGAACATCGACCATCCGAACGTCTGCATCGCCACCGATTTCGGGCGGACCGACGCCGGCGAGTTTTTCCTGGTCATGGAGTATCTGCGCGGCGAGACCCTCAAGGAGGTCGTCGACCGCCAGGGGCGCTTCGAGGTCGACCGCGCCCTGCACGTCGCCCACCAGATCGCCTCGGCCCTCGCCCGCGCCCACCAGGTCGGCGTGATCCACCGGGATCTCAAACCCGACAACATCATGCTCGTCGAGCGGGGCGACGACTCGGATTTCGTCAAGATCCTCGATTTCGGCATCGCCCGCGTCCGCATGGAGGATCAGACCCCGGAGCTGACCAAAACCGGGGCGGTCTTCGGGACGCCCAGCTACATGTCCCCCGAGCAGGCGGCGGGCGACCCGCTCGACCACCGCGCCGATCTGTACGCGCTCGGCAACGTGATGTTCGAGATGGTCACCGGCCGGCGGGTCTTCGAGGCCGACCGCGGGGCGCAGGTGATGGCGATGCACGTCTCCAAGGATCCGCCCCGGCCCTCGGAGCTGATCGACTCGGAGATCGATCCGGAGGTCGAGTCGCTGATTTTGTCGCTGCTCGACAAGGAGCCCGACGCGCGGCCGCAGTCGGCGATCCGGCTGCGGGCCCGCCTCGAGGAGCTCGGGGCCGGGGAGGGGCTTTTCCCGCACCCGGAGGCCGAGGCCGGCGACTCGAGCGAGCAGGGCGCGGTGGCGGAGACGCGCGAGCCCGCCCCGGCCCGGCTCGACGACGAGGATGCCAGCCAGGTGCTGACGCGGGTGCTCGACGGGCTGTCGGGCTGGTTCAAACGCCAGGGCCGGGCGGCGCGCTGGGCGGCGATCGGGTTGCTGGGGATCGGCGGATTGATGGCCGGCTCGCTTCTGGTCGTGGTCACCAGCGAAAACGGGGCGGGGGCCGCCGGCGAGGAGGCGGCGATCGGCGAGGAGGCCTCGGTGATCGACCGGCGGCGTCAGTTCCTCGCCGGCCCGACACTCGAGGACGTCGAGCAGGCGTTTACCAACGGCGCCTACGGCACGACGCTTCGCGAGATCGAGGAGGTGCGCGAGGAGACCGACCTCGACAGCCCGCATCTGGATTTCCTGGAGGGCCGGGCGCACGCCGAGCGCGGCGAGTGGGAGCAGAGTGTCGAGAGCTTCGAGCGACTGCTCGAGCGCGACCCCGCCTACCTGCAGGATCGAGGGCTGGTGCAGGGACTGATCGGGGCGCTCGGGGCGGTCGACGGCGAGGTCGCCGGGCGGGCCGAGGCCCTGCTGGCGCCCCGGCTCGACCGCGAGTCGATTCTGACGACCCTGGGGCGGAGCGCCTGGCGCGGGGGAGGATCGCGCACCCGGCGCCGGGCCTACGAGCTCCTGCAACGCGAAGGGGTCTTCGGCGAGCTGCCCGACTGGGTGCGCGCCTCGATCGAGCTGCGCCACGCCCACGGCTGCGACCAGCACCGCGAGCGCATCGACCGCCTGGTCGAGCTGGGCGATCCGCGCGGCCTCGAAATTTTGCACATGTACGACAATTTCCCGACCCGCGGGTGCGGCGAGCTGGACGAAAAGGATTGTTTCGGCTGCATCCGGGGGGACATCCGCGAGGCGATCGAGCAGCTTCGCCGGAAGCTCGAGGATCCGCCGAGCGCCGCTCCCGCCACCTCGCCGCCGCGCGACGACACCGGGACGGCGGTCGAATAAGGCGGGATACTACGGGGATACTCGTGAATACTTCGGGGGTAGGCGTGGATAAGGCGAACAACTGCGATAGGGCGGGGTACTGCGTGGATACGCGGGGATAAGGCGACCCAAGATCCTCGTAGCCCCGGTCAAAGGCCGGGGTAGTATGCCTTTTTAGGCATTTTTATGCTCGTAGCCCCGGTCGCAGGCGACCACCGGGAGCCGGAGGCCGGGGTATTGCGCGGAAACACTGAAAAAAGGTTTTCTCCGCGCGCTCAACCCCGGCCTCCG
>CAZRLK010000312.1:0-2776 GCA_964600555.1 uncultured Bradymonadales bacterium
GCCGTCGTCGCGCCGACGGCGTGGGGAAACATCAGGTTCGTGCCCGTCGCGTAGCCGAAATACAGGTTCGGCACCGAGACGGTGACGTCGTCTTCGGCGTAGCCGAGGGTGTGTCTGGCGAAGACCTCGGTGTTGAAGGCAAAATCGCGGTGGGAGTGCACGCAGGCCTTCGGGCGGCCGGTCGACCCGGCGGTGAAAAGCCAGATGCCGGCGTCGTCTTTGAGCGTCGTGCCGAACGACGTCTCGTCGGCCGCGTTGCCCCGCTCGAGCGCCTCGGTCATCGAGCAGACCTCGAGGTCGGCCCCGGCGAAGACCTCCGGGATCTCGGCCGGCTGCTCGGGGTCCTCGCCGGTCGCGACGTCGGGCACCAGCACGAGCGTCTCGACGGTGGAGCTCTCGAGGAGCGTCTCCGAGATGGCCTCGGCGGTCTCGGGCAGCGTGACGACGGCGCTCATCTGCCCGTAGTCGACGGCGTACTCGAGGTCGTCGGCGGGCTTGTACGGGTTGGCCATCGCGACGACCGAGCCGCGAGCGAGTGTGCCGTAAAACGACCAGGTGAACGGCGGCGTATCCGGGAGGACCGTGAAGACGCGCTGCTCGCGGTCGACGCCGACCGACCGGAGGTAGCGCGCAAAGGCCGTCGACCGCTCGGCGACCTGCTCGAAGGTGTACTCGCGATCCCCGTACAACACGGCCGGCTTGTCGCCGAGCCCCTCCTCGAGCCGGTCGTACAGAAAGTAGTCGGCCAGGTTGAATGCGTCCGGGAACCTGGGCGGCGTGAACTCTTCGATCGTGTCGTCGCTGTCGGTCGTCATGTCTCCTCCATGCGTCACTCGTCACTCGCCACCTGCTGTTGTGTCGCAGGCGAGTGGCGAGCGCCGAGCGGCGAGTGGCTAAGTTGTTGCCGTCACCTCGATTTCGACCTTCGCCTCGTCCTCGAGCAACTCGTCGACCTGAAACAACGTCATCGCCGGGTAGTGATCGCCGAGGACCTCCCGGTACACCTCGCCGATCTCGCGCCGGGCCTGCCGGTACTCCTGTTTGTCGACGACATACCAGGTCATCCGCACGATCTTGTCCGGCCCGGAGCCACCCTCGGCGAGGACCTCGACGATGTTCTCGAGCGCCTGGCGGACCCGGTCGACGATCGCCTCGCCGGCGAAGTTGTGCTCCCCGTCCCAGCCGATCTGGCCGGCGACGAAGATGAACGGCCCGTCGGCCTTGATGCCGTGGCTGTAGCCTTTCGGCCGGGCGAGATTCGGGGGCTGCAGGCGTTCCATCGTCACTCCAACGTCGTGTTGATCGTCTGGCCGCTCAACCATCGAGTAGCTGCCGCGCGATGACGATCTTCTGGATCTCACTCGCTCCCTCGTAGATGCGAAGCGGGCGGACGTCGCGATACAGCTTCTCGATTTTCGAGCCCGCGACCAGCCCCCGGGCGCCGAACAGCTGGACCGCGCGGTCGACGATCTGCTGGGCCTTTTCGGTGGCGTGCAGCTTGGCCATCGCCGCCTCGCGAGTGACGCGCTCGGCCCCATCGTCTTTTTTGTAAGCCGCGCGGTAGACCAGCAGCCTGGAGGCGTCCAGCTCGGTCGCCATCTCGGCCAGGTCGCTTTTGGTCATCTGAAAGTCGGCGAGCTTGCCGTCGAAGGCATCGCGGGTCTGGACATGCACGAGCGTCTCCTCGAGCGCCGTGCGGGCAAAGCCCGTCGCCGCCGCCGCGACCGTCGCCCGAAACACGTCGAGCGTCGCCATCGCGACTTTGAACCCGTCGCCGGGGCCGGCCAACTGGCGGTCGGCCGGGATGCGACACCCGTCGAAGGCGATCGTGCCGAGCGGATGCGGCGAGAGGGTCTCGATCGGCTCGACGTACTCGAAGCCCGGGTCGTCCGCCTCGACGACGAACGCACTGACGCCCTTCGCGCCCGGCGCCTCGCCGGTGCGTGCGAAGACGACGTAAACATCGGCGATGCCGGCGTTCGAAATCCAGGTCTTCTCGCCATCGAGCACGAACTCCCCGCCCTCGCGCCTCGCTTCGGTCTTCAGCGAGGCGACGTCCGAACCGGCGTCGCGCTCCGAGAGGGCGAAGGCCGGAATCGCCTCGCCTCGTGCGACGGCCGGCAGGTAGGTCTCCTTCTGGGCGTCGGTGCCGAACAGACTGATCGGGCCGGCCCCGAGGCCCTGCAGGGCGAAGGCGAAATCGGCCAGCCCCCAGTGGCGGGCGAGCGTCTCGCGGATCAGCACGAGCGAGCGGACCTCGAGGGTCTCGTGGCGTCCGCCGAAGCCCGCGGGGACGGCGTACTCGAGCCAGCCTTCGTCGCCGAGGACATCGACGATCTGGCGGGAGAGCGTCCGCTCGTCGGTCTGGTCGTCGTCGAGCGGCAACAGGCGCTTGCGGACCGTCTGCTCGAGTTCGTCGACGAGCCGACGGTGCTCCGCCTCGAACAGCGGCAACTCGAGCAACTCACCGGCGGAGGCGGTCGGGTCCATGCGTCGAAACTCCTGTGAGGGCGTGGAGACAGTGGCTTCGCGTGTAGCTTCAGACGGCCGGGATTGCAACCGCGGAGTGTCTCTGCGGTCGGCCTGGCGGGGGAGGGCGACGCTCGCGACGCAACGATTCGGGCGGAGCTGTCGGTAACGTATATGGCGGGGTGGTGCGTGGCGTCCGAAGGGTTGTGGTGGGGACGCCGCCAGTTGGGAACCGCGTGACCGGCGGTCGGTGTCGCCCCCCGTCTGGAAGGCACCGGTCGGGGCGGAGCCTCAGGGCTCCCGGAGG
>CAZRLK010000313.1:0-2718 GCA_964600555.1 uncultured Bradymonadales bacterium
AAGCCAGCAGACGACGTACTCGGTTTCTCCGTGCTCGAAGCCAACGATCCGGGGGCCGAACCCGATCGAAAAGCGCAGCACCTTGACGTCAAAGGCCTTGGCAAACAGGAAGTGTCCGAACTCGTGGACGAAGATCAGGACACCGATCAGGATGGCGAAATAAACGAAGCTCATTCGGTGGGGAGAGTCCGGAGGCGGGGGATGGCGTTACAGCAAGTGAACGACGCAAACATAGAACCACGGAGCGGCGAAAATCAATCCGTCGATTCGGTCGAGCAACCCTCCGTGGCCGTACAAAATCGAGCCGCTGTCGTCGGCGTCGTGAGCGCGCTTGACGAGGCTTTCGGCGAGATCGCCGATTTGAGCGAGAAGGGCGCCGGGAATGGTGACCAGCGCGAGAGAACCGAGGCCGAGCGCCGACCAGTCGGCGATACCTGCAAACAGCCAGTTGCAGAAGGCGCCCCCGGCGATCGAGCCGACGAGCCCTGCGATGGCCCCCTCGACCGTCTTGTTGGGGCTGACGGCGGCGTACAGAGGGCGATTTCCGGCGGCCCGTCCGCCGAAATACGCCCCGGTGTCACCCATCCAGACGACGACCAGCGTGAGGATAATCCAGTACGAGCCGTTCGGCGAGGCGTGGATGGGAGCGAGGAGACCGAGAAACAGGGCGCCGTAGATCAGCGCCATGATCGAGGTGGCGGTCTGGAGGCTGGACTGGGCGCGGTCGTCGAAGAAGAACAAAAAATATGCGGCGATCGATGCGACTGCGCCGACGGTCGCCTCGAGGGTGAATGCCGGGAGGTAAGCGAGAGTGGCTGCGACGACGACGCCGGCGGAGGCGGTGAGGAGTTTGCCGGGGATCTGCGCCTCGCCGTACACGATCGAGCAGTACTCCCAGATGGCGACGGCACCGGCGGCGGCGACCAGGGCGAAAAACGCCCAGTTCGGCGCCCAGAAGATCAGATACAACAGGATCGGGATGCCGACGACGGCCGTGCTCACCCGGGCGGCGAGTTCGGAAGAAGATTGGCTCATTTACTGAGTCTTGGTCTCGATTTCGTCGATCTTTTGCGAAATGCGCTCGTTGTCGGGCTCCATGCTCGAGGCGAACTCGAGATTCTGCAGGGCCGCCTCCCAGTTTTTCTTGGCGATCTCGGTCTGGGCCATCTCGAGGAAGCGGCGGGCTTTGGTGCTGTTGGCCGCGTCGGTCAACGAGTTCGGCCCGCTCTCCGGCGAGGAGAGTTCGTCGGGGGGCATCCGGCGGGTCTGCTCGTCGCGCACTTCGTCGTATCGTTTTCTCAGCTCGCGGTCGCCGAGGACCTGATAGGCTTCGGTGAGAATCGTGTAAAGCTGGTTGACCTTCTCGTGCAGGGCTTTGCCCCAGCGTCGGTCCCGGAACTGTTTGTACCGGTCCGGGTGGTAGCGCAGGCTGACGCGATCGAAGGCCTTTTTGACGGCGTGGTGGGGGGCGTCGGGGGAGAGGCCGAGCATCTGATAGTAGTCCTGGTCGTGGACCCGGGCGAGCCGCTTTTTGACCTCCCCGTAAAAGGCCTTCCACTTGTCGAGGTCCTCGCCGTCGTCGGAGTCGTCGACGACCCGCTCGACGGCGTTGCGGAGGACGGGACCGGGGACGGGATACTTGAGCGCGGCGTCGAAAGGACCGTCATCGGGGGGATCCTCGGCCAAAAACAGCACGCCCGGCGAGGGATCGAGCTGGCGGAGTGCCCGACACAGCTGTCCGGCGGAGTCGTCGGCGAGGTGCTCGTGGACGACGGCGACGCCGACGCGGCGCTGGCGGACCTTTTCGACGATGCCTCCCCCTTTTTTCGAGGCGATCGGCTTGAAGCGATCGTCGGGGATCTGGCCGACGATCCGTTTCAGAAGCTCGACGTCGCCGCAGGCGATCAGAATCTCGTCCATGGTCGAAACTCCCCTGGAGGCCTTCTACAGGATGTCCTGGTCGATTTTCTCCCGGAGATACTCGCGCAACTCGGGGCCGAGATCGTGGCGGCGCAGGGCATGGGCGATGTTGGCGGTCAGAAAGCCGAGTTTGTCGCCGATGTCGTGGCGCATGCCCTCGAATTCGTAGCCGACCAGGGCGCGCTGTTTGGCGAGTCTGGCGAGGGCGTCGGTCAACTGGATTTCGCCGGTCTCGTCGGGGGTGGCGTCGGCGAGGTAATCGAAGACGACCGGGGGCAGCAGGTAGCGTCCGATGATGCCGAGATTCGAAGGGGCGACCGACGGGTCGGGTTTTTCGACCAGCGTGCGGATGCGGTATTTGTTCGGGGCCCACGACTCGCCGGTGACGATCCCGTAGCTTTCGACCTCCTCGTTGGGGACCTCCATGACGCTGACCACCCCCTGTCCGTACTTTTCGTACACGTCGAGCATCTGTTTGGTGCAGGGAGGGTCGGCGGTGATGATGTCGTCGGGGAGCAAGACCATGAACGGCTCGTCGCCGACGACGTCGCGGGCGCAGTAGATGGCGTGGCCGAGGCCGAGGGGCTTTTTCTGGCGCACCGAGATGGTGCGGATCATCGAGCTGATGTGGCGGACCTTCTCCAGCTCTTCGGTCTTGCCGCGCTCCTCGAGGAGTTTTTCGAGTTCGTAGTCGTAATCGAAGTGGTCTTCGATCTCGCCCTTGCCGCGGCCGGTGATGAAGATGACCTCTTCGATCCCGGATTCGATGCACTCCTCGACGATGACCTGGATGGCCGG
>CAZRLK010000314.1:0-2712 GCA_964600555.1 uncultured Bradymonadales bacterium
CGGGACGCCGCCTGCGTGGTCCCGGATGCCGAGACACGCGTAGCGCGACCCCGAGAGCGTCCGCTCCTCGGCGACCACCGAGACCGTCGGCTGCCCGTCGAACTCCTCCCGCCGATCGAAGGCCTGGTAGGCGTTCAAAAACAGGTTCAGCACGACCTGCGAGATCTGGGAGCGATCGACCTCGGCGACCAGTTCCCCGGGCTCGACGCGGATTTCGACGTCGACCTCCAGGTCACGGGCCTGAGGGGTGGTCAGGTCGCGCACCTCCTCGGCGACCTCGCTCAGATCCGCCCGGACCCGCTCCGGTTCTCCGGGGCGGGCGAACGCCAGGAAATCCTCGACGACGCCGTTGAGCCGGTCGATCTCCTCGAGCATCACCTGGCCGAGCCGATGTTTCGGGTGGTCCTCGTCGAACTCCTCGGCGAGGGTCTCGGCGCTGCCGAGGATCGACGCGAGGGGGTTGCGGATCTCGTGAGCCAGCCCGCCGGTCAACTGACCGAGCGCGCTGAGTTTGCCGGCGCGCACCAGTTTTTGCTCGAGCGCGTCGCGCTCCCGGAGCGACTCGCGGAGGATGTCGCGCACCCGGCGACGGCGTCGGACCAGCCAGCCGGCCAGACCGCCGACGCACAGATACAGCACCATCTCGAGGATCTTGTCGCTCGGAGACGCCGGCGATCCCTGGTGGGTCAGCAGAAAGGCGTGGGGGAAATACGCGATGCACGCAAACACCGCCGCGCCGACTCCCCCGCGTAGCTCGTCGGAGAAGGCAAACAACACGATCGGCAGGTAGTACAGCCGCCGGTAGACGCTGTGGAACTCGACGAGCTGCGGGTCGGTCAGGTAGTGAAAGGCCGTGATGCTGAGCAGCAACACGGCGCCGGCGATCCGCGGCAAACGCCCTCCCCGATCGGGAGATTCGAGGGCTTCCTCCTGCCGCTCGTCGTTCGACTCGACCTGTCCGGGCACCTCGTCGGCCATCGTCTCCACTTGCGATACCTCTCGTCGACTGCGCGGCCTTCGAACGCACGAAGTGCCGCCGGTGTGCCAACACCCGAGCAGCCGGGATCATTCGCCGCGCAAGAGCGGATGCATAATGATCCCTCGGCGAATTTCGTGTAAACTACCCTGCGGATAGGTAGTGATGCCAGCCAACGAGTCTCAATCGACGCGAGGCGAGCGATGAGCGTGACATTCGACGATTTGACCGAAGCCGGATTCGCCGAGGGCAACTGGCCGGACGACCTGCCCGATCCGGGCGAATCGAACATCGACCAGATCGATCTCGACGGCACCCGCGAGCGGTACCGCTACTCGATCACCGACGGCGGCCAGAAGTACGGGATGGAGGTCGATCTCGACACCTCGACCGTCCCCGACCCCGCCGAGGGCGTGGTCTACATGCTCAACCAGTTCGCCTTTCTGTGGCGCACCGACAAGGCCGAAATCCAGGCCGACGGCGACGGCTCGTACCGCAGGGTGGATTTTTGAGATGAGCACCGACCGACTCGACATCATGTTTTTCTGTCTGGGGAACATCTGCCGCTCCCCGCTCGCCGAGGCGCTCTTCTCGCAAAAGATCGAAGAGCGCGGCCTCGAGGAGGCGTTCCACGTCGAATCCTCGGGCACCAGTTCGTATCACGTCGGCGAATCGCCCGACCCCGGCAGCCAGCGGGTCGCCGAGGAGCGTCTCGGGCGCGACATCTCGCATCAGCGCTCCCAGCAGTTGACCCGCGAGCACCTCGAGACGTTCGACTACCTGGTGGCGATGAGCGCGTCGAACCGCCGCCGGGCGCTCGACCGGGCCTCCGGGGTCGACGAGAACCGCCTGTTTTTGCTGCGCGAGTTCGATCCGGAGGCCGGCGACGACCTCGACGTCCCCGATCCGTACGGCGCCGGCCAGTCGCAGTTCGACCTCGTCTACGACATCGTCGATCGCTCCTGCGACCGGTTGCTGGAGCATCTGCTCGAGGAGCATCCGCAACTCGCTTGACCCGATGCGACCTGTCCGTGTGGTGACCTACCTCCCTCAGACGACCTCCCGCCCCCGAGTTCTCGTCGCCCGGCCCGTCTCGACCGCCGTGCTGATCGCGTTGCTGGCCCTCCCGCTCGCAGCCTGCGAGAACCCCCGGAACGACGCCTCCTCGGCCGGCGGGAGTTCGTCGGAGGAGTCGGCCGCCGAGCGCAGCAACGCCGACGACAAGCAGCGAGAAGAGGGCCGCGAGGAGGGCGATGCCTACGCCGACAAGCGCGAGGCGATGGTCCGCGAGCAACTCGAGACCCGCGACATCGACGACGCGGAGGTCCTGGAGGCGATGCGCGAGGTGCGCCGCCACCGGTTCGTCCCCTCGCGGTGGCTGTCGCACGCCTACCGCGACCGCCCGCTGCCGATCGGCCACGATCAGACCATCTCCCAGCCGTACATCGTCGCCAAGATGACCCAGGCGCTCGAGGTCGACGACGACCACCGCGTCCTCGAGATCGGGACCGGAAGCGGCTACCAGGCGGCGGTGATGAGTCGGCTCGCCGACCGGGTGTACAGCATCGAGATCGTGTGTGAGCTGGCCGACCGCGCCGCCGAAGACCTCGCCACCCACGGCTACGACAACGTCGAGGTGACCTGCGGCGACGGCTACGAGGGCTGGCCCGAGCACGCCCCGTTCGACCGCATCATCGTCACCGCCGCCCCGCCCGAGATCCCGGAGGCGCTGGTCG
>CAZRLK010000315.1:0-2708 GCA_964600555.1 uncultured Bradymonadales bacterium
CGTCTTCGTTGACGGTGAAAAAGTCGGTCCGCATGTACTGGCCGACCCGGATGTGATGCTCCTCCCAGTCGGTCTCGTTGTCGTCCAGCGTCGCCAGACTCCACTCGTGGACCGGCTTGCCGGTATCCTGGCGCTCGATCTCGCCGGCCGTCACGGCGGCCACCCGCTCGGCCAGGCCCCGCTCCTCGCTCATCGACTGGAACGACTCGAGGATCCACTTCGAGCCGGTCTGGTTCTGGTGGATGCGCCGGTCGATGATCCGCAGGTAGCGTTCGATGTCGTCGGAGTCGATGCCGCTCTGCTCGAGTCCGTCGGCCGCCAGCGGCAACAGCTTGCCGGTGATCAGGTCGCCGGCCGGGTAGGTCTCCCCGTCGAACCACGTCAGCGGCGCCGCCAGCCCCTCGCGCGCCGCCGAAAAGAAGTTCGTCTTGGCGGTCGAAAACTCCATGTCGTCTTTGATCGCGTCGTGCTCGTCCATCAGCCCGCTCATCAGGCCGAACCAAAACGCCGCGTTGGCGACCTCGTCGAGCGGCGTCGGCCCCGAGGGGAACACGCGGTTTTCGATCCGCAGGTGCGGTTTGCCCTCCGAGATCCCGTAGCAGGCGCGGTTCCACCGATAGACCGTCCCGTTGTGCAGACACAGCGCCTCGAGCGACGGGACCCGGCCGGCATCCAGCTCCTCGATCGGGTCTTCGTCCAGATCGATGCCGAAAAGCAGCCGAAACCGGGCGATGTCCTCGCGGTAGATCTCGAGGACCGAGTCCTCGATCCACTGGTTGCCGAACGTCACCCGCGGTTCCAGCTCGCGGTGGTGATGGTCGGTGGTGCGGGTGTCGACCGACTGCTGGAACAGCGCGATCCGGGTCTCGTGCCAGAGGCGCTTGCCGAACAGCATCGGTGAGTGGGTCGCCGCGGCCAGCACCGGCGCGGCGGCGACCTGGGCGATGTTGTACAGCCGGGCGAACTCGTCGGGCTCGACCTGGAAGTGGACCTGAAAGCTGGTGTTCGCCGACTCGAGCATCACCGAGTCGTGCTTGATGTTGAACTCGTCGATGCCCTTGATGTGAAACTCGTAGGCGGTCCCGCGCAGTTTGGTCATCGCCTCGTTGAGCGCCCGGTAGCGATCGCGGGGCGTCATGTTTTCGAGGCTCAGGTCCGACTTCTGGATCGTCGGCAAGATGCCGGTCAAGATCGGCTTGGCGTCGTGCTCGCGGGCGGCCTCCCGGGCGGTGCTGAGACACTCGTTCAGTTGGTCTTCGAGCTGGCGCAGGCACGTCCCCTCGAAGACGGTCGGCTCGGCATTGAACTCCATGTTGAACATGCCGAGTTCGGTGACGAACCGCTCGTCGTCGATCGAATCGAGGACGTCGAGGTTGACGTTGGCGGGCCGGTGGGAGGCCTCGTCGACCAGGAACATCTCCTGTTCGGCGCCGATCCGCCGAACCCCGGTCTCGAAGTGCCCCTCCTCGAGCATCCGCTCGAGGGCGCGAACGTCCCGCAACAGCGCCCGCATGAACTCGTGGCGCTCCTCGGTCTCGAGATCCGCTTTCGGCAGTTCCTCACTCATGGGCGTGTATCCTCGGCTGCGACAGGGGCAATGGCGAGCGGCATCGGCTCGGGCTTGCGCAGAGCAAACGAAGAGTCCAGTTCAGTGAAGTCTGACAGCGACCATGGTCATGCGCTACGGGGTAGGTCGATGAATGACGCAACTTGGAGAGTGCGTCAAGGGACGTCGCGATGGTGAACGTCGGGGGAGTTGAAAGTTCGGATCGGATGCCAAAACGAGCGCGGCGCCATACTTGGGGAATGGCGCATGGTTGTAAACCGCGCCGAGGGGCGTCTACATTCGGCGCCTGCAAGGCAACTTCAGCGAGGTGGTCGAGCCCATGAATCAGCGAGACGACTCGGCGATGATGCGGCCGGCGGGAACGGACGACGATCGGCCGCGGGTGGTGATCCTGGGGGGCGGGTTCGGGGGTCTCAACGCCGCCAAGCAACTCGGCGGGGCCGACTGCGAGGTCGTCGTCGTCGACCGGCGCAACCACCACCTGTTCCAGCCTCTGTTGTACCAGGTGGCGACGGCCGGGCTGAGCCCGGGCGATATCGCCACGCCGATTCGGTCGGTGCTGCACGCCCAGGACAACACCCGCGTGGTGCTCGGCGAGGCGGTCGCCGTCGACCGCGAGCGGCGCGTCGTGCATCTCGACTCGCGGACGATCGGGTACGACCGTCTGATCGTCGCGACGGGAACGCAGCCGAAATACTTCGGGCCCGACGAGTGGCGAGAGCGGACGACACCGCTGAAAAGCGCCGAGGACGCCCTCGAGCTGCGCCGCCAGATTCTGTACGCCTTCGAGCGCGCCGAGCAGCTCGACGACCCGGACGCCATCGAGGAGTGGCTGACGTTCGTGATCATCGGCGGCGGGGCGACGGGTGTCGAGATGGCCGGCGCGATCCGCGAGATCGCCGCCGAGGTGATGGTCCGCGATTTCCGCACGATCCGGCCCGAGGAGGCGCGCGTCGTCCTGATCGACGCGCTGCCCCATCTTTTGTCCGGCTACTCCGAGTCGCTCTCCGAGGAGGCGCGCCGCGAGCTCGAGCGGCGCGGCGTCGAGGTG
The DNA here is from genome assembly GCA_964600555.1 of uncultured Bradymonadales bacterium. Lineage (GTDB taxonomy): Bacteria > Myxococcota_A > Bradymonadia > Bradymonadales > Bradymonadaceae > CAJXPB01. The sequence goes on from CAZRLK010000315.1 coordinate 2,619, forward strand.
TGGGTCGACTCGCCGGTCGACGAGATCGACGAGCGGTCGGTCTCGGCCGGCGAGCGCTCGGTCCGCACCCGCACGGTCGTCTGGGCGGCC
>CAZRLK010000316.1:0-2672 GCA_964600555.1 uncultured Bradymonadales bacterium
GGATCGATCGCTCGGAGGCTGAAGCGAACGGACGAGCAGGGATCGGAGATCGGAGTTCGGAGATCGGAGGTCTGAGATCGAAGAGCTGACAACCCCGTAACGGCGGGTCGTTTTGTGCTTCAGCGCCGCCACCGCCAGTCAGCTGCTTCTTCAGCGCCTCCGCGCTCACCGTCTCACCGCTCAGCCCCTCCGCGCCTCACCGCCTTCCGCGTTTCACCGCCGAGGCCGTCTCAGTGTCCGGTCAGTGCCTCGGCGGGATCGATGCTGCTGGCGCGGAAGGCCGGCAAGAGGGCGCCGATCCAGCAAAAGAGCAGGGCGGCGCCGAGGGCGGCCGCGAGCATCCACGGGTGGACGGCGAACAGCGTGTCGGGTTTGAACGGGAAATCGCCGAGGCCGGTGCGAAACAGGTAGTCGATCAGCTCGATGGCGCCGAGCCCGACCAGGATGCCGAGCAGGCCGCCGGCGAGGCCGACGAGGCTGGATTCGCCCAGGATCAAAAGCCGGATGTCGGTGCGGGTGGCGCCCAGAGAGCGCATCAGGCCGATCTCCTGGCGGCGCTCCAGGAGGATCATCAAAAACGTGTGCATGATGTTGATCGCCGAGATGGCGAGGATGATGAGGCTGATCAGGTTGAAGACGACGGTCAGCACCATGATCAGCAGGCCGGCGCGCTGGGACTGCTCGTAGCGGTCGCTCAACGCCAGGTCGAGCTCCTCCTGGATGGTGCGGGCGACCCGGGCGACGGCGTCATTGCTGGTGGTCTTGACGACGATCGAATGGAAGGTCTCGTCGTCGCCCTCCCCCCCGAACTCCCGGTTGAGCCGCTCGACGTAGCCTATCGGCATCGTCGCCCCCATCTGGATGGCCCGATCCGAGAAGCCGACCAGACGCATCTTGCGTTCGACCGGCTCGCCCTCGGCGCTTCGGCCCAGGTAGCTGTGGCCGAAGGTCGCCCGGAACTCGAAGCCGACCAGATCCTCGGCCGACAGCTCGGGCAACTGCGAGATCGCCCCCTGCGCGCCGCCGAGCGCAGTCTGGAGACTCCCGTTGTAGATCTCGATCAGGCGCGGCGAGGCGATGACCGGGATCGGCATCCGGCAGCGCCGCGTGCCGGCGTCGCAATACGAGGGGCCGGCGCAGGCCTCGGCCCCGTCGTCCGACGGGCAGGCGACCCCCCGGCAGCTCCCCTCCGAGCAGGCGTGGCCCGCCGGACACTCGCTGTCGCCCGAGCAGGCGAGGTCGGCCTCCCAGTCCCGGAACGCGAGTTCGCCGATCAGATCCCCGTCGTCGACCAGCCGCGGCGGGATGCCGTCGGCGACGAGTTCGGCGACCAGATCCTGGCCGAAAAGCTCCTCGCCCCCGCGGACCGACGAGGGGAAGGTCAGTTTCATCTTCGGGAACGCCTCCTCGACGCCCGGAATCCGGCGGATCTCGTCGACGGTCTCGTCGGTCAGGCCGCCGCCGTCGTCGCCGCCGAACAGGCCTCCGCCGACGTCGACCGATTTCGGGACGACTTCGAGCTGGCGGACGACGAAGATCTCTTCGAGGACGACCGAGTTGATGCCGGCGCCGAGCGCCGTGAACAACAACAGCGTGGAGATGCCGACGACGATGCCGATGCTCGACAGCGCCAGGTCGCGTTTGTTGCGCCGGATCGACTGGGCGATCAGGCGGAGTAGTTTGCGAAACGCCACGGGCGGCTCCTCAGTCTGGATGCGCGGCGGCGCCCCGGGTGTCGACCAGGGTCGACTCGCTCGGCGCGACCGGTTCGTTGGGCTCGTCGTCGACGATCCGGCCGTCCTCGAGGCGCACGATCCGCTCGGCCATCCGGGCGATGTGCTCCTCGTGGGTGACCATCACCAGGGTCATCGCCTCGTCGCGGTTGAGCGTCTGGAAGACGTCCATGATCTGGAGGCCGGTCTGGCGGTCGAGGTTGCCGGTCGGCTCGTCGCACAGGATGTAGTCGGGGCCGGCGTACAGGGCGCGGGCGATCGCGACGCGCTGGCGCTGGCCGCCGGAGAGGTAGTTCGGGTAGGTCTCGATCTTGTCGCCGAGCCCCATCCGCTCGAGGAGGGCGTCGGGATCGGTCGTCTCGGAGCCGCGGGAGGCGGGTCCGCGGCGGAAAAAGCCCGGCAGGGCGACGTTTTCGCGGACGGTCAGGTGGTCGAGCACGTTGAATTGCTGGAAGACGAACCCGAACGTCTCGTTGCGCAGCTCGGCGATCTCGGAGTCGTCGAGGTCCCCGAGCCGGCGGCCGTCGACGGAGACGGTACCCGCGTAGTCGCGGTCGAGCCCGCCGACGATGTTCAAAAGCGTCGTCTTGCCCGACCCCGAGGTGCCGACGATGGCGACGAATTCGCCGCGCTCGATGCGCAGGTCGGTCGGCTCGAGCGCCCGGGTTCGGGCCTCTCCGTCTCCGTACGTCTTTTCGACCTGTCGAACATCGATCGCCATCGGCGCCTGGTGGGGTGAGTGGCGGCGAAATCTCTCGTTTCGTCGAGTCGCGGAGGCTACGGGAGACGGACCGGAATTTGAAGGCCGTCGAGTCTGGGGGGCCTCCGCCCCGTGCGGGTGCACTCACGAGTGATTCGGTAGATCGCCCCGTCCGAACCCCCTGCGCCCCGAACGGCACGGGTCGGCCTCTCCTGGACACCGTCGACAGCGGCCTTCCC
>CAZRLK010000317.1:0-2627 GCA_964600555.1 uncultured Bradymonadales bacterium
GGTTGCAGTGGTTGTTTCGGGGGCATGTCGCGGGGCGGGTCCGGCCCGGGGGGGGGGCGGCCGGCGACCCGGCCGCGTGGAACTGGGAGATGATCGCGCGGACGCAGTACTCGAGTCTCGACGGCGGGAACCACCTCGATTTTCGCGAGTCCGACCGGGGAGTTCGGCTGATCCGGACGCGCCGGGAGGCGACCTCGACGTTTTGCGGCGCCGACGAGGGCGAAGAGGTGGTCACCGCCCTGTTCGACCCGGCGCAGGGGCGGTTCGTCGAATCGATCGACCTCGAGCGCTACTCGAAGGGGGCCAGGCATCTGGAGGCGTCGCTCCCGGAGCAGTCGCTGTCGGGGCCGTTCACCCGTGGGGTCTACCAGTGGTACTGGGCGAGCAGCGACCTCGACTCGGAGGAGGACTCGAGCGGGGGTGTGGTGCGTCCGATGGCGCTCGGGGACCGGCGAGGCAACACGGCCTGGCGAGTCGACGCCTCGGATGGGCTGCGCGGGGAGTTTGCCACCGCGAACGTCTCCGATGCGCTCCGGGTGCGTGCGCTGCACATCGTCCCGGGATTTACCCGAGACGAGTCGAGCTACCGGGGACACCGGTTGCCGAGTCGCCTGCTGGTGAGCTTCTCGGAGGGGACGAGCGTGAGCATCGAGATCCCGCAGGTCGACTACGCCCGGCTGACGGCCCGGCGGGGATTGGTCGTCGAGTTGCCCGAGCCGGTTCGCACGCACTGCATGTCGGTGGCGCTGCTGGAGAGCCATCCGGCCGATCAGGCGGGGCGTCTCGACCATGCCGTGGCGCTCTCGCAGTTGACGCCGGTGACGACGATCGACGCGCCGACCGCCGAGGCGACGGCCCGGCGGATCGTCGACGTGATCGCCGACGAGCCCGACCTGCGGCGTCGCAAGCGCATTGCCCATCTGGCGAGTGGGCTGGAGAGCGAGTTGATCGGCGCGGTCGAGGCGGCGCTGGCGGAGACGGAGGGCCAGAAGCGCCGGCGGGTGATTCCCCTGCTCGGTCGATTGCCGGCCGATCGGGCGGTGCCGATTCTGACCGAGTTCATGGTCGAGCTCGAGGCCGATGCCGTCGAGTACCGTGCGGTCAAGCGGAGTCTGGCCGCCCATCATCACGCGGCGGCCGAGCCGCTGCGCGAGATGCTCGGCGAGATGGAGCCGGACAACCCGAAATACATCGACATCGTGCGGCTTCTGGGGCGGGTCGGGCGTCCGAGCGACCAGGCGGCGTTGGTCGAGGAATTCGGCGAGGGGAGTCGGATGGTCCGCAACGAGCGCATCCGGGCGGCGGCCGCGGGCGGGGAGGCGGTCCTCTCGAAACTGTTTGCGGTCGTCTCGGTCGAGACCTCGACCCGGAAGCGACGCGATGCCCTGAAGGCGATCTATCTGGTCGGCAAACGCCGGGATACCGGCGAGTTGATCTCGACCTCCCACAGCGAGGCGCTGCGAGAGGCGATCCGCCGCGCCGAGACGCGCCGGACCGCGATGCTGGCCTTTCGGGCGGCCCGGTATTTCCGGGTCGAGGGATTCGTCCGGATGGTCGAGCGGCGGTTTCTCGACCACGACGATCCGCTGGTGCGCAAGGCGGCGGTCTCGTCGCTGGGGCGATATCCGTCGGCTCAGGCGCGAGGCCTGCTCGAGAGCGCCCTCGAGGACCGGAGTCCGGACGTCCGCCTCGCTGCGATCAACGCCGTCGGCCAGCGCGAGGACCGTGCCGAGTCGGTCGACGCCCTGCTGACGTATGTCCGCCAGGAGACCTGGCATCCCGGCCAGCAGCAGGGATTGGATGTGCTGGCCGAGATCGAGGGGCCGCGCATCCAGTCGTACTTTCAGCGTCTGATCGACGAGAAGCGCACCGACCAGGTGGCGGTGCTGGCGGCGAAGACGCTCGGCCGGGCCGAACGCTCGATCGACCCGGCCCTGGCGCGCGAGATCGTCGTCGACGAGACGGCGCCCGATCGGCTGCGTCTCGAGATGGTCGATCTGCTGGGGCTCGACGACAGCGACCGGGGGGAGGCGTTGTTGGTGATGCTCCTGGAGCCGTCCGAGCTGCGCGAGCAGATCGACGACGACGAACTGCGGCGGCGTCTCGAGCGGCGGGCTCTGTTGTCGCTCGGGCGACGCCAGAGCGACGAGGCGCGCGAGCGCCTGTTGAAGATCGCGAAGACGGGCAGCGACCGGAAGCTCCGCCAGCATGCGCTGCGCGCCCTGGCCTTTTATCGCGGCGACGAGCTGGTCGAGACGCTCGAGGCGTGGCGTCCGGAGGCGCCGCCGGAACTGCGCTCGACGCTCGATCAGACGGTTCAGATCATCGAAAACCGCGGGGCGATCGAGAGCGTCGACGATCAGATCGAGTCGACGATGGAGGCGGAGGAGCAGGCCGAGTAAAACGAATGTTCCCCCGGCCTCCGCATGGCTCCGGCCGGGGCTACGAGGAAACGACGAAAAACGTCGAAGTGCCCCGGCCTTCGCGACGCGTCGGCCGGGCATACGAGGGGCTACGAGGGGGGAGCGACATGCGTCCATGGGCGCTCGACCCACGTTGTAACCCCGGCCTTCGCATGGCTCCGGCCGGGGCTACGAGGAAACGACGAAAAACGTCGAAGTGCCCCG
>CAZRLK010000318.1:0-2618 GCA_964600555.1 uncultured Bradymonadales bacterium
GGTCGTGCATCTTCCAGAAGTCCTTTTCTCCCTGCTCCCCGGCTGCCATCGCTGCACGTGCCGCCGGCTTGGCATTTTTGTGGAACGGAAGCGGGTAGTTTTTGAACACGAACCGCACTTCGTCCGGATAGTTCTCCTCGACTTTCTTGAGCCGTTTGTAGCCCTTCGAGCAGAACGGACACTCGAAGTCGGAGTACTCGACGATGGTAACCTTCGCGTCTTCGGGCCCTTTGGTCGGCGCGTCGCCGATCGGAATCTCGGCGTTGCCGGCCGAATCGGAGTCCCCGGCACTCGGCGCGGCGGCCGAGCCCTGGTCGGCTTCGGCGCCGTCACCGGACGTGGTCTTTCCGGTCAGATGATTGACGAGATAACCGCCCGCAAAGGCGATGAGTGCAACGAGGATATACGAGAGTATCTTCGTCGTGTCGTTGGGATTGGACTGGTGTGCCATGGATGTTCTCCTTGGAAAATTCGCGTGTGATCGTTGCTGATTGAATCTGGCTCTCGTGTGAGACGACTCGCTCGATGACGAGCGAGATCTGGGCATGAGGTACGCATCCCGGTGGGAGATTCCCGTCGAATACAGACGTCTCCGCCCGACTCGTCCGGACTCGCCTCGATTGTGCGAGCCCGAGGTGGTGGGTGCGTACGCACAGGGTGGGGCTGCCCGGCGAAGAAGCAGCCCGTCACCCGCGCGGGGGTTTCAATGGCGGCGAAGAGTAACCGTCGGAGGGACGAATCTCGTGGTGATCCAGCGGAGCCGTCTCGTCGGAGGGACGTGGTTCGGGAAAGTCCGGATCGCGATCCGAGATGTACGGGGCCGTTGCCGATGCCTCCAGCGTCAACGAAGGAGGAAGCGGCGGGAGACTTCGGCACCGTTCCTGTCGGTCGACTGTGCAACTGTTGTCGGGACTCGGCGACGGCGGCGGCACGAACTGGAACGAGTCGAGCCGGGAGGTCGTGGATTGCTCCTGCGACGAGACCGGCCCGTCGAGCCCGATCATCGCCGTCGCTTGCTCGATTGCCTGCTCGGATTCCTGCAATCCACGCACCTTGGCCGCCAGCGTCGGGACGACCGAGGCCGGCACGCCCGCCTGCTCGAAGCAGACGTTGTTCGACCGCCGAGCATCCTCCTCCAGGCAGTCGCTCCCGGCCGGTTCGGCTTCGTCTGCGTGCTGGCTCGAGGCCGCCTCACCTTCGCTGCTGCTGGCGAGCATGGCGTCGACCTCGTCGAGACTCGCCTCGTCCTCCTCGCACGCCCCGATCGGCGCCGAGCCCCAGAGCGTATCGTGCGACAACTCGGCCGCACCTCCCCGAGGCAACAGGGCACACACCGCCAGCGCGACCATCGCACCGACGATCCGGCCAATTGTCAGCTCGGTTTGACGGGTCATCGAGCGATTATCCTCGCGAAAAGACCGTGCGTGAGTTCACAGAAAAACATCGCGACCAAACGTAGGTTTCACGCCCGGAACATAGAGAAGGCGACCGGCGAATGCAAGGTACGCGCACCCTGGCGATGCCGTCGTCGCCGTCGGGTCGGCTCGGCGCCCGCGACCGGACGGATGGTCGTCAGCTCAAACGCCTGCACCTCCTCGATCATTCCGAGCCCCCCTCCCCTCCCAGAGGTCGCACAACCACTCCGGATCCGCCCCCCACGCATAGGCCGTTCTGACGACCAGCCCGAGCAGGGTCGTCCGCACCAGCCCCTCCCGCTCCCAGCGCCGCCCCGAGATCCGCACCTGCGGCCCGAGCACCTCGACCCGTCCCGCCTCGCGCAGCCGACTTGCCAGCTCGTAACCCTCCATCACGGGCGTCGTCGGCACCCCGCCCACCGTCTCGAAGACCTCCCGCCGCACAAAAATCGACTGGTCCGAGGTCGCCGTGCGAAACAGCCGTGTTCGCAGATTGATCCCCCGGGCGACCGCCCCGAGTCCGTTCGCACAGACCACGCTGCCGCGCTCGACCACAATTTCGACCTGACACCACCCTCCGACCGCCCCCGCTTCGACGGCCTGGTGGATCGTACGGGCCCATCCCGGTTTGACCAGCGTATCGGCGTGTAACAGGACCAGGATCTCGCCGGTCGCCGACGCCGCCCCGGCGTTCCACTGGACCGCCCGCCCCGCCTGCTCGGTCTGGATCACCCGGTCGGCCCCCGCCTGTCTGGCCCGCTGGCGCGTCGCGTCGGTACTTCCCCCGTCGCAGACGACGATTTCGCCGGGGATCTCGGCCTCTCGCAGACTCGCCCCCACCGTCCGGACCGAATGCCCGATCCAGTGCGCTTCATCGAGTGTCGGAATCAGAACCGTGAGCATGGTCCGAGTGGCGCCACGAGTCGCATCTGATGCAATCGTGGGCCCGCTCGGCTCGAAGTTCAACGACGGTTTTGCCTCCGACTCCCCGCTGTCCCGGCTCGGCCGGCGCACGCGAAACCCGACCCCGCCGCCGGGCCAGCCCATCCGGGCTTTCGAATCGTTCGTCGGGGCGGCTCGGTCGACCTCCCGTCGATCGGCCCCGTCGGCTCGCCGATCCTCGGCGGTCACGCCGACATTTGCGACGAAACGATCGGCGGGTGTGCGTCGGTAACGTACAGTGGCGGGGTGGTGCGTGGCGTC
>CAZRLK010000319.1:0-2616 GCA_964600555.1 uncultured Bradymonadales bacterium
CGCTGGACCGACGGCGACTCCGACGCCACTCGAGTGGCAGCCGCTGCCGACACCCACCACACCACCCCCCGGGTACAACCCCCCTCCGACGTAGAAAAACCCCGGCACCGCGCTCGATACCGGGGTCGCGAGGGTTGTGCTCCGCGTCAGTCTCCGTGCTCCGAGATCTGAGCGAGTTTGTGCAGGATGTAGCGACCCTGCTTTTGGCCCGGGTAGCGCCCGCGATGGATGTCGGCGATGCGCCCGTCTTCGTCGACGAAAATGATGCCGGGCATCGCGTGCCCCTGCTCGTCGAGCCACAGGTCGAGCTCGTCGTGCAGGTCGCGTTTCGGGTCGGTCAGGACCGGGAAGGCCAGGTCGAGCTTTTGCTGGAGGCGGCGGTTGGCGTCCGGGGAGGCGGTATTGAGCCCGAAGACCGCCGCGTCGACGCGATTGAGCTGCTCGAGCCCCTCCGAGAGGCGCCGGAGCTGCTTCTGGCAGACCGGACACCACTCGCCCTTCATCACGACGATCGCCGTCGCGCGTTGTGGAGCGAGGCGGTCGAGCGTGAGGCGGTCGCCGTCCGGCATGACCAGCTCGGCGGGAGCCGTCTCGGGGGCCGGCGACGGGCTTGCCGCGGCGCGTTCGGGAGCGCTGGCGGTCCCGTCGTCGCTCCAGGGTAGCCAGTCGGCCGGCATGCAGGTGGCGCCGAGGTACAGGCCGAGGGCGGGGCCGAGGATGGCGACGGCGGCGAAGACGGGCCAGTTGGTGCGTCGCATCAGCATGGTCGGGGACTCCGGTGGTTTGCAGTTCGACGAGTGACGAGCGCTCGAAAATGTCGTGCAGGGAGCTCGAGGCGGCGGCACCCCCACCGCCGCGGCACATTGTATGTAATGAGCTTCCGGCTGAAAAAGTTCCACGGCGAGTCTCGGCGCGTCGCGCACGGAGGCCGAGGGGGCGCCTGTGTGCCCGGCTCCCGCGGTCGGCATCCCGATGCCATGCTCCGGCTCGGTCCAGGATGGAACGATTGTCCGGTGCCTTTCGTCTACCAGTATGGGCGCGGTTGAAAGTCGAGAGTCGACACGCGAAAACCGTCGGGGGCGGTATGCACGTGTCGCCCCCGGTTGCACGTCCGGTCTCCCAGCAGCGGGAAGCGGTATCGATGGAGCGCGAGGCGTTCGAACAACGGGTCATGTCGCATCTCGACGAGGTGACGGCGTTTGTCCACTATTTGACCGATCAGGAATGGGAGGCCGAGGAGTTGGTGCAGGCGACGTATCGCAACGCCTTCGAGCGCTGGGAGACGCTGTCGGCCGCCAGCAAATGTCGATCCTGGTTGTTTCGGATCGCGCGAAACCAGTGGACGGACTGGATGCGTTCGCGGCAGGCCGGTCCGGATCTGGAGCTGGTGGATCCGCACGACGGCGAGCGCCCGCGGGCGCCGGTTGGTGCGGACAACGTCGAGCAACTCGACGAAAAGCAGGTCCGGGAGGCGCTCCGCGAGATTCCGCGCAGGCAGTCCGAGGTGGTGGTGTTGTGCGACATCTGGGGGTTTGCCTACCGCGAGATCGCCGAGATCGTCGAGGTGCCGGTCGGGACGGTGCGTTCGCGGATCTCGCGGGGGCGGGTGAAGCTGGTGGACGTGATCGAAGGATACGACGGAGAAGGTGAGAGCGCCGATCAGGAAGACGTGAGTCGGTGATGAGCGAGTGCGGAGAGACATTCGAGCAACTGTCGGCGTATGCCGACGGGGAGCTCGGGGGGGAGGAGGCCGAGGCGCTGGAGGAGCATCTGGAGAGCTGCGAGTCGTGTCGCTCGAAGCTCGAGACGCTGAAGGCGACCAAACACCGGGTGGCGACGCTCGGGGCGCGCCGGGAGCCGACCGACTCGGTGCGTCGCCAGATCGAGCGAGAGGCCCGGGATGTCCGATACGAACAGGATGAGCGGCCGTGGTATCGGCGGGCGTCGGCGTGGCGAGGGCTGTTGTCGCCTCGAGCGAGGGGCTGGCGGACGGTGGCGGTGGCGCTTGTGGCGGGGGGATTGGTGGTCGCCGGCTACATGTTCGGGATCTCCTCGTCGCGGGATGTGCCGGAGGACTGGGCGGAGACGTTCGTCGCCGACCACATGCACTCGAAGCCGGCGGCGAAGCCGATGGATGTCGCCGGGCAGGATCGAGACGAGATCGTGCGGTATTTCGAGGGGAAGGTCGGTTTCGCGCCGGTCGTCCCCGAGGTGCCGGGGGTCGAGCTGGTGGGGGGCCGGCTGTGCAAACTCGCCGGCCATCACGTCGAGCTGTTGTTATATCGGCACGACGGGCAAATCCTGTCGCTTTTCGTCAGCGATGCGCTCGAGGTGCCGGCGACCTGTCGGCAGTCGAGCGGGCACGGGGTATGCGTCCGGCGCGACGGGGAGTTGAGTTACCTGCTGGTGGGGCGGTTGCCGTCGGTGAAGTTGCGGCGGCTGCTGGAGGGGGCGCTCGGGTGAGCGTCGGCGATCGACCCGACAGGTCGGACCCCTCCGGGAGACGCCGCGCGCCTGCGTCTCAGACAGAGAAACCCCGTATACACCCTCCGGGAGCCCGAAGGCTCCGCCCCGACCGGTGCCTTCCGGACGGGGGGCGACGCCGACCGCCGGTCA
>CAZRLK010000320.1:0-2576 GCA_964600555.1 uncultured Bradymonadales bacterium
GGTGGTCGTCGTCGGCGGGGTGCTCGGGCTGTTCTGGGTGTTTCGGCTCGGCTACGAGACGATCCTGCGGACGATTCTCGCGCACAAGGCGCTTTTTGCGGTGATTCCGGTGGGACTGGTCGCCATCGGCGTCTCGATCTGGATGGGCTTTTCGACGGCCTTCGGCTTTCTGCCCGACGCGCTCGTCAACTCGTCGGCCGGCGAGCAACTCGACGAGACGTTCCCGGGGCTGGAGCGTGAGTTCATGCCCGATCTCGACGAGGGATCGTTTCTGTACATGCCGGTGACGATGCCGCACGGCTCGCTCGGGCAGGCCAAAAAGCTCGTCCGGCAGGCCGACATGATCTTCGAGCAGATCCCCGAGATCGAGGAGTCGATCGGGAAGATCGGGCGGGTCGACAGTCCGCTCGACCCGGCGCCGATCGGGATGCTCGAGACCATCGTCCACTACAAACCGGAGTTCAAGGAGGACGCGCGCGGCCGGCGTCTGCGGTTCGAAGTCGACGAGGACGGGGAGTTCGTCCGCGACGAGCAGGGAGAGCTGATCGAAGATCCCGACGGGCTCCCGTACCGCAACTGGCGCGATCACATCGAGCGGCCGGAGGACATCTGGCAGGAGATGGTCGATGCGACCGACGGGATTCCGGGGCTGACCTCGGCGTCGAGACTGCAGCCGATCGAGACGCGGCTGTTGATGCTGCAGAGCGGCATCCGGGCGCCGGTCGCGGTGCGGCTGCGGGGGACGGACCTCGAGAAGATGGGCGAGACGGCGGTCCAGATCGAGGAGCTTTTGCGCGAGCACCCGATGGTCAACAAGGCGACGGTCAATGCCGACCGGCCGGTGGGCAAACCGTACCTCGAGATCGAGCCCGACCGCCGGGAGCTCTCCCGCTGGGGTGTGACGATGGAGGATTTCCAGTCGGTCGTCCGCACCGCGATCGGCGGCGAGGTCGTCGGGCGGACGATCGAGGGGCGGGAGCGGTACGACATCAAGGTGCGGTATCCCCGCGAGATGCGCGACGACCCGGAGGCGATCCGGGAGGTGTCGGTGCCGACCTCGGACGGCGAGCACATTCCGCTCGGGCGTGTGGCGGAGGTGAACTTCGAGCGCGGCCCGGAGGGGATTCGCGGGGAGGACGGCTATCTGGTGACCTACGTGATGTTCGCCTCCGCCGACGAGTACGGCCAGATCGAGACGGTCGACGCGTTGCGCGAGTCGATCGACAAGGCGATCGATCGCGGGGAGGTCGATCTGGCGCAGGGGACGAGCTTCGATTTCGCCGGACAATACGAGCAGGCCAAGCGCGCCGAAAAGCGCCTGCGACTTTTGATCCCGCTGGTCGTGTTGCTGATGTTTCTGTTCGTCTACCTCCGGTTCGGGCGCCTGTCGACGTCGGTGTACGTGTTCCTGGGCGTCACCGTCGCCTTCAGCGGGGGTTTTCTGTTGTTGTGGGCGGCCGGTCAGTCGTGGTTTCTCGATGTCGGGCTGTTCGGTGAGAACCTGCGCGACGTCTTCCAGATGCAGTCCTACAAGTTGAGTATCGCCGTCTGGGTCGGATTTTTGGCACTGCTCGGGATCGCCGCCCAGGACGGGATCGTGATGGCGACGTATCTCGACCAGCGCTTCGAGGCGGCGCCGAGCGAGTCGGCCGAGGCGATTCGCGAGCGGGTCGTCGAGGCGGGCAAGCGGCGGGTGAGGCCGTGTTTGATGACGACGGCGACGACGATCCTGGCGCTTTTGCCGGTGCTGACCAGCTACGGCACCGGCTCGGGGGTGATGATTCCGATGGCGCTGCCGATCGTCGGCGGGATGGCGATCGCGTTGATCACGCTGTTCGTGGTGCCGACCGCCTACTGTGCGACGGCCGAGTGGCGGCAGTGGATGGGGCGGGAACGCGAGCAGCAATGAGGGGGTGGAGGGGCCAGCGGATGCAAAATTTTCGTCTTCCGGTTCGGCCCGCAGATTTTGCCGGTTTGGCGGCGCCCGTCGCCGCCGACCGCCGGCGGCGTCGGCCGACGAATCTCCTTGACATTCGCAGGGGAGCGGCTCGTTTTGAGGGTTTTTCCCCGGACTGGCATACGCCTTGCTCACTTGACTGGGGTGTCCGTGCCGGAAGGTCGCACCGCCGCCCGTCGGCGGAGCCGTCCGGCCCGGGCTCCGAGAGGGCCTGCCAGGCAGGCTCGTGCGCCCGAGGTTCGTTGAGCCCCAAGTGAGGAGAGCAATGACACAAACCCAGTCTTTGCCCGAGGACGATGTCTTTTCGAGCGACCAGGAACACCAGCAGTGGCTGAAAGAGGACAACTCCGACACCTACCCGGTCGACCCGACCGAGGTGCCCGACCTGTCCAGTGAGATGAGTGCGCTGGACGTGTACATGGCCCGGCTTCGCAACCTCGCGCCGCTGGACGACGAGCAGCAGACCGAGCTGGCCCGGCGCTACAAACAGGAAGACGACCAGCAGGCCGGCCAGCTTTTGTTGATGACCAACCTGCGTCTGGTCATCAAACTGGCGATGGATTACACCCGCGAGCGCGACGACCTGCTGGATTTGATCCAGGAGGGCAACGTCGGGATC
>CAZRLK010000321.1:0-2561 GCA_964600555.1 uncultured Bradymonadales bacterium
CCGCAGCCGGACCGCAGTGAGAGGCCTGCGGTCCGGCCTGTCACCTGCGTCCGAATGCGGGGGCCCAGCCGGGAGACCACGTCTCCCGGGCCGGTGCCTCGATCGAGCGCCTCCCGACGGGAGCACGAGCGCGCCTTGGCGTCTTGGCGATCTTGGCGATCTTGGCGTAACGGATCCCGGGCCGACAGGAGCGCAAAGGACCTCCCACCGATGCCGATCAGACCCAACCGACAGGTCGTGAACGCACTCCGTAAAGGCCACTTCACAATTGTGACAGGTGGTGGTATGGTGGCCTTACAGCCTTCAAGCCGTGTCGTAGGGAGGTTTCGACAGGAGTCGGCTTCACCGCCGCGTACCGTCGAGTGTAAGCGGGCGATCGCGTATCGCCGCACATCGTCGGTCGTGTGGGGGAAGCCCGTTCACCGTGCATGTTGATTCTTGGAGGAGAAGATGGGCCGAATTGGGGAAATGCTGGGATTGTACGAGTTCGATACCCAAAGTATTTTGTACGCGTCACGGCAGGTCAAAAGCAGGCTCGAGCCGTACGGCAACGCGCGACTCGAGGACCTGGTCGACGAAGCGCTGCAGTTGACCGACGTGGCGGCCGACCGGGAACTCGACTGGGATTCCCGCAAGGACGCGACGCCGCAAAACCGGGCGGAGGCAACCCGGACCGACAACCGCATCGACAAGACGCTCTCGGCGATCCACCAGGTGATCGTCACCCGGGCCCAGCTCGGCCCGGAGAGCGAGCAGGGTCGGATGGCCCGCGAGATGCGAAGCGAGCTGTTTCCGTCGGGCGTGTATCCACTCACCTCGCCGCGGTTTCAACGCCAGCACATGCACGTCGAGAAGCTGCTCGAGCGGCTGGAGGGTCCGTTCAGCGAGCACGTCGACGTGCTCGGTCTCGGTCAGTTCGTCGAGCAACTCGCCGAGCTGAACGAGACGTTCGGCGATCAGATCGAGACCGGAGGCGACGACGAGGTCACCTTCGATCAGGTGCGCGAGGCGCGGGTCGAAGCCCGGGACGCCTTCCACCGGGTGGTCTTCGCCATCTTCGGCGATTACTGCAAGGAGCCGGAGACGCGCGAGGACCTGTTCGCGCCGATCCGAGCCCAGAACGAGCGCATCGGCCGGTACATCGACCGGCGCGGCGAGACGCCGACGGTCGACCCGGACTCCGGTGAGCCGACCGACCCGACCCGCAACGGCGACGGGGAGTCGCCGGAGGACGGCGACGGCAGCGACTCGTCGGACGATTCGTCCGAACAGACGTGATCGGTCGAGGTGGCGGTTGCCTTCGCCGTCGCACGCCCCACGAGATCTCGCGGTCTCGTGGGGCTTTTTTTGTGGAGGCGACCGGAGTGTGTTGAAACGCCGGCGCTGTCGGTTGCATCCTATCCGATCCGGACTCGCACGCTGTTCGTCCGACAACTCGATCCCAGCAGACGGAGACACCCACGATGATCGCAGTCACAGGAGCCACCGGAAATCTCGGCCGCCACGCCGTCGAACAGCTCCTCGAGGAGGTCGACCCCTCGGAGCTCGTGTTGACGGTTCGCAGCCCCGACAAGGCCGCCGACTTCGAGGAGCGGGGCGTCGAGGTGCGCTACGCCGACTACACCGAACCCGATTCCCTGCAGACGGCCTTCGACGGGATCGACGATCTGTTGCTCATCTCGGCCAGCGACGTCGGCCGGCGCGTCGAGCAGCACGAAAACGTCATCGAGGCGGCCGTCGACAACGGCGTCGAGTACATCGCCTACACGAGCATCCTGCACGCCGACGACTCCGAGATGTCGCTGGCGGCCGAGCACCGGGCGACCGAGCAGATGATCCGCGACAGCGGCATGACCTACACCCTGCTTCGCAACGGCTGGTATCTGGAAAACTACACCGAAAGCCTCGAGTCGGTCCTCGACAACGGCGCCGTCCTCGGCAGCGCCGGCGACGGGCGAGTCTCGGCGGCGGCCCGCGAGGACTACGCCGCGGCCGCGGTCACCGTCCTCACCACCGACGGCCACGACGACGCCGTCTACGAGCTCGCCGGCGACGAGGCGTTCACCATGCAGGAGCTCGCTGACGAAATCGGCCGGCAGACCGACCGGGAGATCGTCTACCGGGACATGCCCGCCGACCAGTACGAGGCGACCCTCCAGGAGGTCGGCCTCCCCGAACCCGTCGCCGAGATGCTCGCTGACTCCGACCAGGGGATCCGGCGCGGCGAGCTGTACGACGACAGCGGCGAATTGAGCGAGCTCATCGGCCGGCCGACCCGGACGATGCCCGAGGCCGTCGAGCGAGCCCTCGCGTGACGATGGTCCGGGGGCGGGGCGTCGGGGTGTGTGGGGGTGTGTGGGGGCGCGTCGCGCCACCCCGGCCTCCGGCTCCCGGCGGTCGCCTTCGACCGGGGCTAGCTTCAACGACGAAAAACGACCACAACGTCGGGGGGCGATCGGGGGGCGAGTGTGTGGTCGGCGTTGGGGACGGAACTCATCGTCGTATGCCCCCGGCCTCCGGCTCCCGGCGGTCGCCTTCGACCGGGGCTAGCTTCAACGACG
>CAZRLK010000322.1:0-2554 GCA_964600555.1 uncultured Bradymonadales bacterium
AACTGTGGACGAAGCACAAGGACGGGTTGACCGAAACGCATAGGAGGACGCAAAGCACGCAAAGGTATCCTCGGGTCCCCGACAGGGCTCGCCTGGTCCGGGCACCGGCCCGAAGCGACGTCGGATCGTCGCCGACGGGTCTCGGGGTTCCTACGAGCCGGGCCGCTCGAGCCAGTAGGTCGGGACGCCGTCGATCGAGAGCAGGGCTTCGGTGCCGGGGCCGACCTCGACGAGGGCCCCGGGGTTGGCGTCGGCGCCGTCGAGGCCGGGTTCGAAGGTGCGGAGCCGGCGCACGAGGGCATCGGCCGAGCCGGGGTCGTCGGTCGTACGGATACCGCGCATCAAGCCGGTGCGGCGATACGCCTCCAGGAGGTTGGCCGCCCCCGGGGCGTACAGTTTCGCCCGCCCGATCCGCCGCTGGGCGCGGTGCAGGGTGTCGAGGGGATAGACGTCGTCGCGGTCGACGGGCAGCCCCCGGTCGACGGCCGCGGTGAATCCGCCCGCGAGTTTGTTGTAATAGGCGCCTTCGGTGGGGTGGCTGCGGAGGGTGAGCGTGGCGACGGCGACGAGGGCGGTGGCGACGGCGAGCCCGCCGACCACGCCGGCGTAGGTGGGGGCGATCCACGAGGAGAGAAAGGCCCGGCAGGCCCGGAAGCCGCGGGCGATCGCGTGGCCGGCGGTCAAGGCGAGGAACGGCAGCGCGACGTGCAAAAACGAGATCTCGCCGAAGGCGATGCCCCGGTGGATCCACGGGAGGATCAGCGCGAAGGGAAGGCCCCAGATCGCCATCTTCCGGGTCAGTCGGCCGGGCCGCTCGTCTCGATCGGAGCCGCGCACGACGACGAGCCAGCCGGCGAGCGAGCCGAAGGCCGCGAGTGCCGGGAGCATCCACCAGCCGAGTCGCAGGCCGATCCACAGGGGAGGTCGGGCGTGCTCGTAGAGGGTGCCGTCGAGGCTCAGCGCCGGGCCGGTCCAGGTGACGGCGTGGCGGAGGAACTGCCGCCAACCCTCGATCGGCGCGGACCAGAAACCGGGGTGGAGGGCCGTCGTGAGCACGACCACGGCGACGGGTGCGAGGACGATGACGAACGGGACCGACGCCTGCGGGAGTTCGCCGGGAAGCGAGACGGGACGGTCGTCGGTTTTGGGCGCGGCCGGGCGAGTGCCCGCCTCGCCGATCTCGACATACAGCCACAAGGCGCCCCATGCGAGGAACATCGGCCACATCGCGAGCAGCCCGGCCCCGAGCAGCCACAACAGGGGGGTCGACCACCAGCGGTGGCGCTCGACGACGAGCAGTCGGAGAAACCAGCTCCACAGAAACACGAAGATCGTCGCGGGGACGAAGGCGGTGGCGAGGCCGGCGGTCTGCGGCAACACGACGAGCGTGGCGGCGGCGCAGGCGGCGGTCGGGAGGCCTCCGAGTTTGCGGCCCAGCCCCCAGACGGCGGGGAGCGTGGCGATGGCGGCGACGATCGAGGCGAACGCGAACAGCCCGGCGGCGTGCGGGGAGGAGCCGACGAGGCCGGCCACGAGATCGAACAGGGGATGGGGCGTCGCGAGGGTGTTCGGGTCGGGGGACGGGAGGTTCGCAAGGAGCGTCCGGCCGGCCTCGAGCGAGGCGGCGGTTCCGGGGCCGAATCCGCGAAAGTCGAGCAGAGTGCCGTACAAGAGGGCGGCGACGGTGGCGAGGCCGGCCGGCCACAGTACGGAACGCCACCGGCGCCAGACCCGACCGGCCGGGGGGAATGTCGAAGGCTGCGATTCAGGCTCGGAGTTCATCGTCTTATTCGAGTCGAAAACAAAAGTGGCGCCGGCCGACCTGGTCGGCGGAGATCGCGACGGTCAGGGGCGTCGGTCCGGAACCGGTCGGTAGTGGAACGGTCTGCCAGCCCTTTTCGGCGCGATGGCGATGCTCGAGGTCTCGTTCGCCGAAGTCGATGGCGACGTCGACTGCGCCCGGTTCGCCGGCGACCCGGTCGTCGAGGGCGGTCTGGAGTCGATACGGCCGATCGCGCGGCGGCAGCGGACCGAACTCGGCGACGATCGTCGCTCCCTCCAGGGGGTGGCTCCAGATGCAGCTCTCCTCGTTGCCCCGGACGCGGACCTTGTTGCGGCGCACGTGCGACCAGCCCGGGGCGCGACAGCCGAAGCGGGCCGGCCCGAGGCGGGGACACGGGCGCCGCTCGCCGTCGGTCCGCAGCGACACCCGGGCGGAGTCGAGCGGGAGTCGATCGAGGGGGCGGTCTCGGGTGTCGGGGAGGAGTCGCGACCAGCCGTCTCCCGCCGGTTCGACGACGAGCTGCTCGCGCAGCTTTTCCGGCAGGCGCCGGATCGGGCGGTCGAGGCGCGTGACGACGGGAGCCTCGAGGTGGTCGACGCCGGGGGGCGCCGAGACGACCGTGGGCCGGTCGTCGGATTCCCGTCGGTCGGCGACGGCGGCCGCGACGAGTCCCAGGTCGACGGGCGTGAGTCCGTAGACCGTCCGTACGGGAGCCCGCGAGCTCTCCTCGGTCTCGAGGGCGGGCGCGTCGGCGGGCCGGGCGGTCGGGAC
>CAZRLK010000323.1:0-2543 GCA_964600555.1 uncultured Bradymonadales bacterium
CGGCTCGACGCTTCGAGACGCCACCTCACCGCCGTTTTGCAGCCGGCTCGACGCTTCGAGACGCCACCTCACCGCCGTTTTGCAGCCGAATCGACGCTCCGAGACGCCACCTCACCGCCGTTTTGCAGCCGGCTCGACGCTCCGAGACGCCACCCCGGCGCCGTTTTGCAGCCGAATCGACGCTTCGAGGCGCCACTCCAGCGCCGGTTTGGAGGCGGGCCGACACTTCGACACACGACCCGACCGCCGTTTTGCAGCCGGCTCGACGCTTCGAGGTATCACCGAGTCGCCGGGTTGCGCGCATCGCACCGCGGGGATTATGCTGGGGGCGACGATCTGTGACACCTTGCGGAGCCGCGAAGCGATGACCGAGACCGCTCTCACGTTGGCCGACCTGGTCGACGACCTGCACCGGGTCGTCGAGGCCGTGCAGGCGTATCGCGACGAGCACGGCGAACCGCTCCCGTTCGAGCAGGCCGAGGCCGAGCTCGGCGACGGGCTGCATCTGCACCTGCTCGACTACATCTCGTTTCTCGAGCTGCGCGACAACCTCTCGTACGACCGGGATCGCGACGTGCTGCTGGCCGGGGAGCGGGCCGACGACGCGCTGCACGCGCCGCCGGCCTGGCGCGAGGCGGTCCGCGAGGAATTCGCCCGCGAGCTGGCCGAGGAGGGCGCCGACGATCCGGCCGACGAGCCCGCTCCGGCCGACGAGCAATTCGACTTCGACGAGGATCTCGACCAGGAGGATTTCGGCGTCGACGAGGTCGTCGACGACGAGGACGACGACTTCGCGATCGCCGACGCCCCCGATCCCGCCCGATCACCCGACTCTTCCGCCCCCGCACGAGACTCCATGGACCAGACCGAACGCTCCTCCGAGACCGCCGACGACCGCTACGAATGGCTCGACGAGATCGGAAGCGGCGGCGTCGGCACCGTCTACCAGGGCCGCCACCTGCCGCTCGATCGCCGGGTCGCCATCAAGGAGATCAGCGACATCTTCGACGTCTTCGCCGACCTCGACGGCGCCGACATCGTCGAGCGCCTCCGGGGCATCGCCCGGACGCAGGCGGCGATCTCGCACCCGGCGATCCTGCAGATCTACGATCTCGACACGGCCGCCACCTACCCGTACGTCGTCACCGAATTCGCCCCGCGCGGCAACCTCCGGCGCCTGATCGAGCCGGCCGACGAGCCGGCCGACCTGCAGGTCGTACTCAAGTATTTCGTCCAGATCTTGCACGGCCTCGACACCGCCCACCGCCAGGGGGTCGTGCACGGCAATCTCAAGCCCGAAAACATCGTCCTCGACGCCGCCGGCAACGCCAAGCTCGGCGATTTCGGCCTCTCGACGCTCGTCGACCTCAGCGGGATCTCCAGCCAGGTGTACGTCGGGGTCGGCGACGTCTCGTACATGGCCCCCGAGCAGTTCGAGGACCCGAACGCCGCGAGTGTCGAGACGGACATCTACTCGCTCGGCATCATGCTGTACGAGATGCTGACCGGGAAGGTGCCGGGCCGCCGCTCGCCGATGCCCTCGAGCGTCGACGATCAGATCCCGTCGGGGCTCGACGACATCTTCGATCGAATGTCGATGGACGAGCGGGGGGATCGCTACGCGTCGATCCGGGCGATCCTGGTCGACTTTTACGGCGACGACGAGGTGATCGATCTGCTGGATCGCCAGTCGGGCGTGGTCTTTTTGCACGATCCGATCGCGCACGGCGACTCGCGGGTGGTCGACGACGATGGCGAGCCGATCGAGATGCCGGAGGAGCCGCCCGAGGTGCAGGGGCCCGCGGCGGGAGCGAGCGCGGCGGCGGGGAGCGAGGCGGAGCAGGAGGTCCGCGAGGGCGGGGAGGCCGGCGAGGCAGCCGAGGCCGAAGCCGCCGAGCAGTTCGGGGAGACGGCGACGGGCGACCCGGCCGAAGCGGCGGGATTCGACGACCAGTCGGTCTCCGGCGAGTTCGACGACCAGTCGGTCTCCGGCGAGTTCGACGAGCAGCCGGTCTCCGGCGAGTTCGACGAGCAGCCGGTCTCCGGCGAGTTCGACGATCAGTCGGTCTCCGGCGAGTTCGACGATCAGTCGGTCTCCGGCGAGTTCGACGACCAGTCGGTCTCCGGCGAGTTCGACGAGCAGCCGGTCTCCGGCGAGTTCGACGACCAGTCGGAGGCCTTCCCCGAGGAGTCGATGGAATCGATGGAGGCGATCGAGGAGGCCGGCGAGTTCGGCGAAGAGGTCGGGGCGTTCGGCAGCGAAGCGACGGTCGAGGAGGTCGCCGACGGCAGCGGGCAGCCGGCCGACGAGGCGGTCGGCGAGAGTGCCGAGGCGATCATCGAAGCGAGCAGCGAGGAGGAGCTCGATCGGACGCCCGAGGAGGAAGCCTCCAGCGAACCGGCCGACGACTCCGAGGCCGGCGAACTCGGCGACATCACCTCGGCGAATGCCGACGAATCGGAGGCCGACGAAGCGGAGCTCGACGGCGAAGACGACGAGGTCCTCGACAAGCTCGACGAGTACGGCGACATGTTTGAATAAG
>CAZRLK010000324.1:0-2529 GCA_964600555.1 uncultured Bradymonadales bacterium
TGGGTCGAGGAGGACAGCTACTTTTTCCGGCTGAGCGACTACGAGGACGAGCTGCTCGAGTGGTACGCCTCCCGCGAGGGGACCGTCGCCCCCGAGGCCCGGCTCAACGAAGTGACCTCGTTCGTCGAGGGGGGACTGAACGACCTGTCGATCACCCGGACGACCTTCGACTGGGGCATCACCTACCCCGACGACCCCGAGCACGTGCTGTACGTCTGGGTCGACGCGCTGACCAACTACCTGACCGGCATCGGACGCCTGCACGACCCGGAGACCTTCGAGAAATTCTGGCCGTGTGACATCCACCTGGTCGGCAAGGACATCCTGCGGTTTCACGCCGTGTACTGGCCCGCCTTTTTGATGAGCGCCGACATCGAGCCGCCCGAGCAGGTCTACGCCCACGGCTGGTGGCTGGTCGAGGGCGAGAAGATGAGCAAATCCAGGGGCAACTGGGTCGATGCCGCCGACCTGGTCGACACCTACGATCTCGACGTGTTGCGGTACTTTCTGATCCGCGAGCTGCCCTTCGGCAACGACGGCAACTTCGCACGCCACCGGATCGTCGAGCGCAACAACACCGAACTGGCCGACAACTACGGCAACCTCGTCAACCGCACCGTCGGCATGCTCGACAGCTTCCTGGACGGGACCATCCCGGTGGTCGACGAGCCGACACGCGAGATCGACCTCGCGCTCCGGGAGGCCGCCAGCGAGGCGACCGCCGCCGTCCAGCGCCACATGGACCGACGCGACTCACACCTGGCGCTCGAGGAGGCGATGGAGCTGTCTCGCGAGATCAACAACTACATCCAGGAGACCCAGCCCTGGGCGCTCGACGGCGACGAGCAGGCCGAGCGCCTCGAGGAGATCCTGTATCACACCCTCGAGGGGATTCGCTGGGTGACGGTCTTGCTCGAGGCGTTCATCCCCCACACGACCCGCCGGGTCTTCGAGGCGCTCGGCCTCGAGCCCGACTCGGCGCGCTCGTACGAGACGCTCGAGTGGGGCGGCCTCGCCGGCGGGACCGACATCCGCCACCCCGACGTGTTGATCGAGAAACTCGAAGCCCCTCAAGACGACGAATCAACCCCCGAGGAGGACGACGTGAGTGAAGAAACGACCGACCAACAAGACGCCAATCTCGTCAGTTTCGACCGTTTCGCCGAGCTCGACCTGCGCGTCGGCCTGGTGCGCCGCGCGGCGGCCGTCGAGGGCGCCGACAAGCTGCTGAAACTCTCGGTCGACGTCGGCGAAGACGAGGAGCGGACCGTCGTCGCCGGCCTCGCCAAAAGCTACGAGCCCGAAGAGCTCGAGGACCTGCGCGCCCCGTTCGTCACCAACCTCGAGCCGGCCGAAATTTTCGGCATCGAAAGCCAGGCGATGCTGCTGGCAGCGACGACCGATGACGGGGAGCTGGTCGTGCCCACCTTTGGCGACGAGGTCGCCCCGGGCGACACCGTCAGTTGAGCCGCGGCCGTCGGCCGAGAGCTTCTCCTTTCCGGAGCACCGCCCGTATGGAAGATCGCAAGCCGCTCGACGAGATCGGCAATCCCGACGCCCGGCTCGACGAACTCGAATATCGCCTCGAACACGGCTCGCGCGAGGAGGCGCTCCGGGCCTCGCTCGAGTCGCTGGCCGACCCGTATCCTCCGCTGCGCCACCGGGCGACCTCCGCCCTCGCAGCCCGCGTCGACTCGACGCTCGCCAACCTGTTCGGCGCCGTCGTCCTCGAGGACGAGGAGGCGCTCGGCCGCGCGCTCGCCGACCTCCCGTTCGACGCGCCGCCCGACATCCCGTTCACCAGCCCCCTGCGCCAGGCCGCCTGCCGCATCCTCGCGCAGACGACCGGCGAGGCGACCGAATCGATCCTCGAGCAGGCCGCCTCCGACGCCGACCCCGACGTCCGCTACCAGGCCCTGATCGCCCTGCACCGCCTCGACCTCCCCGGCGAGATGCTCGAGCGCATCGTCGGGCCCCGCCTGCAGGACGCCGACTCCGAGGTCGCCACCGTCGCCGCTCAGATCTGCGCCGAGCGCGGGCTGACCGATTTCGCCGACGCGATCGCCGCCATCCGCCGCCGCGCCGCCCCCTCGGACCGGCTGCAGTTCGCGATCGCGCTGGCGGAACTCGTCGGCGAGCACGGCGCCGAGATCGACGAGGAGACCTTCGAGGAGGTCTACGGGGAGCTGACCGACGCCCTCGACGACGGGGAGACGATCGCCGGCGCCGCCCGGGCGCTGGTCCACCTCGGCTCCGAGCGCGCCGCCGCCCCGCTTCGCGACATCCTCGATCGCTGGTTCGTCCACCCCCTGTTGCGCGTCGAGGCGGCCGGCGCCCTGATCGAACTCGACGACGAGCGCGGCGCACAGTACCTGTGTAAGGCGCTCGAACACCGCCGCAAAGACGTCCGCGGCTACGCCCTCCGGACCGTCGGACGCCTCCAGCTCGACGAGCACCTCGATCGCCTCGTCGAGACCGCCGAGGCCGGCGGCTACCACGCCGACACCGCCGTCATCGCCCTCGCCCAGT
>CAZRLK010000325.1:0-2502 GCA_964600555.1 uncultured Bradymonadales bacterium
GCGGCAGGCCGAGCGTGCCGGCGGCCGCGGGTGCGCGGGTCTCGACCACGAGCTTCTCGAGCCAGATCTGGTCCGACAGCGTCGAGGCGATGGCCTGCAGGTCCTCGGTCATCCGCTCGCGTTCGGCGAGCAGCCGGGCGTGGAGATTGGTCGCGCCGGTGAGCCGCAGCCGCAGCGCCAGCGGCCGCCCCTCGCAGGCGCCCACCAGCGGCGTCATGGCGGCCCGTACCGCATCGTGCAGCCCCGACTCGTTGCTCAGGCCGGCAATGTCGACGACCGGGCATTCGCATCTCTCGACCCTCGATTTGAGGACGATTCGTGGCTGACGAATCCAATTTGGTCGCACACCGAGGCGTCGCCCTGATGATCTGCGACAGCGAGGCGATCCTCGAGGAGACCCTCCTGGCGATGGATACCGGAGCGATGCACATGAAGCGCATCGGCGACCGGGCCGTCGTCGCCCCGGCGTATCAACTGGAGTCGATCCGAGAGGCGCTCCAGGAGCGGGGGACGTATCCGAAGGTCAACGGCGAGATCGTGGCGCCGGAGGTCCTCGAGGACGACGACGAGGACGACGAGCCGGAGGACGCCGGACAAGCCGACGAGGACGACGAAGAGACTTCCGACGACGAGGAATCCGAGTGAAAGGTCAGCGCTCCGAGAAAGGACGAGGCAAGTCGGGTCCGCTGGATTCCGACGAGCTCGAATCGTTGTTCGAGCGCGGCTACGGTCTCTCCTCGCACCGGTTCATCGCCCAGGCGTGGGGCCTGGAGGCGACGGCGGAGGGCGAGGAGGTGGCGGCGGCGATCGACGAGTCGGACCGGGTGGCCGATCGCCTCGAGAAGCTCGATACCCGCGAGCGCGGCATCCTCGGGCAAGTCGCCGCGAGCGGTGGGCGGATGCGCGGCGAGAACCTGCGCCGCGACCTGCTGTTGCAGGGATTCGGGGACACCGAAGACCTCCTGCGGCGGCTGGTCGAGGAGTGCATCCTGATTCCGGTGCCGAACCCGGGGGAGAGCGAACTCGACATCGAAGGTCTGCTCGACCAGGACAATTTTTTGCAGCACGACCTGGCGCTGCCGAGCTTCGCCGAAGAGCAGTTGAGCGACGAGGCGGAGTCGCTCGACCCGGACGCCCTGGGAAGCTGGGAGGGCGACATCGAGCGGGTGCGCCGAGGGGACGTCGACGCCCTCGAGTTGAACCTCCTGCACCTGGCTTCCTTGCTGCAGCAGGAGCCGCTGCGGCTCAACAAATCGGGGGCACCCAACCGGCGGAGTCTCCGGCGGTTCGCCCGGGGTGTGACCCTGCCCGGCGACCCGGGCGAGGCGGGCGATGAGCTGGATCTGAACGACACCGTCCAGCTCGACTACGTGACGTTTTTGCTGGCGATGGCCTTCGAGCTGGGGTTCATCGAAAAGACCGAGGAGGCGATCACCGGCCACCACGAGGAGGTCGAGGAGTATTACTGCGCGGAGGAAGACGAGCGCAACCGGCGGCTGATCAACGCCTTCCAGGGGCTGAAACACTGGAGTGAAGTCGAGAGCCTGGCGCTGGCTCACGGCAAACGGCGTCCGGACTACGAGGATCATTTCTCGCAGTCGGAGGCGACCGGCGAGCCGTTCATCGGGGCGCGCGGCTACGTGCTGTCGGTGCTGCGTCGCTCGAAGCTCGGGCGGTGGACGCCCCGCGAGGCGATCGTCGATCTGTGCACGAAACTCGACCGCAATTATCTGCCGCGTGCACTGTCGAACGCGGAGACGGACGTCGATCCGAGCGACTACATCGAGGCGGTGCTCGACCGGGGGCTCGGCTGGCTGGGGGTTCTCGAGGCCGGCGAGAGCGACGACGGCATCGAGGCGCTGCGCTTCCACGAGCGGGGCGCCGAGATCGTCGGCGTCAAAAAAGACGAGTCCGACGAGCAGGACGAACCGGAGGTGCCGGAGCCGGACGACGAGGAGGGAGGGTGCCTGGTCGTCCAGCCGAACTACGAGGTGATGTTGTTTCTGGATTCGGCTCCGATGGACGTGCTGTATTACCTGTACCACATCGGCACCCGGGACAAACTGGCCGACCGGGTGGCGAATTTTCGGTTGACCGCCGAGAGCGTCCAGTGGGGATTTTCGCACGGGCTGGATGCCGAGTCGATCCTCGAGATTCTCAACACCTACAGCCACGCGCCGGTCCCGGATACCGTCGAGTTTCAGCTCAAGGACTGGGAGCGGGTCCATCGGCAGCTTCAGCTGTATGCCAACGGCGTGTTGTTGCGCCACTCGGATGCCGACCAGCTCGACCTGATCCTCGGGCAGCTCGAACACGACTGGCGGGAGGTCGACATCGAGACGATCCGGCTGGGGCCGAGTTCGGTGTTCATCAGCGACCCGTCGCCGCCGGGGCTGGACCGGGTCGTCGAGCAGGAAGAGGCGCTCGACATCGACTACCTCGGCGAAATCCCGCCGTGTCTGTATTTCGTCGACTCCCTGGAGGTCATGATCGACCCCATGG